>NZ_JCANNB010000012.1:0-201604 GCF_059553435.1 Micromonospora sp. PRAS1
CACGTCACAGTCGAGGGCCGCCCGGAATCGGGTCGGCCCTCGACTGCGTTGCGCCGTAGAACGGCGCACTTAGGAAGGATGTACCTGTGAGCTCAGGACCTCAGGGCGGAGACCGTCCCCGGGGATACGAGGGACGGCCCGGCGGCGACCGCGACGCCGGCTCGCGTCGGAGCGACCGCCCGTCATACCGCGACGACCGTGACCGGGAGCGTGGCTCTCGCGACCGCGGCTACGGCGCGGAGGACCGTCGGTCCGGTGGAGGCCGCCGTGAGGGCGGTTTCCAGGGTGACCGTCGTGAGGGCGGTTTCCGTGGCGGTGACCGTCGTGAAGGTGGTTTCCGTGGCGGTGACCGTCGTGAGGGCGGTTTCCGTGGTGGGGATCGCCGCGAAGGTGGTTTCCGTGGCGGTGACCGCCGCGAAGGTGGTTTCCGTGGTGGCGACCGTCGTGAGGGCGGTTTCCAGGGCGACCGTCGTGAGGGCGGTTTCCGTGGCGGTGACCGTCGTGAGGGTGGTTTCCGTGGCGGTGAGCGCCGTGAGGGCGGTTTCCAGGGCGGTGACCGCCGTGAGGGCGGTTTCCGTGGCGGTGAGCGCCGCGAAGGCGGTTTCCAGGGCGGTGACCGCCGTGAAGGTGGCTTCCGTGGTGGCGACCGCCGTGAAGGTGGTTTCCGTGGTGGCGACCGCCGTGAGGGCGGTTTCCAGGGCGACCGTCGTGAAGGCGGTTTCCAGGGCGGCGATCGTCGTGAGGGCGGCGGTTTCCGTGGCGGCGACCGCCGTGAAGGTGGTTTCCGTGGTGGCGACCGTCGTGAGGGCGGTTTCCAGGGCGACCGTCGTGAGGGCGGTTTCCGTGGCGGTGACCGTCGTGAAGGTGGTTTCCGTGGCGGTGAGCGCCGTGAGGGCGGCGGTTTCCGTGACGGTGAGCGCCGTGAGGGTGGTTTCCGTGGTGGTGACCGCCGTGAGGGTGGTTTCCGCGGAGGCGATCGTCGTGAGGGCGGTGGCTTCCGTGGCGGTGAGCGCCGTGAGGGTGGCTTCCGTGGTGGCGACCGTCGTGAGGGCGGTTTCCAGGGCGGTGACCGTCGTGAGGGTGGTTTCCGTGGTGGCGACCGCCGTGAGGGCGGTTTCCAGGGTGGCGACCGTCGTGAGGGCGGTTTCCGTAGCGGGGATCGCCGTGAAGGCGGCTTCCAGGGTGGCGACCGTCGTGAGGGCGGTTCCCGCGACGGGGATCGCCGTGAGGGTGGTTTCCGTGGTGGCGACCGCCGTGAGGGCGGCGGCTTCCGGGGTGGCGACCGTCGTGAGGGTGGCTACCGCGGTGGGGATCGCCGGGACGGTGGTGATCGCCGACCGGGTGGTTTCCGCGACGGCGAGCACCGTGAGGGCGGCTACCGCCGGCGGGACGACGAGCGGGGCGGCGACCGTCGCGATCGTGGCTTCCGCGACGACCGGGATCGGGAGCGCGGTGCGGGGCCGAGGGACGGCCGGGCCGACGAGGCCGCAGGTGGGTCTACGCCGGCGCCCGAACTGCCCGATGAGATCGTCGCGACCGACCTGGACAAGGAGGTCCGCGCCGAACTTCTGTCCCTGGCGAAGCCGGTCGCGGACACCATCGCTCGTCACCTCGTGGCGACCGGACAGCTGATCGACGAGGATCCCGCCGAGGCACTAGCGCACGCGCTGGCCGCGCGCCGGCTCGCGTCGCGGATCGCAGCGGTCCGGGAGGCGGTCGGACTGGCGGCGTACCACGCGGGAGAGTGGCAGACCGCGATCGCGGAGCTGCGGACGTACCACCGGATGAGCGGCGTGCAGAGCCACCTGGCGGTCATCGCGGACTCCGAGCGGGCGCTGGGCCGGCCCGAGCGGGCGATCGACCTGTTCCGGGGCGCGGATCGGGAGACGCTGGACCGGGCCGTGGCGATCGAGCTGCTGATCGTGGCCGCCGGCGCACGGGGTGACCTGGGACAGCGGGACGCGGCAGTGGCCATGCTCCAGGTGCCCGAACTGACCACCGAGGCGACCGAGCCGTGGACGGCTCGGCTGCGGTACGCGTACGCCGATGCGTTGCTGGCCGTGGGGCGGCGTACGGAGGCCCGGGAATGGTTCTCCCGCGCGGCCGAGGTCGACGTCGACGCCGAGACGGACGCGGCGGAACGGCTGCTCGAACTCGACGGAGTGGTAATCGAGGGCGACGAGGACGACGAGGTGGCTGAGGAGTTGGCCGCCGGCCCGGGTACGCCCGGTGCCGTGCCGGCCCGGCCGGACGCCGACCTCTCCGGCGACGACGTGACGGCCGCCGATGAACTGCCCGAGGCAGACGAGTCGACCGAGGCCGACGCGGCGGTAACGGCTTCGGCCGGGGACGACGCGCGCGCGGAGAGCGTGCGCGGCGACGACGCGATCGAGGAGACCCTGGCCGAGGGGGACGTGGCCGCGAACGCGACGCCGGACGTCGCGGCAGCGGCGGACCGCCCGGAGGCGGCCGACGCGCAGGAGCCGGAGGCGCGACGCTGATGACCGACACCGGGGAACGGCTGATCGATGACTACGCCCTGGTCGTGTTCGACCTGGACGGCGTGATCTACCTGATCGATCGGCCGATCCCCGGCGCGGTCGAGGCGGTCGTGCGGCTGCACGGCGAGGGGCGGGCCGTCGCGTACGCGACGAACAACGCCTCACGCCGGGCCAGCGAGGTTGCCAACCTGCTCACCGGGATGGGCGTACCGGCGCGGCCGGAAGAGGTACTGACCAGCGCAGCCGCCGCTGCGCAGCTGTTGTCCGAACGACTGCCCGCCGGGGTGCCGGTGCTGGTGATCGGTGCAGAGGCGCTGCGTTCCGAGGTCCGTGCGGTCGGGCTGAATCCGGTGTCCCGGGCCGAGGATTCGCCGGTCGCGGTGATCCAGGGCTACGGCCCCCAGGTCGGCTGGGCCGATCTCGCCGAGGCGGCGGTGGCGGTGCGGGCGGGTGCGGCCTGGATCGCGACCAATACCGACCGGACCCTGCCCAGCGGGCGTGGTCCGCTGCCGGGCAACGGCGCGTTGGTCGCCGCGCTGGTGACCGCGCTCGGCCGGGAACCGGACGAAGTGGTGGGCAAGCCCGCGCCGG
The DNA here is from genome assembly GCF_059553435.1 of Micromonospora sp. PRAS1. NCBI lineage: Bacteria > Bacillati > Actinomycetota > Actinomycetes > Micromonosporales > Micromonosporaceae > Micromonospora > Micromonospora sp. PRAS1. Next base: position 3,093 of record NZ_JCANNB010000012.1, read on the forward strand.
AACTGTTCGCCACCGCCGCGCGACGGGCGGGCGAAGGCCGGACCCTGGTCGTCGGTGACCGTCTGGACACCGACATCGAGGGGGCCAACCGCGCCGGGCTGGACAGCCTGTTGGTGCTCACCGGCGTCAGCGATGTACCCGAACTGCTGGCCGCGCCGTCGCATCGTCGGCCCACGCACGTCGCCCGGAACCTGGCCGGACTCTTCGATCCCACCGAGGTGGTGCGGGTGCCGGCGGCCTCGGGAGACAACGGCGGCTGGCACGTCGTCACCGGCGCGGACGGTTGGCAGCTCACCGGGGCGGGACGCCCCTTGGATGCGCTGGCGGCGCTCTGCGCGGTGGCGTGGTGGCACCGTCCGGCGGGACTGCCGACGGCGGCCACCCCGGCGGCGGCGCAGGCGCTGGAGGCGCTCGGGCTGTCCACCTGACGCGGCCCCGCGCGCTCAGAGCAGCTTGCGGAGCTTCATCAGGTCGAACGGGTTGGCCTTGATCGACACCCGGCGGTTGGCGACCGCGCGGGTGACGTCGAGGTCACCGCGGACCAGGGCGATCAGGTCGTCACTGGTGGTGCTCAGGGCGATCTTCGCCTTCGGGTCGTCGCCGTCGGCCAGGTCGATCAGCCGGCCGCCGGTGAGACGGCCGTGGAAGGCGGTTTCCAGGTCGGTGACCCGACAGGCCAGCGTGCGGTCCAGGTCGACCCGGTCGCGGACGTGTTCCGCGTTGTGTTCCAGCCGGTCGGCCAGATCCTGCAACGCCTGCCGGCACTCGTCCACCGTGGCCACCATCGCCTCCTCGCCAACACCACGTCATCCCCCGGCACCGTACCGCACAGGGTGCCTCGGGTGGCCCGGTAGCGTGACACCTGCACCAAGCCGCCGGGCGAAAGGACTCAGGCATGCAGGACGCGTGGCGCGCCTACCTCGAACTGGCCATGGGCCTGACGGAGGCGCCCCGGAAGAAGGCGCAGGACGCGGTGCGTCGAGTGATGGGTTCGACCGGAGCGACGGCGGCCCAACTTCAGACGCTCGCCGAGGAACTGCGCTCCACCGGTGCGGCCAACCGGGAGGCGTTGACCAAACTGGTGCGGTTCGAAGTCGAGCGGACACTCGGCGCGGTCGGCCTGGCCACCGCCGAGGAGGTCACCGAGTTGGAGCGTCGGGTACGCGAGCTGGAACGCCGGCTGGATGCCGCAGCCGGGCCGGGCCGGACGGGTGCCGCCGCGCACGCCGACGTGCCGTCGGTCGGTACGCCCGAAACGGCCGCCGCCGCGCCGCCGCGTCCGACCTCGCCCGGCGCGGGGACGCCGACGAAGGCCGTCGCCAAGAAGACCGTCGCCAAGAAGGCCGTGGCGAAGAAAGCCGTGGCGAAGAAGACCGTGGCTAAGAAGACGGTCGCCAAGAAGGCCGTGGCGAAGAAGGCGCCCGGGACTGTGGTCCGTACCGCGGACGACGGGGTGCGTCGACCGGAACCGCCGGCATGACGGCGCCTCGACCCGCCCCGCCCGGGCCGCGCCCGGGCCCGCCGCCCAGCCGGTGGTCCGCGACTGAGGGCGACGACGGTGGTCATCCGGCGGTGGACGCCGCGGTGCGGGCGATGGCGAACGCGGCCGCCCTGGCCCCGGCGGACCAGATCGCTCAGTACGAGGCCGCGTACCAGACGTTGCGGGAAACGCTCGCCAGCATCGACCAGGGCTGAGGAGGCCGCCCCACCATGGCACGTCGTAACCGGTTGGACGCCGAACTCGTCCGCCGTGGCCTGGCCCGTTCCCGCGAGCAGGCCGCCGCACTGGTGCAAGCCGGTCGGGTCCAGCTGCGTGGGGTGCCGGCCCGCAAGGTCGCGGCGATGGTCGACCCCGCCGACCCGCTGCTGGTCACCGGGGCCGACCCCACTTTGGAGTACGTCTCGCGGGGCGGTCACAAGCTGGCCGGAGCGCTCTCCGCGTTCGCTCCGGGTGGTTTGACGGTGGCCGGCCGACGCTGCCTCGATGCCGGCGCGTCCACCGGTGGCTTCACCGACGTGCTGCTGCGCGCCGGCGCGGCCGAGGTGGTCGCGGTCGATGTCGGCTACGGACAGCTGGCCTGGTCGCTGCGTACGGACGAGCGGGTGCGGGTGTTCGAGCGCACCAACGTCCGGGCGCTGACTGCCGAGGTGATCGGCGGTCCGGTCGAGTTGACCGTTGCCGACCTGTCGTTCATCTCGCTCCGGTTGGTGTTGCCGGCCCTGGCCGCCTGCACCCGGACCGACGGTGATCTGGCGCTGATGGTCAAGCCACAGTTCGAGGTGGGCAAGGACCGGGTCGGGGCGGGCGGCGTGGTGCGCGAGCCGGCGCTGCGCGCCGAGGCGGTGCTCGATGTCGCGGCGGCGGCCGCCGCGCTGGGACTGGGGCTGATGGATCTGGCCGCGAGTCCGCTGCCGGGACCGAGCGGCAATGTCGAGTTCTTCGTATGGTTACGCCGGGACGCGCCGCCGGCCGACCCGGAGCGGGTCCGGGCCGTGGTGGCAGCCGGACCGCAGGGCCCGACGGTGTCCGGCGATGCGCCGGACGAGGTGACGGAGGAGGTGGCCGGGTGACCGGAAGCAGCGGGCAAGGTATCACCACGGTGCGGGTGACACTCGGGCCGGCGTCGAGCGCCGCGACGAGCTCGTCCAGGCTGGGCGGTTCGGCGGGCCGGGCGGCCCGGGTCGGGCAGGTCGTGCGGTGACCCGCAGTGCGCTGCTGGTGACCCACACCGGTCGCCGCCGCAGTACCGAACACGCCCGGACGGTCGCTGCCGATCTGATCGCCGCGGGGTTCGAGGTCCGCGTGGTGGCCGAGGAGGCCGAGGATCTCGACCTGCCGGGCGTGGTGCCGGTGACGGGTCCGCAGACGGCCGAGGGCGCGGAGATCGTCATCGCGCTCGGTGGGGACGGCACGTTCCTGCGCGCCGCCGAACTGGCCCGGCCGGCGAAGGTGCCGCTGCTCGGGATCAACCTCGGCAAGGTCGGTTTCCTCGCCGAGGCGGAGATCGACGACCTCGACGTCGCGGTCCGGGACGTGGTGGGCCGCAACTACACCGTCAACGAACGGCTCACCCTTGACGTCACCGCTGAGTTCGACGGCGGGCCGACGATCGAGTCGTGGGCGCTCAACGAGATCAGCGTGGAGAAGGGGGAGCGGGCCCAGATGCTGGAGCTGCTCGTCGACGTCGACGGGCGCCCACTTTCCCGCTACGGCTGCGACGGAGTGGTCTGCGCCACCCCCACCGGCTCCACCGCGTACGCCTTCTCCGGCGGCGGTCCGGTGGTCTGGCCGGAGGTGGAGGCGCTGCTGCTGGTGCCGATCAGCGCGCACGCGCTGTTCAGCCGGCCGCTGGTGACCTCGCCCACCTCGACGTTCTCGATCACCGTCGACCCGTTCACCACCCTCGCCGTGCTCTCCTGCGACGGGCGGCGGGTGTACGACCTGCCGCCGGGGGCCCGGGTCACCGTGCGGCGGGGCACGCTGCCGGTGCGGATCGTGCGGTTGCGGGACCGGTCTTTCACCGATCGACTGGTGGCCAAGTTCGGCCTGCCGGTGCATGGCTGGCGGGGCAACCGCCGCTGACCAACTGCCTCCTGACGCGCGTCGGCTGGTAACCAGCCGGACATCTACCGGCCGGTCAGCTGTCCGTTCGGTGTCCACCTGGCGACATGTCGCCGGTGCGGCGGACCCAGACTAGTGACCGTGCGGTGGACCGCGTCGCAGACTCCGAGCGGTCGATCTTCGATGGATCGGCCCCCGGAGCAGAGGAGCACATCGCATGCACAGGCCCTCACGCTGGCTGATCGCCGGCGCGGCCGGCGCGTTGGCCATCGGACTCGCCACCCCCGTGTCCGCCGACCCGCCCGCTCAACCCAGCGGCCCGTTACCAGGGCCGACAGCCCCCGGTACTGGGCCCGTACGGATCACCCTGATCACCGGTGACCAGGTCGACCTCGCCCCGGCGGCATCCGGCCGGGTCGCCGCCACCGTCCGCCCCGGCCCCGGCCGGGAACGGGTGATCTTCCATAGCCTGGAGGTTGACGGCGGGCTGCGGGTGCTGCCCAGCGACGTCCTGCCGTACGTCTCCAGTGGCGTGCTCGACGCCAACCTGTTCGATGTGCAGGAACTGGCCGAGGACGGCTATGGCGACGCCGCGCAGGGCGTCCTGCCGCTGATCGTGCGCTACCAGGAGCCGGCGGCCGGCCGCGTCCGCCCGCTGGCCGTCGCCGAGGCCCGCCCCTTGGCGAGCATCAACGGCGCCGCCGTACGGGTCGGCAAGGGCGATGTCGGTGGCCTGTGGACACAGTTGGCCGGCGCGCCGACGGCCCGTCAGTCCACCGCCGTCACCGCCCCGCGACTGGGTGCCGGGATCGCCAACATTTGGCTGGACGGACGGGTCCATCCAGCGCTGGAGCACAGCGTGCCGCAGATCGGCGCGCCTGCGGCCTGGGCGGCTGGCCGCGACGGCAGCGGTGTCACGGTGGCCGTGCTCGACACCGGCGTCGACGCCACCCACCCGGACCTGGTCGGTCGGATCGCCGAGGCGCGGGACTTCTCCCGTAGCGGCAGCGTCCGCGACGGGCACGGTCACGGCACGCACGTCGCCGCGACCGTCGCCGGCAGCGGAGCGGCGTCGGGTGGCCTGCGCAAGGGCGTCGCCCCCGGCGCGCGACTGCTGGTGGGCAAGGTGCTCGACGACAGCGGTGCCGGCTACGAGTCGGACGTCATCGCGGCGATGGAGTGGGCCGCCAATGCCGGCGCGAAAGTGGTCAACTTGAGCCTCGGCAGCGGCCCGACCGACGGCACCGATCCGATGAGTCAGGCGCTCAACGACCTGACCGCGCAGACCGGAGCGCTCTTCGTGGTCGCCGCCGGCAACGCCGGCGCCCCGCGTACCGTCGGCTCGCCGGGCGCGGCCACCTCGGCCCTCACCGTCGGGGCGGTGGACCGCGACGACAATCTGGCGGCGTTCTCCAGCCGAGGGCCCCGCCTCGGTGACAACGGCCTGAAGCCGGAGATCACCGCGCCGGGCGTTGGTATCGTCGCCGCCCGGGCCGCCGGCTCCAGCATGGGTACGCCGGTGGGCGAGGCTTACACGACCGCCTCCGGCACCTCGATGGCCGCTCCGCACGTGGCGGGCGCGGCGGCGATCTTCGCCCAGGAGCACCCCGACTGGGCCGCCGGGAAGCTCAAGGACGCGCTGGTCAGCACCACGCAGGCGAATCCGCAGTTGACCGTCTTCGAGCAGGGCGGTGGCCGGATCGACGTGGCCCGGGCGCTCGGCCAGCGGGTGTACGCCTCGGCCACCGCTGACTTCGGTCGGGTGGTGATCGACGGCGGCACGGTCGAGCGGCACGTCACGTACACCAACGGCACGACGGCCCCGCAGACCCTGCGGCTCGCCCTGGACCTGCGCAACACGGACACCGGCGTGCCCGAGACCGACGGTGTCGCGGTCGCGGCCAATCAGGTCACCGTGCCGGCGGGCGGCAGCGTGCCGGTGTCGCTGCGGGCCGACCCGGCGAAGCTGGCCCCGGGGCCGCACGGTGGCTGGCTGGTGGCGACCGGCGCGGATGGCGTCATGGTGCGTACGCCGGTCGCGTTCACCCTCGCCCGCCCGACGCACACGGTCACCGTCAAGGTGCTGGACCGGAAGGGCAAGCCGACCTTCTCACCGGCACTGACGCTTTTCGGCGAGCAACCCGAGTCGGACTACTGGGGTTTCTGGCCGGGTGAGGGCACACTGCAGGTCGAGGAGGGCACGTATCTGCTGACCGCGCTGGTCGAGCACGGGGCGCCCCTGGACGAGCAGCTGACCTCCCTCATCGAGCCGGAGCTCAATGTCGACCGGGACCTGACCGTGGTGCTGGACGCGCGCAAGGGCACCCCGGTGCGGATCGAGACGCCGAAACCGGCCGAACAGCGGGCATCGCTCAGTTACTACGTGCACCGGCTGCTGGGCAACGGCCGGCAGATCGCCCACGGGGTGATGGCGTTCAGCACCGTGCAGCAGGTAAACGTCACGCCGACCCGGCCGGTGCGGACGGGAGAGTTCGAGTTCGCCTCCCGCTGGCAACTCGTCGCGCCGATGGTGGACGCGAAGATCAGCGGCGTGTCGGGACCGGCGGACATCAACTTGATGGGTACGTCGCCGGCACCGACCGGCCGGCGGAAACTGCCGCTGGCCTGGGCCGGCACCGGCAAGCCCGGCGAGTTGACCGGGGTGCGGGACGCCGCCGTGCTGCTCGGCACCGATCCGGATCGCTCGGAGGAGGAACAGGTCGCCGCTGTCGCGGCCGCCGGCGCCGCCGCAGTGCTGATCGTCCGGCCGGCCGACGTCAGCGCCTGGACGGTGTGGCGTCCGGACGGAGACCGGCTGCCGATTCCGTCGCTGGTGGTGGCGCACGACGACGGGCAGCGGCTGATCGCGGCGGCGCGCACGGGCCGGGCGACGCTGGACCTCACGTTGACCGTGGACAGCCCCTACCTCTACGACGTGTGGCAGGTGTCGAAGGGATGGGTGCCGGAGCGGGTCGTACACACCGTGACGGCGAAGAACACCGCCGAGGTGAGCGTGAGCTACGGCGGCACCGGCGCGGATTGGGCCACCGAGCAGCGGTTCGGCTGGCGTCCGTGGCAGGGATACTCCTGGAACGACAACCAGCGGATGGTCCGCAACGGCACCACCCGTAAGGAGTTCGTCAGCGCCGGGGACCACTTGTGGCAGCATCGTGTGCTGCACAAGATGGTGTTCGCCTGGGGGCCGCTGGAGGACGGTCTGACCCAGGAGCCCCGGCGGTACGCCGCCACCGACCGGGTGGCCGAGACCTGGCACGCCCCGGTGGTCCGCCCAGCCGTGCCGGCCGGCGCCGCTGGCCTGGTACCCCGGCGGACCGGTGACACCCTGGACCTGCGGGTGGCCGAGTTCGTGGACGCCGACGGCCACTTCGGTGGCGCCGGCTCCGGCGAGGAGCCGGCGACGGTCGAGGCCCGGGTCAGCCGGGACGGGCGGCAGATCGCGGACCTCTCCGCCGGCTGGGTGCCGGTGCCCACCACCGCCGGTTCGGCCCGCTACCGGCTGGACGTGTCCACCCGACGCTCCTCCGCCACGTGGCGCTACGCCACCCGAACCGAGACGTCCTGGCAGTTCACCTCGGCGCGCCCGGCCGGGAGCAAGGCCACCCCGCTGCCCCTGCTCCAGGTCGACTACCAGGTTCCCGCCGACCTGCACGGCGCGGTGCCCGGCAAGCGGTCGCACAAGCTCGGGCTGACCCTGCGCCAGCCGGCCGGGGTAGCCGCGCCGACCGGCACCAGCCTGCGGGTCGAGGTGTCCTTCGACGGCGGGCGGACCTGGCGAACGGCGTCGGTGCAGGCGCACGGCACCCGCTACACCGCCACCGTGCCAGCCGGCCGGGGCACCGTGTCGCTGCGGGTGCACGCCAGCGACCGGGCCGGAAACACAGTCGAGCAGGCTGTGATCGACGCGTACGGGCTGCGCGGACGTGGCCGGGGCGGGGCGGCCGGGCGGCTGCCCCGCCCCGCCCGTCCGGTTCAGATCCAGTCTCGGCGGGCGACCTGGAACGCCAGTCCCGGCCGGGTGTCCACGCCGGCGACGGCCATCAGGTCGGCGAGCCGGCGCTGCACGGTCCGCCGGCTGACGCCGAGCTGCGAGGCGATGGACTTGTCCGGTACGCCGGCCACGAACAGCGACAGCAGCCGCACCTCGTCGGCGTCCGGCCGGTAGCCCTCGGCGGCCGGGTCTTCCGGGTCTTCTGCTGGCGCGGTGGCGCGCAGCGGCGTGGCGATCCGCCAGTGGCTCTCGAAGAGGGCCAGCAGCGCGTCGAGCAGCTGACTGCGACCGATCACCGCGGCGCTCGGTTCAACGCTGCCGCGATCCGGTACCAGTGGGCAGACCGCCGTCCGCGCGTCCACGATGGCCAGGCGCACTGGCAGCCGGTCGCGGACCCGGGCCTGCTCACCGGCGCGTACGCCCCGCTCGACGTCCTGCAACGCGCCCGGTTCGAGGAGCATCTCGCGTTCGTAGATGGCCCGGTAGCGCACACCCCGGGCGAGGGCGTGGAACTCCTCGACGTTGTCCTGGCCGGTCATCGCCAGCGGGTTGGCCCGGCAGAACCAGAGCACTTCGACCCGGGCGGCGTTCTGCAGGTCGCGCAGGCGCTCGCGGAGCATCCGCGCTCCGGTGATCACTTCCACCAGGTGCTCGGCGTCGTGCCGCCGCATCGCGGCCCGGTATTCCTCGGCGAGTTGGGTGGCCGAGGCGCGGGCCGTCTCGAGCGCCTCCTGCTGGCGTAGCAGCATCCCGCCGAGCGGCACATCCGGCGCGAGCGGGCGCAGCGGAGCGTCCGGTTCCGGGCCGACCGGCTGCACCAGTCCCTTGGTGCGCAGGGCGTCGAGGTCAGTGAGGATGTCCGTACGGGGGCGGTGCAGCCGCTCGGCCAACTCCTCGATCCGCGCACTGGTGACCTGCACCAGACAGCGGTAGAGCTCCTCCTCCGCCGAGGTCAGGCCGATCAGCTGCAACATGAGGCAGAACTGTACGACGACGCCGGCCGAGGCACGCCGGGGGTCGCGTCGGCTGGTCAAGTGTCGGGGCTCGCGTCTACTGTCGGTTGCTGTGCTGGAGGAGCTACGCATCACCGGACTGGGCGTCATCGAGGACACGACGCTGCCGCTTACCGGCGGCATGAACGTGATCACCGGCGAAACCGGCGCCGGTAAGACGATGGTGGTGACCGGGCTCGGCCTGCTCTTCGGTGGCCGGGCCGACGCCGGGCGGGTACGCGCCGTGCCAGGCCGGGCCGTGGTCGAGGGGCGGCTCCGGTTGACCGGCCGGGTGGCCGAGACGGTGCATGCCCGGATCAGCGACGCCGGCGGCGATCCCGACGAGGACGGCGCGGTGCTGCTGAGCCGTACGGTCACCGTGGAGGGCCGCTCCCGGGCGCACCTGGGCGGGCGGGCGATGCCGGTGGCGATGCTTGGTGAGGTGGGCGAGCAGGTGGTGGCCGTGCACGGCCAGTCCGACCAGCTGCGGCTGCTGCGCCCCGCCGAGCAGCGGGCCGCGCTGGACCGGTTCGCCGGGCCGGAGCACGAGAAGCTGCTCGATGCCGTCCGCGAGGCGTACACGCAGTGGCAGCGGGTGGTCGACGACCTGGCCGACCGGCGGCGTAACGCGCGGGAACGGCACCAGGAGGCGGACCTGCTGCGGTTGGGTCTCGACGAGATCACCCGGGTCGACCCGCAGCCCGGTGAGGACGACGAGTTGAAGGCGGAGGCGCAGCGGCTGGAGCACGCCGAGGGGCTACGTACCGCGGCGCAGCTGGCGCATCAGTGCGTGGCCGGCGGTCTGGAGGCCGGCGACGACACGCCGGACGCCTCGACGCTGGTCGGCACCGCCCGGCGGACGCTGGAGGCGCAGGCCGGCACCGATCCGGCCCTCGGTGAGCTGGCGGCCCGGTTGGAGGAGGCCGCCACCCTGGTCGCGGACGTCTCGGTTGAGCTGTCGACATATCTGGCCGGGTTGGACGCCGACCCGGCCCGGTTGCAGACGCTCTACGAGCGTCGGGCGGCGCTGCGGGCGTTGACCCGCAAGTACGCCGACGACATCGACGGGGTGATCGCCTGGGCGGAGCGGGCCAAGGCTCGGCTCTCCGAGTTGGACACCTCCGACGAGTTCCTCGACGAGTTGGACCGGGAGGCGTCCCGATTGGCCGGTGAGGTGGCCGAGTTGGCCGGCCGGCTGTCGGTGTCCCGGCAGGAGGCCGCCGGACGCTTCGCCGAGCAGGTCACCGTCGAGCTGGCCGGGCTGGCCATGCCGCACGCCCGCATCGAGGTGGCGGTGCTGTCCCGGCCGGCCGGGCGGGCCGACCCGACGTTGTCGGTCAACGGGGTGCAGGTCGGTGTCGGGCCGGAGGGTGGCGACGAGGTCGAACTGCGTCTGCTGGCCCACCCGGGCGCGCCCGCGCTGCCGTTGCAGCGGGGTGCCTCCGGTGGCGAACTGTCCCGGGTGATGCTCGCGATCGAGGTCGTCTTCGCCGGTTCCGGCGGCCCGCCGACCCTGGTCTTCGACGAGGTCGACGCGGGTGTCGGCGGTCAGGCGGCGGTGGAGATCGGCCGGCGGTTGGCCCGGCTGGCCCGCAGCCATCAGGTGCTGGTGGTGACCCACCTGCCCCAGGTCGCGGCCTTCGCCGACCGGCACCTGGTGGTGGCCAAGGACACCGGTGGAGCGGTGACCACCAGCGGGGTCCGGGTGGTGGAGGACACCGAGCGGGCCCGGGAGCTGGCCCGGATGTTGGCAGGTTTGCCCGATTCGGATCTGGGTATCGCTCACGCGGAGGAGTTGCTCGCCGTGGCGGCCCGGGAAAGGCGGTCCTGAGACCGCGATTGTGAGCGGAGGCACACCAGCCTTCGCCGTCATGTGTTTCCCTGGTTAGGCGGCCCTGCTCAGGCATGTCGCGACAGATTCGCCTGCCCTACATGCCAGGATGGTCACGATGCGTCTACCCACGTTGCGCCGGATCCGAAACACGGAACCGGGACGGATCCTCGGCACCGCGCGCCTCGACCGCCGGACGAAGCGCCTGGTCGGCCGGCTCCGTCCCGGCGACATCGCGGTGATCGACCATGTCGACCTGGACCGTGTCGCCGCCGACTCCCTGGTCGCCGTCGGGGTCGGCGCGGTACTCAACGCCAAGCCGTCGGTCTCCGGTCGCTATCCGAACCTCGGCCCGGAGGTGCTGGTCTCGGCGGGCATTCCGCTGTTGGACGACCTCGGAGAGGGCATCTTCGAACGCATCCGTGAGGGCGACACGGTGCGGATCGAGGGCAACACGGTCTACCTGGCTGACGACCCGGTGGCGCACGGCAGCCTCCAGGACGTGGAGAGCGTCGCCAAGGCGATGACCGACGCCCGGGAGGGGCTGTCGGTGCAACTGGAGGCGTTCGCCGCCAACACCATGGACTACCTCAAGCAGGAGCGCGACCTCCTGCTCGACGGGGTCGGCGTGCCGACCATCGCCACCGAGATCCAGGGCCGGCACTGCCTGATCGTGGTACGGGGCTACGACTACAAGGCCGACCTGGACGTGCTGCGCCCGTACATCCGGGAGTTCAAGCCGGTGCTGATCGGTGTCGACGGCGGCGCGGACGCACTGGTCGAGGCGGGCTACACGCCGGATATGATCATCGGCGACATGGACTCGGTCACCGACGACGTGCTGCGCTGCGGTGCCGAGGTGATCGTCCACGCCTACCCCGACGGGCGGGCACCGGGGTTGCCCCGGGTCAACGCGTTGGGGGTGCCGGCGGTGACCTTCCCCGCCGCCGCCACCAGCGAGGACCTCGCCATGTTGCTGGCGGACGAGAAGGGCGCCTCGCTCATCGTGGCGGTGGGCACCCACGCCACGCTTGTCGAGTTCCTCGACAAGGGGCGCGGCGGCATGGCGTCGACGTTCCTCACCCGGCTCAAGGTCGGCGGCAAGCTGGTCGACGCCAAGGGCGTCAGCCGGCTCTACCGGCAGGGCATCTCGGGTTCCTCCCTGTTGCTGCTGGTGCTCTCGGCGGTCGCGGCCATGGCCTCGGCGGTGGCCGTCTCCACCGTCGGTAAGGCGTACCTGGGTGTGGTCTCCGAGTGGTGGGACAATTTTGTGTTCCAGCTCGGCCAGCTCTTCTAGCTCCCGACCGATCAAGAGGCTGTAGGCGTGATCAACTTCCGGTACCACGTGGTGTCCCTGACCGCGGTCTTCCTGGCGCTGGCGATCGGCCTGGTCGTCGGCACAGCCGCCCTCAACGGTCCGGTCGCGGATTCGCTGAAGGAAACCGTCAACTCGCTGCGCAAGGACAACCAGCAGATGCGCCAGGCGGTCCAGAACATGCAGCGGGAGTTGGAGCTGGAGGAGGAGTTCGCGGCCGAGATGGCCCAGGTGACGCTGCCCGGCACGCTGAGCGGCAAGCGGGTGCTGGTGATGACCACGCCGACCGGTCGCGACCACGCCGAGGGCGTGCAGGAGATGCTCCGGCTGGCCGGCGCCGACCTCACCGGCCTGGTCGATCTGCAGGACAAGTTCATCAACCCGGAGAACAACAACAACCTGCTGGAGCTGGCGGTGACGGCCGCCCGCCCGACCGGCGCGCCGACCTCCGGGCTGCCCGGCAACGGTCACGGTGTGGAGACCTCCAGCGCGCTGCTGGCGACCGTGCTGCTGGACCGGCCGGCCGGTGCGGAGCCGGTGACCGAGGCCGACCGGCGGGCGGTGCTGGCCGCGTACAGCAACGCCAACTACCTGACCACGGCGGACCGGATCACCGCTCCGGCCGAGGCCGTGGTGATCGTCAGCGGCCTGCCGTACGTGGACAAGGACTCCGCCAAGAAGGACGAGGCGGTGGTCAAGATCGCCGAGCAGTTCGACGGGACCGGGGCGATCGTGGTGGCCGGCAACGGTTCCGCCGGCGGCAACCTGGTGGCCTTCGTCCGGGGGGACGCCGTGCTGGCCCAGAGCATCTCGACGATCGACAACGCCAACACGGTGCAGGGCCAACTGGTCACCACGCTGGCGCTGGTGCAGCAGCTCAACGAGCGCAAGGCCGGCCAGTACGGCGTGGGCGACAACGCCGGCTCGCTGGTGCCTAAACTGCCCCAGTGAGCCACCGACGCGCCTGACGCGCCCGGTGGGCGATTCTGACCATGGCGGCCGGCGGGAGGGCCACACGTGAGCGGAGTGCCGGCATGAGCATGCTCGGTCGACTTGTGGTGGCGGGGATCGGGGCGGCTGCCGCCCGGTACGCGCTGCGGCAGGTGCGTACCTCACCGGCCGGGCCGGGCCTGGAACGCACAAACTTCCGTGGGCGTACGGTCACCCTGGCCGCCGGGCCGGCGCTCGCGTTGGGTGCCAGCGGCGCGGCGGCCGGTGGCGCGGCGAGCGTGCCGGCCGGAGCTGCGGCGTTGGTGGCCGGGCTCGGTGCGGGTGCCGTCGGGCTCTACGACGACGTGGTCGGCGCCCGACCGGAGCAGAAGGGCGACAAGGGCTTCGCCGGGCATCTGGCCGCGCTGCGGCAGGGACGGGTCACCACCGGCCTGGTCAAGATCGTCGGGGTGGGTGCGGCGGGTCTGGGCGCCGCGGCGCTGCTCGCCGGTGATGCGCGGGTGGCCGCACACCGGGGCCGGCGGCGGCAGGGCGCGTTCGGCCGGGGCGTCGACGTGCTGCTCGGCGCGGGCGTGGTGGCCGGCACCGCGAACCTGCTCAACCTGCTCGACCTGCGGCCGGGGCGGGCGCTGAAGTCCGGCCTGCTGCTCGGTGCGCCGCTTGTCGGTGGCGGGCAGGGCGGGATCGCCGCCGGTGCGGTGGGTGCGGCGGCCGGGCTGCTCCCCGCCGACCTCGACGAGGACGTGATGCTCGGCGACAGCGGTGCGAACGCGCTCGGCGCGGTGCTCGGGGTGGCGTTGGCCGCCCGGACCGGCCCGGTCGGTCGGGCCGCTCTGCTCGCGGTGCTGGCCGGCCTGACCGCCGCCAGCGAGAAGATCAGTTTCACGCGGGTCATCGCGAACACACCGGGGCTGCGTGAACTCGACGCGCTGGGCCGCCGCGCCGACTGACGTGACCAGACCGGCACCCCTCGCCGACGCCGGCCGGCTGGCCGGAGCAGCCGCGCTCATCGCCGTGCTCACCGTGCTCAGCCGGCTGGCCGGGTTCGGGCGTACCGCCGTCTTCACCTGGGTGGTGCAGGGCAGCGACCTGGGCGCGATGTATGTGCTCGCGAACACCATCCCCAACATCATTTTCGAGATCGTCGCCGGTGGCGCGTTGGCCAGCCTGGTCGTACCGCTGCTCGCCGGTGCGGTGGCGGCCGGCGACCGGCGGGCGGTGGCGGCCACCACGGGGGCCCTGCTCACCTGGACGGTGACCCTGCTGGTGCCGCTGGCGGTGCTGGTCGCGCTGGCCGCCGATCCGGTCATCGCCCTGATCGCCGACGGCCGGTCGCCGGAGGAGTTGGCGGCGGGTGCCCGGATGCTGCGGGTGTTCGCGCCGCAGTTGCCGCTGTACGGCATCGGCATCGTGCTGACCGGTGTGCTCCAGGCGCACCGCCGGTTCGCCTGGCCGGTGATCGCTCCGCTGCTGTCCAGCCTCACGGTGATCGTCGTCTACCTGGTGTTCGTGACGGTGGCCGGGCCGGGGGCGAGCGTGGCGCAGGCGGGCCGGGGAGGGGAGCTGATCCTGTCGGCCGGCACCACGCTCGGGGTGGTGGTGCTCTCACTGTCGCTGCTGATCCCGCTGCGCCGGCTGCGGTTGCGGCTGCGTCCCGGGTACGCCTTCCCGGCCGACGCGCGGGCCCGGGTGGGCGGGCTGGCCGTGGCCGGTGTGGTGACGGTCACCGCCCAGCAGGTGGCGCTGGCGGTGATCCTGCGCCAGTTGGCCGGCGGCCCCACCGAGGCGCCGCAGGTGTTCAACCTGGCCCAGACGTTCTACCTGCTGCCCTGGGCGGTGCTGGCGGTGCCGCTGGCCACCGCCGCGTACCCGACCCTGGCGGCGGCGGCGACGGCCGGCGACGAGCGGACCTACCGCGAAACCCTGTCGGCGACGCTGCGCGGGGTGCTGCTGTTCAGCTGCCTCGGCGCGGCGGTGCTGATCGGTGCGGCCGGGCCGATCGGCTGGTTCTTCCCGCTCGACGCGGGAGCCACCGCCGCGGCCGTGGCCGGCTTCGCCCCCGGCCTGCTCGGGTACGGTCTGTTCGCGGTGCTGTCCCGGGCCCTGTACGCGCGGGGCGCGACCCGGGCGGCCAGTGTCGCCATCAGCGCCGGCTGGTTGGTGGTGCCGCTGGTCCTGGTGCCACTGTCGGCGCTGTTCCCGGTGGCCGACCGGGTGCTGGCGGTGGCGCTGGCAAACTCGGTGGGGATGCTGCTGCTCGGCGTGCTCCTGCTGTTCGCCGTGCGGCGGGTGGCCGGTGCGGCGGCGGTCGCCGGTGCCGCGCGGGCCGGCGGCGCCGGGGTGCTGGCGGGCGCGGTTGCGGCCCTCGCCGCGTTGGCGCTGCTCGGGTTCGTCGACGACGGGGGCGCACCCCCGGCGCGGTGGGCGGCGCTGGTGCAGGGCATGCTGTCCGGAGCCCTGGTCGGTCTCGTCTTCCTCGGCGTGCTCTGGCTGGTCGACCGGCAGGACGTGCGCCCATTGCTGGCCGGGCTGTGGCGGCGCCTGAGTCGAGGCCGGACCCGGCGCGGGCAGCAGGGCGGCAACCCCCCGGAGCGGGGCGACGGGAAGGAGACGGTGTCCCGGTGAGCGCGAGGAGTGCAGCGCAGCGGAGCCCCGCAGTCGCGAACGAAAGGCCAGCCCGGTGAGCGCGAGGAGTGAGCTTGCGAGCCCCGCAGTCGCGAACGGAAGGTTGGTCCGGTGAGTGCGGAGAGGATGCCTGACCGGCGGGGTGTGGTGGTGCTGGTGCTGGCCTCCAGCACGGGCGGCGTGGGGCAGCACGTGCGGGCGCTGGCCCGTGGGCTGACCGCTGCCGGGGAGTCGGTGCTGGTCTGCGGGCCGGCGGGGACCCAGGACCAGTTTGATTTCGTCGCCACCGGTGCCCGGTTCGCGCCGGTGGAGATCCCGGCCACGCCCACGCCCGCCGATGCCCGGGCGGTGCTCGTTCTGCGCCGGGTGCTCGCCGCGGAGCAGGTCGGCGTGGTGCACGCGCACGGGCTGCGCGCCGGCTTGGTCACGGTGCTCGCCCGGCCCACCGCGCCGCTCGTGGTGACCTGGCACAACGCGGTGCTGGCCGGTGGGCTGCGCGGTGGCCTGTCCCGGCTGGCCGAGCGGATGGTCGCCCGGGGCGCTCAGGTGACCCTCGGCGCCTCCTCCGACCTGGTGGAGCGGGCCGCAGCGCTGGGTGCCCGGGACGCCCGGCTCGCTCCGGTCGCCGCTCCGGAGCTGCCCGCGCCGCGTCGGCGCCGGGCCGCCGTCCGGGCCGAGTTCGCCGTCGCCGCCGACCAGCCGCTGGTGCTGTCCGTGGGCCGGCTGCATCCGCAGAAGCGGTACGACGTGCTGGTGGATGCCGCCGCCCGGTGGCGGGAGCGCACTCCGCCGCCGGCGGTGGTGATCGCCGGCAGCGGTCCGGCGTATCTGCCGTTGGCGGCGCGGATCAGTGCCGCCCGCGCCCCGGTCACCCTGCTCGGGCACCGCACCGACGTGGCCGACCTGCTCGCCGCGGCGGACCTGGCGGTGGTGACCAGCGACTGGGAGGCCCGCCAGTTGTTCGCCCAGGAGGCGATGCGGGCCGGCGTACCGCTGGTGGCGACCGCGGTGGGTGGCCTGCCGGAACTGGTCGGCGACGCGGTGGTGCTGGTGCCGCCGGGGGACGTCGATGCGGTCGACACGGCGGTACGCGAGTTGCTCGACGACGAACAGCGCCGGGCCGAGCTGGCGCGGCGTGGTGCGGCGCGGGCGGCGACCTGGCCCACCGAGGCGGAGACCCTCGCCCAGCTGCTCGCGCTCTACGCGGAGCTGGCCTGCGGTCCGGCCGCGCCGGGTGCCGACGCGTCGTCGAGGGGACGCCGCTGATGCTGCGCCGCGTCGCTCCGATCCTGCTCACGCTGCTCGTGGTGGCGCTCGGCATCACGGCGTTGACGGCCCGCCCGCAGTCGCCGCCACCGCGACCGAGCGCCGATTTCGTGGTGCTGGCCGGGGTGGCCGGGCTGCGCTGGGACGACGTGGACCCGCAGACCACTCCGACGTTGTGGCGGATGGCCCGGGAGGGTTCGATCGGTTCGCTGTCGGTGCGGTCGGTACACCGGCCCACCTGCCCGCTGGACGGCTGGCTCACCCTCGGCGCGGGCAGCTACGCGGCGTGGAGCGGCAGCAGCCCGGACGAGCAGTGCCCGCCCGCCGAGGTGACGGTGGAGCGGCCGGACGGCATCGGGGCGTACCTGCCGGAGCAGGACAGCGTGGTCCTGCACAACCAGGATCGGCTGCCGTGGGGCACGGTGCCGGGTGCGCTGTCGGAGTCGGTGCGTTGCTCGGTGGCGGTCGGGCCGGGGGCGGCGGTGGCCGCGGCGCGGCCGTTCGGTCGGGTGGACCGGTACGAGCCGACGCTGCCCGAGGATCCGAGCGGGCTGCTCGGGTCCTGCGTACTGAGCATTGTCGATCTCGGTACCGTGGCCGGCGCGGATCCGGCGGCGCGTGCGGAGGCGGCGCGTGCGGCCGACGAGCAGCTCGCCCGGGTGTTGGCGGGGAGACCGCCGGACTCGCTGGTGATCGTGGCGGGGGTCGCCGACACCGAACGGCCGTCGCGGCTGCATGTGGCCATCGCCGACGGTCCGGGTTGGGAGGAGGGCTGGCTGACCTCGCCCAGCACCGCCCGCCGGGGCTACCTGCAACTGGTGGACCTCGCGCCGACCGCGCTGGCCGCGTTGGGCCGTCCGATGCCGGACCGACCGTTTCTCGGCCGGCCAGCGGAGTCGGTCGGTGGCCGCCCGGCCGACCTGCCGGCCGCGATCGCCGAGCCGGCCGACGCTGACCGGGAGGCCGCCGCGCAGCAGGAGGTGGCCGGCGGGTTCTTCACCTTGCTGGCCGGCGTGCAGGTGGCGCTCGCGGTGGCGGTGTTGCCGCTGCTGCGCCGCGCCCGCCGGGTCGCCGGGCCGTACGGCCCGAAGCCGGTTTCCCCGCGGGTGGTGGCGATCGTGGAGGTGCTGCTCGTCGCTGCTGCCCTGGCGATGCCGGCGGCCCTGCTCGCCGAGGCCGCGCCGTGGTGGCGGTACGCGCACCCGGCGGTCTCCTTCGCCGCGCTGACCGGCGTGCTGGTGGCCGCCGTGACGTTGCTGGTGCGGCTTGCACCGGGCTACCGCGACACTCTCGGCCCGCTCGGCGCGGTGGCCGGGTTGACCACCCTCGCGATCGGCCTGGACGTGGTCACCGGGGCGCGGCTGCAACTCAACGGGGTGGTCGGCTACTCGGCGCTGGAAGGTGGCCGGTACGCCGGGCTCGGCACGGTCGGGCTCGGGGTGTTCGTCGCCGCCGCGCTGCTGAGCGCGGGCTGGCTCGCCCAGCGGGTGCGTCGCGAGTGGCGGCCGGTGGTCATGGTGACCCTGGGCGGGCTCGCGGTGGTGGTGGTCGGCAGTCCGTATCTCGGTGCCGACTCGATCGGGGCGATCGCGTTGACGGCGGGGGTGAGCGTCGCTGCGGCGATCAGTGCCGGCGGTTGGCTGACCCTGACCCGGCTGGCCTGGGCGGCGATGGCCGGGCTGGCGGTGACGGTCGGGTTCGCGATGCTGGACCTGGGCCGGGTGCCGGCCGAGCGGGGCAGCCTGGGCCGGTTCCTGGCGGCGTTGGGCGACGGCACCGGTGGGCTGACCGTGCAGCGGTCCGGCACGTCGAACTTCGAGACGCTTGTGAACAGTCCACTGACCGTGCTGGCCCTGGCGGGGGCCCTGCTGGTGTGGTTCGCCCTGCTGCGGCCCTGGGGTGGGTTGATGCGGTTGTTCGGCATCTATCCGGCGATCCGGGCGGCGATGGCCGGTACCGGGGTGGCGGTGGTGATCGGTGGCGTGCTGGGCGGCGCGGCGCTGGATGTCGCCGGCGCGGCGGCGGCCGTGGTGGTGCCGATGGCGGCGCTGTCGGCGCTGCGGGTGCTCGACCACGCGGCCGATCGGACCCGGCCGGGGGAGGCGGGCTGGCCCGACGGCCCGGCCGCGCGCCGGGACGCCGGGCCTGACGACGACGCCGCCCGGCCTGACGACGACGCCGCCCGGCCTGACGATTCGGCCGGCGCCGACCGGCCCGAGGAGGCCGGTACGAGCACGGCCGACGGCGCCGGGGCGACGGCCGACGACGGTGCCGGGGTGCGGCCCAGCGGGGCCGGGCCGGAGGCCGCTGGCGGGCGCGGTGGGGCGATGCGTTCGTCGGCCGAGGTCGCGACCGGGTGACCGGCGACGGGGACCTCGGGTGCGGCACCGGGGCCCCGTCGGGAAGGTGTTACCGTGGAATCCCGTGGATCGCGTGATCACTTCGCTGATCGGCTCGGCGGTCTGCATGACCGCGACGGACGACACGGGAGCAGGCCTTGGCCCCTACAGCACGGACGACCAGGCACATTTTCGTCACCGGGGGCGTCGCCTCCTCGCTGGGTAAGGGGCTGACCGCCTCCAGCCTCGGCAATCTGCTGACCGCCCGCGGGCTTCGGGTGGTGATGCAGAAGCTCGACCCGTACCTCAACGTCGACCCGGGCACGATGAACCCGTTCCAGCACGGCGAGGTCTTCGTGACCGAGGACGGCGCCGAGACCGACCTGGACGTCGGCCACTACGAGCGGTTCCTGGACCGGGCGCTCTCCGGCAAGGCGAACGTCACCACCGGCCAGATCTACTCCGACGTGATCGCCAAGGAGCGGCGCGGCGAGTATCTGGGCGACACCGTCCAGGTGATCCCGCACATCACCAACGAGATCAAGTCGCGGATCCGGGCGATGGCCGACCCCGACGACGACGGCCGTACCCCGGACGTGGTGATCACCGAGGTCGGTGGCACGGTCGGTGACATCGAGTCGCTGCCGTTCCTCGAGGCGATCCGCCAGGTCCGGCACGACCTGGGTCGGGACAACTGCTTCTACCTGCACGTCTCGTTGGTGCCGTACCTGGCGCCGTCGGGGGAACTGAAGACCAAGCCGACCCAGCACTCGGTGGCACAGCTGCGCAGCATCGGTATCCAGCCGGATGCCATCGTCTGCCGCTCGGACCGGGACATCCCGGACAAGCTCAAGCACAAGCTGTCGCTTTACTGCGACGTGGACGCCGAGGCGGTCATCGCCGCGCCGGACGCGCCGAGCATCTACGACATTCCCCGGGTGCTGCACCGGGAAGGGCTCGACGCGTACGTGGTGCGCCGGCTCGGGCTCTCCTTCCGGGACGTGGACTGGGACGGCTGGGACGACCTGCTGGAGCGGGTGCACCAGCCGCAGCGCACGGTCACCGTCGCGGTGGTCGGCAAGTACGTCGACCTGCCCGACGCGTACCTCTCGGTCAGCGAGGCGATCCGGGCGGCCGGGTTCGGCAACCGGGCCCGGGTACAGCTGCGCTGGGTGCCAAGCGACGACTGCGTCACCCCGTCGGGCGCTGCGACGGCGCTGGCCGGTGTCGACGGCATCGTCATCCCCGGCGGCTTCGGCGTGCGGGGCATCGAGGGCAAGATCGGCACCGCCCGGTACGCCCGGGAGAACGGCATCCCGCTGCTCGGGCTCTGCCTCGGCCTACAGTGCATGACCATCGAGGTGGCCCGGCACCTGGCCGGGCTGGACGGCGCCAACTCGCTTGAGTTCGACGCCGACGCCGTGCACCCGGTCATCGCCACCATGGCCGACCAGGAGGACATCGTCGCCGGACGCGGCGATCTGGGCGGCACCATGCGGCTGGGCGCGTACCCGGCGAGGCTCGTCGAGGGCTCGATCGTCGCCGAGGCGTACGGCAGCACCGAGATCAGCGAGCGGCACCGGCACCGGTACGAGGTGAACAACGCCTACCGCGACCAGTTGGCCAAGGCCGGGTTGCAGGTGTCCGGCACCTCGCCGGACGGCCGGCTGGTCGAGTTCGTCGAGCTGGACCGCGAGCTGCACCCGTTCTTCGTGGCCACCCAGGCGCACCCGGAACTCAAGAGCCGACCGACCCGGCCGCACCCGCTCTTCGCCGCCTTCGTCCGGGCCGCCGTGGCGTACTCGCGCTCCGACCAGCTCCCGGTCGACCTGGACGGTGACGCGCCGGAGCGGGCCACCCGCAACGGCGCGGCCACGAAGGCGACGTCGGCGTCGTGAGCGCCATCGAGCACCGCTACGAGGTGCGCTCCCGGCAGGTGCGCTACCGCGGCCGCATCTTCGAGGTGGTCACCGAGGAGGTGAGCATGCCGGGCGGCGGGACCGCCGCGCGCGAC
The DNA here is from genome assembly GCF_059553435.1 of Micromonospora sp. PRAS1. Classification (NCBI taxonomy): domain Bacteria; kingdom Bacillati; phylum Actinomycetota; class Actinomycetes; order Micromonosporales; family Micromonosporaceae; genus Micromonospora; species Micromonospora sp. PRAS1. Next base: position 23,997 of record NZ_JCANNB010000012.1, read on the forward strand.
GTCGTCCGGCACGTCGGTGCGGTGGCGGTGGTGGCGCTTGACGACGCCGGCCAGGTGGTGCTGATCCGGCAGTACCGGCAGCCGGTCGGCCGACGCCTGTGGGAACTGCCGGCCGGGCTGACCGATGTCGCCGGCGAGGATCCCGCGGTCACCGCGACGCGGGAGCTGGCCGAGGAGGCCGACCTGACCGCCGGCCGGCTGGACATGCTTGTCGACCTGCACAGTTCGCCGGGGTTCACCGACGAACTGATCCGGGTCTTCCTCGCCCGTGACCTCGGCGAGGTGCCGGCGGAGCAGCGGCATGACCGGCACGACGAGGAGGCGGACCTCCAGATCGTCCGGATCGACCTGGACGAGGCGGTCGGCATGGTGCTGGCCGGCGAGATCACGAACGCGCCCTGCGTGGCCGGGTTGTTGGCCGCGGCCCGCGCCCGCGACGCCGGCTGGTCGGTGCTGCGCCGGCCGGACACCCCGCCGCCGGGCTGATCCACGTACACCGCGAGGGGCGGACACGACGAGGGGGCCGGGCGGATCGACCGCACGGCCCCCTCGTGATCGGTGTCGTCAGTCGCGCAGCGGCCGGCCCTGCCCGTCGACACCGCCCTTCACCAGGATCAGGATGCCGTCGACGAGGCCCCAGATGCTGCCGATACCGCAGGTCACCAGGGTGACGATCAGCTGGATGACGCCAGTCTTGGTGTCGCCCATGTAGAACCGGCCGACGCCGAAGCCGCCCAGCAGAATCTGCAGGACGCCCGCGACGACCTTGCTCTTGTCGGAAACGCCCTGGGGGTACCCGGGCTGGTAGGGAGGAGTGGTCATGAGGCGTCACAATAGTGATCCACTCTGCCGCTGTCGGCACCGGTCCACCTGAAGTGGCACGATGATGGGCGAACACTGTCCTGACGGCTGAGGCGACGTCCCACCGACGGCTGGCGAGCACACCTGACACATCGTCAGCGGTCGCGGCCACCGGGTGTCACAGTGCAGGCTCCGGTGCCGTACGGGCGCGCCTAGACTGCCGCCCGCGGGACCGGTTGACCGTGGTGGCAAAGGGGCCACCACGGCACCGCGCACTCGGGGAGAGCCTTCCCCGAAGAGAGGTGTCTGCATCGTGAAGGTCGGCATCCCACGCGAGGTCAAGAACCACGAGTACCGCGTGGCGATCACGCCCGCGGGCGTCAACGAGTTCACCCGCAGCGGTCACCAGGTCTTCGTCGAGGCCGACGCCGGGATCGGGTCGAGCATCACCGACGAGGAGTTCGCCGCGGCCGGCGCCAAGATCCTGGCCACCGCCGACGAGGTGTGGGACACCGCGGAGCTGGTCCTCAAGGTCAAGGAACCGGTCGCCGAGGAGTACCACCGGATGCGCGCGGGGCAGGTGCTCTTCACCTATCTGCACCTGGCCGCGTCCGCCGACTGCACCCAGGCGCTGCTCGACCGCAAGGTCACCGGAATCGCGTACGAGACGGTCGAACTGCCCGACCGGTCGCTGCCGCTGCTCGCCCCGATGTCCGAGGTGGCCGGTCGGCTCGCGCCGCAGGTCGGTGCCTTCTATCTGATGCGTACCGGGGGCGGCCGGGGAGTGCTGCCCGGCGGGGTGTCCGGCGTGTACGCGGCCAAGACCGTGGTCATCGGGGCGGGCGTGTCCGGCCTGAACGCCGCGGCGATCGCGCTCGGGCTCCAGTCCGAGGTGCTGCTGCTGGACAAGGACGTGGCCCGGCTGCGCCAGGCCGACGCCATCTACCGGGGCCACCTGCAGACCGTCGCCTCCAACGCGTACGAGATCGAGCGGGCCGTGCTGGACGCGGACCTGGTCATCGGCGCGGTGCTGGTGCCCGGCGCGAAGGCCCCGAAGCTGATCACCAACGAGCTGGTGTCCCGGATGAAGCCCGGCAGTGTGCTTGTCGACATCGCCATCGACCAGGGCGGCTGCTTCGAGGACTCGCGGCCCACCACGCACGCCGACCCGGTCTACCGGGTGCACGAGTCGATCTTCTACTGCGTGGCGAACATGCCAGGCGCGGTGCCGAACACCAGCACGTACGCGCTTACCAACGTCACCCTCCCGTACGCCCTCGAGTTGGCCAACCACGGCTGGCGGGAGGCGTCCCGCCGCGACCCGGCGCTGGCCCTGGGCCTGAACACCTACGACGGCCACGTCGTCTACGGGCCGGTCGCCCAGGCGCACGACCTGCCCACCCTGCCCCTGGCCGAGGTGCTGGCCTGACTGGCCGGCAACCGACCGCCGGAGCGGACGGGGCCGACGCGGGTCAGCAGCCCGCGCCGGCCCTGAGCCGTGCCCTGCGCGGCTACCTGGACCACCTCACCGTCGAACGTGGACTCGCCGCGAACACGCTCGCGTCGTACCGCCGGGACCTGGAGCGCTACCTCGCCTCGCTGGCCGCCGCCGGGGTGGGCGACCTGGCGACGGTCTCGACCGGGCAGATCGAGGAGCACCTGGCCAGGTTGCGAGCCGGCGACGACGGCCGTCCGCCGCTGGCGGCCTCCTCCGCGGCCCGGGCCGCCAGCGCGGTACGCGGCCTGCACCGGTTCGCGCTGCGCGAGGGCCTCGCCGGCGCCGACCCGAGCCGGGACGTGCGACCACCCGTGCCGCCGCGCCGGCTGCCCCGGGCGCTGCCGGTCGACGACGTGATCCGGCTGGTGGAGACCGCCGGCGCGGTGGACGCCGCCGGGGACGCCGCGCCGCTGGCGCTGCGCGACCGGGCACTGCTGGAATTCCTGTACGGCACCGGGGCGCGCATCTCCGAGGCCGTCGGCGCGGCCGTGGACGACCTGGACGTCGACGACGGGGTGGCGCTGCTGCGCGGCAAGGGCGGACGAAACCGACTGGTGCCGATCGGTGGGCACGCGCTGCGGGCGCTGGCCGCGTACCTGGTGCGGGCCCGGCCCGGGCTGGCCGCCGGCGGCCGGGGCGCTCCGGCGGTCTTCCTCAACGCCCGGGGTGGCCCGTTGACCCGGCAGGGCGCCTGGACCATCCTGCGCCGCGCGGCGCAACGCGCCGGTCTGCCCGTGGACGGTCCGCAGGCCGTGTCACCGCACACGCTGCGGCACTCGTACGCCACGCATCTGCTCGACGGTGGCGCGGACGTCCGGGTGGTGCAGGAGTTGCTGGGGCATGCCTCGGTCACCACCACGCAGGTCTACACTCTGGTGACCGTCGACCGGCTGCGCGAGGTCTACGCGACCGCCCATCCACGGGCCCGCGACTGAGTGGCGCTCGGGCCGTGGGCCGTTCTGGTGCCGCGGTGTCCGGCCGGTCCTGGTCGGGTCCGGGGCAGCTCGTGGCCGGTGCCGTCGGCCGACACGCCGAGCGGGTGCCGAACGGCCTGCTGGCCGGTGGCGTACAGTCGGGATCGGCGCGGCCTCGCGGCGAGATGACCGGGGTGCGCAGCGGCGCCGCAAGGACGTCGGGCGGCTCCGACGCCGGATGGTCGTCGGGAGGGGGCAACGAGGACATGGCTGGCAACGGTGACCGTGCCGAGACGTGGACGTCGGAGCTCCGCGAGCAGCAGAACTCTCTCAGTGCGGACCTGGGCCCGGCCGACCCCGCCGCCTACACGATGCGCAAGCCGATCCCCGAGCCGATGCCGACCGACCGGCACGGCCCGGCCCGGATCATCGCGATGGCCAACCAGAAGGGCGGGGTCGGCAAGACCACCACGACGATCAACCTCGGTGCCGCGCTGGCCGAGTACGGCCGCAAGGTGCTGCTTGTCGACTTCGACCCGCAGGGCGCGCTCTCGGTCGGGCTGGGGGTCAACCCGCACAACCTGGACCTGTCGGTCTACAACCTGCTGATGCAGGACGACGTCACCGCCGACGACGTGCTGATCAAGACCGACGTCGCCGGGCTGCACCTGCTGCCGGCCAACATCGACCTCTCCGCCGCCGAGATCCAGCTGGTCAACGAGGTGGCCCGGGAGATGGCGCTGGCCCGGGTGCTCAAGAGCGTCCGCAAGGAGTACGACTACATCCTGATCGACTGCCAGCCGTCACTCGGCCTGCTGGCGATCAACGCGTTGACCGTGGCGCACGGCGTGCTCATCCCGCTGGAGTGCGAGTTCTTCAGCCTGCGCGGGGTGGCGCTGCTGCTGGACACCATCGACAAGGTCCGCGAGCGGCTCAACTTCGACCTGGAACTCGAAGGCATCCTCGCCACCATGTACGACAGCCGCACCACCCACTGCCGGCAGGTGCTCCAGCGGGTGGTGGAGGCGTTCGGCGACAAGGTCTACCAAACGGTGATCACCAAGACGGTGAAGTTCCCCGAGTCCACCGTCGCCGGTTCGCCGATCACCACGCTCGACCCGGCCTCCTCCGGTGCCCGCAACTACCGGCAGTTGGCCCGCGAGGTGATCGCCGCACAGGCGGAGCGGTAGGCCGGTAACCCCAGGTGGGCAGGCCGTGGACTACGGTCGTCGGGTGAGCGCGCCGCCCCTCGACCCGACCGCCGACGACCTCGCGCCCGGCGTGAGCGATGGGCCCGGCCCGGGGGATACGGCGGCTGTGGGCGATGTCGCGCTTGTGGGCGACGCGGCCGGAGATGACGGCGGCAAGTTCACCGTGCGGCTGGCCAACTTCACCGGCCCCTTCGACCTGCTGCTGCAACTGATCGGCAAACACAAGCTCGACGTCACCGAGGTCGCCCTGCACCAGGTGACCGACGAGTTCATCGCCTACATCCGGGCGATGGGCGACGACTGGGACCTCGACGAGGCCAGCGAGTTCCTGCTCATCGCCGCGACCCTGCTCGACCTGAAGGCGGCCCGGCTGCTGCCCGCCGCCGAGGTCGAGAACGAGGAGGACCTGGCCCTGCTGGAGGCCCGGGACCTGCTCTTCGCCCGGCTGTTGCAGTACAAGGCGTACAAGGAGGCGGCGGCGCACATCGCCGCGCTTGAGGAGGTCGGGGGACGCCGTTATCCGCGCGCGGTCACCCTGGAGCCCCGCTACGCCGAGGCGCTGCCGGACCTGGTGCTCGGCATCGGCCCGCAGCGCCTGCTCAAGCTCGCGGTCAAGGCGATGACCCCGAAGCCGGTGCCCGAGGTCTCCATCGCCCACGTGCACATGGTCCGGGTAAGCGTCCGGGAACACGCGGGGATCATCGCCGACCGGCTGCGCCGGGCCGGCACCGCCACCTTCTCGCTGCTCTGCGCCGACTGCGAGGCGACCCTTGAGGTGGTCGCCCGGTTCCTCGCCCTGCTCGAGCTGTACCGGCAGGGCGTGGTGGCCTTCGTGCAGGAACAGGCGCTGGAGGAGCTGACCGTACGCTGGACCGGTCCCGCCGAGGGTGCCCCGGCCCTGGCCGTCGACGAGTACGCCGGCACTCCCGCCGAGTCGGACGAGGCCGCCGAAACCGGCGCGGATGGTACGGCAACGACCGAGGAGCGAACCGGATGAGCAAAGACGAACGCCCGGAGTCCCTGGCCGACCAGGCCGCCGCCTGGATCCCTCCGTGGCAGCGTCCCGCCCCGCCCACCGAGGCCGATGCCGTGGCTCCCGGTGCGAAGGTGCCCGCCCAGGGGCGCGCTGAGACCAACATCTCCGAAGCCGCCGACGCCCGGGTCGCCGAGGCGGAAGCCGCGCCGGTCGAGGCGGCGCAGACGGATGTCGCCGAGGTCGTTGAGCCGGTCGAAGCGGTCGCGGAGGGGCCTGCTCAGGTCGCCGAGCCGGTCGAGGCGGTCGCGGAGGGGCCTGCTCAGGTCGCCGAGCCGGTCGAAGCGGCGCGGGCGGGTGCCGCCGAGATGGACGGTGGGCCGGTGGCGGCGGCGCAGGCCGCAGACTCTCCGTTGCGCAAGCCGAGGGCGGGGCGGGGTCGGCCGGTGCCGGAGCCGCCGCCGGTGCTCGACGACGCGGAGCTGCGCGGCGCGCTGGAGGCGATCCTGCTGGTGGTGGACGAGCCGGTCAGCGAGCTGACCCTGGCGCAGGTGCTCGAACAGCCCGCCGAGCGGGTCGGCCCGATGCTCGACGAGATCGCCGCAGGCTACGTCGCCGCCGGACACGGGTTCGAGCTACGCCGCGCGGCGGGCGGCTGGCGCCTCTACACCCGGCCGGAATACGCCAGCTACGTCGAACGGTTCGTGCTGGACGGGCAGTCGGTCCGGCTCACCCAGGCCGCGCTGGAGACGCTGGCGGTGGTGGCGTACAAGCAGCCGGTGACCCGGTCGCGGATCTCCGCCATCCGGGGTGTCAACTGCGACGGGGTTATCCGTACCCTGGTCTCCCGGGGACTGATCGAGGAGTGCGGCACCGAGACCGACAGCGGTGCGTACCTGTACCGGACGAGCATCATGTTCCTGGAGAAGCTCGGCCTGAACAGCCTCGACGACCTGCCGCCCCTGGCCCCGTTCCTTCCCGACGACGTAGAAGAGCTAGCCGATGCCACGCGATAACCGCACCCCCTCCCCGGACGCCCCCGTCTACACCGGCCCCGAACGCCTCCAGAAGGTGCTCGCCGCCGCCGGTGTCGGCTCGCGGCGTGCCTGCGAGGATCTGATCTTCCGTCGGCGGGTGACGGTCGACGGGCGGGTCGCGCAGCTCGGCGACAAGGTCGACCCGGCCACCGCGGTCATCCACGTCGACGGCGAGCGGCTGGTCGCCGACACCCGGCTGGTGTACCTGGCGATGAACAAGCCGCGTGGCGTGGTCTCCACGATGGCCGACGAGAAGGGCCGTACCGCGCTTGCCGACTTCATCGGCAACCGGGTCGAGCAGCGGGTCTACCACGTCGGGCGGCTCGATGCGGACAGCGAGGGCCTGCTGCTGCTCACCAACGACGGCACCCTGGCGCACCGGCTGATGCACCCGTCGTACGGGGTGCCGAAGACCTACCTGTGCGAGGTGGCCGGGCCGATTCCGCGTAACCTCGGTAAGCGGCTGGCCGCCGGGGTGGAGCTGGAGGACGGCCCGGTGACCGTCGACGGGTTCCGGGTGGTGGACACGCTTGGGCGTACCGCCCAGGTCGAGCTGACCCTGCACGAAGGGCGCAAACACATCGTACGGCGGCTGTTGGGCGAGGTCGGTCACCCGGTGAGCCGGCTGGTGCGTACCGCGATCGGGCCGATCCGGCTCGGCGACCTGCGCGCCGGGCGCACCCGGCGGCTGACCAACGCGGAGGTCGCCGCCCTGTTCAAAGCTGTGGGTGACTGACCGCGCAGTCGCGGGTACGGCTGAGGGTAGGCTCCCTGGCGGTCCCGGCGGGGTCGTACGACAGCGGCGCCGGGCATCATGGAACAGGTGGGCAACCGCTCGCGTCCGCCGATGACGGCGGATCGCGAGGTACGGGCTGAGGAGGACAACGGTGGAGGAAAACGTACCGGCTGGGCGCTGCGTGGTCGCTGTGGACGGGCCGTCCGGTTCGGGTAAGTCCACCGTCTCCCGACGGCTTGCCGCGAGCCTGGGCGCCCGGTACCTGGACACCGGCGCGATGTACCGGGCGATCACCTGGGCGGTGCTGCGCTCCGGCGTCGACCTGACCGACGCGGAGGCGGTGGCGAAGGTCGCCGGCGAGGTCGACCTGCGCATCGGCACCGACCCCGCCGGTTACGGCGTGACCGCCGACGGGGTGAGCGTCGAGGCCGAGATCCGGGGACCGGAGGTGACCGCCGCGGTTTCCGCCGTGGCCGCCGTGCCGGCGGTCCGCGCGCTGCTGGTCACCCGCCAGCAGGAGATGATCGCGAACGCGGGCCGGATCGTGGTCGAGGGCCGCGACATCGGTTCCGTGGTGGCGCCGGACGCCGACCTGAAGGTCTACCTCACCGCCTCCGCGGCGGCACGCGCCGCGCGACGGAGCGCCGAGGACGCCTCCGACGTGGCGGCCACCGCCGCCGACCTGGCCCGCCGCGACCGGCTGGACTCGACCCGCAAGGCCGACCCGCTCGCCCAGGCGGCCGACGCCGTGGTGCTGGACACCACCGAGCTGGGCATCGACGAGGTCGTGACCCGGCTGCGCGAGCTGCTCACCGATCGGGGAGTGGCGTGAGTAACGACGACGGCTGGGTGGAGCTGCGCGAGCCGGACCTCGACACCGAGGAGCCAACCGGTCCGCAGCCGGTGGTGGCCGTGGTGGGGCGGCCGAACGTCGGCAAGTCCACCCTGGTCAACCGGATCATCGGCCGCCGTCAGGCGGTCGTGGAGGACGTACCCGGGGTGACCCGGGACCGCGTCCCGTACGACGCGCAGTGGACGGGCCGGGCGTTCACCGTGGTGGACACCGGCGGTTGGGAGCCGGACGCGAAGGACCGGGCGGCGGCGATCGCCGCGCAGGCCGAGGCGGCCGTGGCCACTGCCGACGTGGTGCTCTTCGTGGTCGACGCGACGGTCGGCGCCACCGACGTCGACGAGGCGGCGGTGAAGATGCTGCGCCGCAGCGCCAAGCCGGTGATCCTGGTGGCGAACAAGGCCGACAACACCAGCGTCGAGCTGGAGGCCACCTCGCTGTGGTCGCTCGGCCTCGGCGAGCCGTACCCGGTCTCGGCGCTGCACGGCCGGGGCTCCGGTGACCTGCTGGACGTGATCCTGGCCGCACTGCCCGAGGCGCCGAAGGTGGCGGAGTACCGCCCGCGCGGCCCGCGCCGGGTGGCCCTGGTGGGCCGGCCGAATGTCGGCAAGTCCAGCCTGCTGAACCGGTTCTCGGGCGAGGAGCGGGCGGTCGTCGACGCGGTCGCCGGCACCACCGTGGACCCGGTGGACAGCCTGGTCTCCATCGGCGGCGAGACGTGGCACCTGGTGGACACCGCAGGCCTGCGCAAACGGGTGGGCAAGGCCAGCGGCACCGAGTACTACGCCAGCCTGCGTACCGCCTCGGCGATCGAAGCGGCCGAGGTGGCGGTGGTGCTGCTCGACGCCAGCGAGCCGATCAGCGAGCAGGACCAGCGGATCCTGTCCATGGTCACCGAGGCGGGCCGGGCGTTGGTGATCGTCTTCAACAAGTGGGACCTGGTCGACGCGGACCGCCGGTTCTACCTGGACAAGGAGATCGACCGGGAGCTGCGCCGGATCCCGTGGGCGATCCGGCTCAACCTGTCGGCGAAGACCGGTCGAGCGGTGGACAAGCTCGCCGCCGCGCTGCACCGGGCGCTGGACAGTTGGGAGACGCGGATCCCCACCGCGCAGCTCAACGCGTGGCTCACCGCACTGGTGCAGGCCACCCCGCACCCGGTACGCGGGGGACGCGCGCCGCGGATCCTCTTCGCCACCCAGGCAGGCGTGGCGCCGCCGCGCTTCGTGCTCTTCACCACCGGCCCGCTCGACGCCGGTTATCAGCGGTTCGTCGAGCGCAAGCTGCGCGAGGAGTTCGGCTTCGAGGGCAGCCCGATCGAGATTTCGGTACGGCCGCGCAAGAAGCTCGGCCCCGGCGGCCGAGGCAAGGCACACGGCTGACCCGGCTCTGCTTCCGGTAGCGCCCAGGTGGTTCTCCACCTGGGCGCTCACGCATCCCCATCAAACCTATCCTCCTAGGATGCCGTAGTGGTGGTGGCGTGGCCGACAGCGAGCGGCGTGGGGTGGGGGCTGTGCAACGGATGAGGGAAGCTGCGCTAAGCTGTACCGGCTGTCGCGGGGAAGATCCGTTGGCGGCATCGGGACGTGGCGCAGTTTGGTAGCGCACTTGACTGGGGGTCAAGGGGTCGTCGGTTCGAATCCGGCCGTCCCGACAGCACGAAAAGAGGCCGTGAACCGGGGCAAAAGCCCTGGTCAACGGCCTCTAATTCGTATGCGGGTAGTAGGGAATTGCTGATCTAGACGGCGCGTAGTTGGGGACCACCTGGGGACCGGCGGGCCTTCAAGTGGGCGCTCAGCGCCGTTCCCGCGTCGGTGAACGGCTGCCGGTCGGGGTGTAGGTAGCGCTGAGTGGTGGTCAGCGACCCGTGGCCGGCGATTTTCCGTAGGACGTGCACCGGTACGCCAGCGTCAGCCATCCAGGTAAGGCCGGTGTGCCGTAGGTCGTGTCGGCGTAGGTGTTCGTATCCGAGCGTGGTGACCACCTCATCCCAATGCGTCGCGTCGCGGAGTACGGCGGTGCTGATTCGGCCACCGCGTGGCCCGGTGAACAGCCGGGAATCGGGCTTGCTCGCGGCGTCCAGGCGGTGAGCCACGATCGGCCGTACCTCTTCGATCAGCGGCACCGTGCGTGCGCGCTTGCCCTTTGTGCCCTTGTCGATGAGGCCACCGGGGCCGGGCGTGGTTTGGCGGCGTACGGTCCACATCCACGTTTCCCGGTCGATGTCCTCGGCGCGGACGCCGGAAACCTCGCCGATCCGCGCGGCGGTGCACGCCGCGAATATCACCACCTCGGCCCACCCGGTGAAGTGATTCGCGGACCGGTTGACCAGCGCATCGGCAAGAGCGGTCAGCGTCTCCCAATCGGGCAGTGCGAGCGAGCGCGGATCGTCCAACTCGTCGGCGGCCCGCTGGTATTCGCGCTGCCACCCGGTGACCTGAGCGGGATTCCGTTGGATGATGCCGTCACGTACGGCCTGTTCCATCACGCGTACCAGCACGGCGAGGCTGTTCTTCACCGTGGGGCCAGCGTCATCACGCTCTTGCCGTACTTCGTGAGGCGTTTGGTCGCGGCGACCGGGTCGACGCCGCCCTGTGCGGCGCTGACCATGCCGTCAAGCCAGGCTTGAACCTCTTCCGGGGTGGCGACTGTCGTTGACTTGCACAGCCGGCGCTTGCTGATCGGGTCGGTCCAGCGCACCCGCGCCCGGTAGGGCCGGTCGCGGCCGGGCCGGTGTTCAACATCGGTGGCCAGCCGTACGCCGATCGGTGGTTGCTGAGGCGTGGCCATCAGGCCGCCTGCGGGTAGACGCGACGGGCGGACAGCCACTGCTCTACATCGGCCCGTCGCGTACTTCACCACCCGGTCAGAGATCTGGATGAACGGCGGACCCTGCAACGGTTGGAGAGTGCGCCACCGCCGGATGGTCGACGGGTCGACGTCGAGCAGTCCGGCTACGCGCCAAAGCCGGCTGCCCCGCCGCCGCACCGAAACCGAGCCGACCAGGCCCTGGACGACCGCCCGGACATCCCAACCGCCACCGAACCACCCGCCACGATGTCCACATCGTCACAGCCGTTACCAGCAACAAGCCCAACAGCAGCACCAAGAAAACGAAAACCTCGAATTACCCGAGGCCACGACGCACAGGTTAAAGATCAAGCTAGGGGTCGAACGAGGCCGCGACCACCGCCAGGACGCGGGGTTGCTGCTCGAAGCGGCGGCGGGCCTCGCTCAGGGTGAGCTTGCCAGGGTCGGCGTGGTGCTGGGCGAGGTACTCCTCCCACGGGCGGGCCGGGTGGTGGCGTTGATGTATTGCATTTGTGGCGCAAGTCGGCGCGAAAACAGCGAATTTCTGGTGGGCTACTGAACTTGGAGGGTGGGGCTACTCACCGCATCGCTGTATGCTCCATCGTAAACGGAGGCGTGCGAGGCATAAGCCGCGCTTACGCGAGGCCTTGCGCAGACGGCGGTGGGAGTGCTGCGAACCGAGTGCGATGAAACCTCAAAATTTTCCCAATATCCTGCGCTGCAAGTGTAAAAAGTGCCGTTACGAAAGAGATCTAAATAAACGGTGTCTACGTACCAGGTGACGGAGCTGGTATTTCCGAAGTGAACCGTGAAATACACTTCATTATTGTCTGCCCAAGCGCATGTTTGCCAATAGCGATTGGGGTTGACCGTTGCATAGCTGTAGCCACTACAAGTCGATCCTGATCCGCCTGGGGGCACAGTAACCGATGCTTGCGCGAGTCTTGGCCCTATGAATGCAGAGCTGATTCCCAAGAAGGCCGCAATGGCGCGAACTAGTGCACGTTTCATGCTGCCCCCATCGTCGTATATTGATCAATTCTATCATCTTGTAATCAAGGTACACCAGAGCGTAATGGCGTGGTCTTGATGGTTGCCCTGTGTCGCGGGTGTTCCACAGACGCCAGCGAAGGGCAGCGGCGTGGGCTTGGGCATGGCGGAGTGCTCCCTTCGCGACAGGGCGGGGCATGGATGGTTGGGTGTGCAGGGGCGGTGCTGCCACCGGATCGCGGCGTCTGGACCAGGAGAGCTGCCGTGTTGGGCGCGAGGTGTGGATCACGAGCCGACCGGAGGGTGGGCTGTGGGTGATCCCGCTGGCGCGGGCAGATCCGAAAGGGAAAACAGACGGGCGGCGGTGCGAGCAAAGACAAGAAGCTGCACCGTAGCGTCGTGACCTGACAGCACCAGCCCTATCAGGACCACGACTATGCCTCTGACCTGCGGTGACAGAACCGGCCGTGTGCCTGTCAGGGTCTGTCAGCAGACGAAGTCCCCGTCGTCTTGGTAGTTCGGGTTGTCCGCTACCGGCTGGCCGTGGTCGCTGGGCAGCTCGATGAGCCGGGCCCGACCGGTGGCGCCGGTCGGGAGCCAGACCGCTTCGGCGGGCTCGCTGGTGTGGGTGGCGGTCGCGACCGGAACATCGTCGTGATCGCCGCGTAGGAGCTGGTGGAGGTGTTCTTCGCGGTGTTCGCTGCCGAGCCAGAACAGCACCGGGTAGCGGGGTCCGCCGCGCCGGGTCAGGCGTGCGTACCGGTCGAGCTTGGTCACCACCCGGCTCCGCAGGGGTTCGGTGCCGGTGTCGGCTTCCAGGAAGAACCCCAGCGTGGCATCGCCGACGCTCCACAGGCCGTGTCCGTCGGCGGTGATGGTCCGGAACTGCTTGGTGGTCAGCGACTCGGACCACCACCGGTCCAACCGCGCCTCTGGGTGCTGCCGGGCGTGGGCGGTGAGGCGGACGAAGAACTCGTTCGCGGTGAGCAGGTGCGTCAGGTGTGGGTTCGCCGAGAGTCGCCATCGTCCACTGCACCGGTGTGCCGTCGTCGTGGACCTGCGCCGCGGCGAGGATCCGGTCCCATGTCCCGTTGGCGCCCCCGTGCGCAGCTTCCACAGGATCCCATTGCGGGCTGGTGCCGTCGGGTCCTACCAGAATTGGGTGCCGTAGCGCTGGGGTCTGCCCTCGGCGCGGCCGACGCGGTCGGTGAGGTGGGTCAGGTGGGACGGTTCGGCCTCGCCGTCCTCTACTGCCTGTTCGAACAGGGGGAGGCAGCGGCGTTGGAAATCGGGGTCGTGGTCGGCGTGTTGTGCGAGCAGCCAGGTGGCGGCGTCCGGCCCGACGTCGCTGAGCCGTGGCCAGCCGTGGCGGTCGATGATCTGCGTCGGCCACGTGGTGTTGTCGGTGTCGATCTCGCGTACCCGAGCCCAGAGGTCGTCCCCGGTCGTTCGGCGGGCCGTCTGGGATCGTGCCTGTTGGTCACGGTCCATCCGCACGATCAGTTCGGCGGCGAATGCTTTGTGCGTGGTCACGGCGCGCCCGACCGGGTGGAAGCCGCAGCCCGGATCACCTCGCCAACGGACCAGATCCGGTGGGTGGTCCTGCTGTAGTCCGTTCGCCTCATGCCCACTCGGCCTCCCGGGGCATGCGCGATCAATCCAACCTGATGGGCTGGTGAGACTGCTCTGTCGGCAGAGTAGTCGACTGCAGTCGATATCCTAGGATGATCTGTGGCATGTGCGTTGCAGCGTTGGCTTACGGGCGATGAGCCAGACTCTCGGCTGCTTGATGAGGTGTCGCTGGCACCGATCAAGCCGACGTGTGGAACTGGTCGTCGGCCTCCGTACCGCGTGAACGGCTCGTAGGGCAGCACCGATGCAGCCCTTCTGGCTATGGGTCGGCTATCTGTCACTTCGCTGGTGTTGCCCTTGCTGTCTGGTTCGGTAGCGCGGTGGATCTGTCCGACCAGCGGGCGACTGCGGGGGAGTGTTCGTGACCGTGATGTTGGGTCCGGCGTGGACGTTGAAGCCGGATACTCCGGATGACACCGGCCGTCAGCCGCTTGCTGTTGAAACCGTGATCGGGGCGCATGCCGCAGCGCTGATCCCCGGTGTCATCACCACCACTCCGCACGCGCGTTATCTGGCCCTGCACGCACGTCTCGCGATCGAGGCGCAGCGGCGAGGCTGGACCGGTAGTAAGGATGTGCACGCTTTCCATGCGTTGGTTCGGCGTAGTGAGGTCGTTCTTGCTGCGGTGTCGATCGCGCACGGTGAGGCGGAGGATGATCACCACCTGCGGGCGGAGTCGTTCGGGGTGCATGGTGTGAACACGATCCGGCCTGAGCTGCAGCGTCACGGTGTCGTCGATGTGGGTCGGGTGGCTGAAAGGTACAGCCGGGTCCGGGGCGGCTATTTGCAGACGTATGCGGGGATCGAGGCGGTGCTCGGTCTCACCGATGGGGGACGAGTTCCGCTGCCCGGGCCGGCGGCGAATGCCGGTCAGCTCGCTGCCCTCGACGAGGTGTTGCGTGTGGCGGAACGGGAGAAGCCGCTCTCGGTGGCGGACCTCGACGGCTTGCACCACTTGTGCGTGTGCGCCATGGGCGACACGTCCGACGGTGAATGCGTGCGGAATGCGTACTTTATCGGCACGGAGCGCTCTGGTCACGCGCGAATCCATCGAAGCAGCGCGGCGTTGCTGGTGGGAGCGATGGCTGGCGAGCATGTCGACGGTGAGTCGGTTGACATGGCCATGGACCGGTGGTGCTGTTTCCGGCCGGGTCTGCGGGAGTTGGTGGGTGAGGATCTGTACGCTCATGCGCTTGTCTGGCGCGGCGCGCTGCTGCGTAACTGGTCGGTCTGGGCGTGGCGGCTGATCTGGGCGCGGTTGGTGTCGCCGCTGTCCGATACCGGCACCCTGGAACAGGCGATCGCCGAGTTCGTCAGCGGTCTTCCGGACGCCACCGTTCGCGAGGCCCTCGTCGACGGTCTTCCCCCGGTGATTGACGGTGCCGGCACCCCACTGCCCGTCGAACACGACTTGGACGACGAGGCGTTGAATAGCGACGACTGGACGGTGTTCGGCATGCTGCGGCTGCTCGCCGTCGGTGCCCGGCGTGTGGAGCACCTCGACCCGATCACCCGGGATGCCTTTGTCGGCGCGTTGTCCGATGATCTGGGGCCTGGCTATGTGACCGCGTGGCTGGCCCGCAATGGTGAGCGGCCGTTGGTCGATGCCGTCTCCGATCTCGCGGGGGTGCTGTTTCATCGGGCCGAGTCGGTGAGCCGGCAGAAGATGCAGTGGACCCGGTACGGGCTGCGGCTTCCCACCCGGCTGCGGCGGGTTGGTGACCGATGGCGTTTGGAGGGCCGAGAAGGGCGGGCTGCGGTGTCTCTGCGGTTGCCGACCTTCACCAATGTGATGCGGCAACTGGGTGTGCTCTCGTACGACGGTGACACCTGGAGTGCTGGCCGGTACGCCGCTGAGGTGAGGTGGTGACGGCGTGGGAGGAACTGCGGGGCGCGGCACCGCCCGCGCTGCTGCGTGGCCGTCTGCTTGCCGATGTGGAGGAGATCCTCGTCCTCACATACACCTGTGACTTGTCCTTCTTCGAGGACGTCTGCCTGCGGGAGGCGCAGGCCGTTCGAGCCCGCACCACGGTTCTGTACGACGCCGACCAGCTCACCCAACGACCTGGCCGGGCCGACTACCTGGCCCTGCCGGTCGTCTGCAAGGCAGGCGGAGCTTTCCATCCGAAGCTCGTGGTGATCGCCTCCGAGACCGACGCAGTGGTGGCCATTGGTTCCGGCAACGCCACCGCCTCGGGCTGGCACCACAACGCCGAGGTCTGGACGACGCTGCGTGGCGCGGGCCCGACAGTGCCGCAGCTGTTCCATGATCTCGCTGACTGGCTACGTCACCTGCCGGCCGCGGTCTGGATGGAGGACCTCGGCCGGGAACGCCTCGACCGCGTTGCGGAGCTGCTCACCTCCCGCCCGGCGGAACAAGCGCCCGGTCAGCCTGCGCTGGTGACGACGGCGGCACGTCCGATCATCGAGCAACTCCCGGTGCCGAAGACGCCTGTCTCCTCGCTGGCGGTCGCCGCTCCGTTCTTCGACCCGCAGGCGAAGGCGCTGCGCCGGCTGGTCGACCGCTTCGAACCCGCCGACCTGCAGCTCCTGCTCACCCGGGACGTCCAGTGCGATCCGGATGCCCTCGCCCACGTGGTCAAACGGGCCGGCACGAGCATGGTCGTCACCCCGCAGAGCAGTCGCTACCACCACGCGAAGATCGTGGAATGGCGCACGGAGCAGCAGTCATGGGCGCTGACCGGCAGCGCCAACTGCAGTGCCGCCGCCCTCATCAAGACCATGGCTGCGGGTGGCAATTGCGAGTTGGGCCTGCTGACCGGCACATCGGAGCCATTGATCTCCGCCGTGCCGGTACACGCGGTGGACCTGGAACAACCGGCGGACCTGCACATTCGGGAAGCCGCCGAACGCCTCCCCTCGGGGCCATCCCTGCGAGTACTCGGCGTCCGAATAGGCGCAGAGAGCGTGGAGGCCACGGTCCTCACCGACGAGAACCAGGCCCCGGCTTGGCTCGTGGTGGAAGGGCTACGACTCGACCATCAGCGCAGCGACGGGAAACTCCACCGCTATGCCGGATTTCCGGATCCCGACTGGTCCGTCGCGTCCGATGGTCATGCGACCACATACGTGGTGACGGACACGGGTACACAGATCCGCGACGTCGTGGTGACCGATGTCGGCGCAGCGCTGTCACGCATCGACAACCCATCTCCGCTGGAACACACGCCCCTACCGATCGTCATCGCTGACCAAGCGCACCAGGCCGCGCTTTTCGAGGCGCTCGCCCACCTCGCCTCGGTCCGCCCGGACCGTATCGCCAACTCGTCCGCTGCCAATCGACGGCGTCGGGTGGAAAGCCGGATCACCGCAGCCGTCGGGCCCGCGCTGCTGCGTTTCACCCTCGGCACCAACCACCAAAGCAGACCCACCCCGGCGGACAGTGAGATCTTCGACGACCCGAACGACGAGAACGACACTTCGCCGTCGACCCGGCAGAGCGAGAACGAGACGGCAGGGCACGCCTCACCGGCGCGCCCGGAGACCGTCGCGACCGTGCTGGACGCTCTCACGACAGGCCAACGCACCCGCCTACGACGTGGAATCCGGGAACTGGTCGATGCATCGGAGGACTGGCCGCTACCGGCGAAGCTGGCCGTCAGCCGACTGGTGCTGACCGTGGTCGCCGGCGGACTCTGGGAGGATGCAACCGACTGGTCCGACCTGCTCTACTGGGTAGTGCTGCAACTCTGGATGGCCGACCAGGAAGAGAGCCTGGACCACGAGCATGCCGCCCTCGCCACCATCGGACTCATCGCGCTACGCAACGGTCTCGACCGTCGCAACGAACCGGACAGCGAACTCACCGCACAGTTCGAGGAACTACGGCAGGCATACACGGAGTGGACCGACTGGCTCGCGGCGGTACCGGAAGAAACGATCCGACGCTATGCGGCAGGACTGAGCGGACACACCTTCGGCGTGCTGTTCGAGCACACCAACTTTGTCACCGAACTCGACTGGATTCTGCAACGATCTGCGCTACACGACGCGGTGGACAGGCTCGCCGGCGCCCAACTTGACGGTTCCGTCGTCCGCGTCGCACGCGGCCGGACCACTCGCCAGGCGGTGCTCGCCGCCCTGGATGCTCTGCGTGACTTCCCCGACGTCCAAGTGGTGTCCGACGACGAGCCGACGGTGCACGGCTGGTGGAACGGGCGCCGTCTGCTCCTGGTCACGAAGTCGGGCAGCGGATGGCGCGCCGAGCGCTGGGAGCGCCTGATCACCGGCATCGCCGCCTACTCACGTGGCACCCCGCTACGCCCGCCGGACCGACGGTGGACACCATCCGGACCCGACGATGCCTTCAACGCGACCGATTCCTAGAACGAGGTCAAGGGCCCCGATGGAGTGAGTCTGCCCGCGATCCTCCGTACGGCTCTGAGAAGTTCTCCGAACGACCGGCAGCGTCATCTGTAGCGTTCCGAGTAGTTTCGATGGGGTTCCCATGACTGAAGACATCACTTTTTCCCAGCCCTCTGCCGCACGTTCGTGCCAGCCCACGGCCGGCACTGTCGCCTTCGCTTATGGCAGTGGCCAGGCATGGAGCGGCATGCGATCAGAGCGTGGCTCACGGCGGATCATCTGTGTCCGGGTAGATCAGGTCGACACCGCCGCCGGTTCGCCTCGGAGGTAGGCGAGCCCTCCGCAACTGCCCGTCACCACTTTGAAGGGACCTCCGTTTTGAACACCGCTCCAGCGAGCCGTATCGACCGCGCGGTGCGACTGTTCGAGTTCCTGGCACGAGCTCAACAGTCCGCCGTCAGGGCGCCGCGCACGTTGGACGGATATGAGGTTGCCTGGACCCGAGACATGCCCCGCCACCCGGCGGTGCATTTCGCGCACTGGGACGTTACGCCGGAGCAGGGGGCGGAGATCGGGCATGTTGACCGCTTGGACCGGGTCCGCGCGCCGATGCCGAGCTCCGAGGTGATGCGATGGTTGGACGGCGGGTACGAAGACGCGGATGTGGAACCGAATCTGGCCCTCGAGATCCCCGGGCCGGAGCCGGAGGACGAGGAAGCCGAGCCCGAGCTATTGCGGCTGGCCGATCACCCGTGGGTCACGCAGGCGTACCAGCGGTGGCTGATCGGCTGGACGCAGTGGGCACAGCGGGAGCGCACCGACAGGCCGGTGCGTGACGCGTACGGAGCGCTCTTTTCCATGCAGGCGGAAGCAGCCAGCAACCCGGAGGAGAAAGAACTAGTGCTCGCCGTCGGTTGCCTCGTTTGGCGCCCGGTCGATCACCCTGCGGTGCGGCGGCACCTCATCACCGTTCCGGTAAGCATCGAACTGGACCCGGCGAGCGGGACCTTGAGTATCGTCGCCGCCGAGTCAGTCGAACCGCTGCGCCTCGAACTCGACATGCTGGACTCGCACCTGACCAGATCCCGACACATCGGCGAGGTGCGGGAACTCGGACGCACCTACGCGCATCACCCGCTCGACTTGGACGCCATCGGCGAACTGCTGCAACGCACCGCGAACAGCCTCGATCCGGATGCGGTCTACTACGAAACGGAAAATCCCGGACGGGCTGCTGCAGAAACCGCAGAAGTCACGCTCGCACCGGCGATTGTGCTGCGACGCCGGAACCATGGCCTGGTCGAGGTGTTGGAACGGATCCGCGAGCAGCTGATCGACTCGGAAACCGTACCCGAGGGAATCCTCCCCTTGGTGGACCCGGACCACCGGCCGGCGGTGGAGACCGATCAGACACCGGGTGCCCTGGTCGCCGTCGACGACGAGATTTACCTACCACTGCCGGTGAACGACAAGCAGTTGCAGATCCTGCGGCAGGTCGACCGGCACGCCCAGACCCTGGTGCAGGGACCGCCCGGCACGGGCAAGACCCACACCGCAGCCGCGCTGCTCAGTCACCTGCTCGCGCAGGGTAAGCGGGTGCTGGTCACGGCACAGACGGACCGTGCGCTCAAAGAGGTGCGGGCAAAGCTGCCCGAGGCGATCAGGCCGTTGTCGGTCGCGGTTGTCGGCGCATCGCGCGAGGACATGGCCGATCTGAAGGTCGCGGTCAACACCATCTCGCAACGGGCCATCGACTTCGACGCCGATCAGGTCGCCCGCACCATCCGGCATCACCTGGACGTCATCGACCGCTTGCGACGCCAGCGCAGCCTGCTTCACCGGCGGATCGTCGATGTGCGGTCCGCCGAGGTGCTGGTGCATGACCAGGGCCCATACCACGGAACCCTCGCGGCGATCGCCACGGCCCACCGCGCAGACGCGCAACTATACGGGTGGCTTGGGCCCTTGGCTCCCGCCAAGCCCGACGACCGACCACCCTTGACGACGGCGGAGATGACCGAGTGGTTGAGGCTGCTCCGTGACCAGCGGTTGACCGCGGACGAAGAACCGTCGCGGGACACGCTGGCCGATCCGGCGACATTGTTGCCGCCAGCCGACTTCGCGGCCGCGGTCGCTGCCGAGACCCAGGCACGCGCCGCCCACGAAACACACCAAGCTGGACGGGAACATCCCGCCTTCGCCGCGATCCGTGCCTTACCACCAGCGGAACGCGCTGTGCTACAGCAGGAACTGCACCAGCTTGCCGACACCGCCGACGACCTAGCTCGTCGACGGGAAGCGTGGATGGCGGAGGCGCTGGCCGACGTCACTTCCGGCCGCGGCCAGGTCTGGCAGAACCGCGCCACCCAGCTGCAGCAGCTCGCCGAACATGCGCAGCCACACGTACAGGTTCTCGGCATTACCGAGATCAGTTCGACCGGCACCGAGCTGGCGCCACTGGTGTCGCTCGCGCGCCACCTGCGGGAACACTTGTGCACGGGTGGAAAGATCAAACTCGCCGCCGACGGAACGCCAGCACTGGGAATGCTGGCCGCGAGACCGGTCAAGGCGGCACGTGACTTGTTCACCCACATCCGCGTCGACGGACGCCCGCCGACCTCAGTGGAGACGATCGACGCTTTCGTCGCCTGGACGGAGGCCACTCGCCTGCTGACCGCGCTGGATCGCGCGTGGCCAGCCAGCGTCGTCGTACCGCCCGAGGACACCTTCCAGGAGCGTCTCGCCTGGCACGTCACCGAACTTCATCAGCTGCAACGAGTCTTGGCCCTCGGAATCGAACTTGCCGACCTGGAGCAGCGCCTTACCGCATGGCGCTTGCCGCGCCTGCGGTGGGAGGACCTGTCTGCAGTACGTGCCTACGCCTCACTCGTCGACGCGGCAGCGGCTGACGACCATCTTCTCGTCGCGCGGGCTGCCGTCGATGCGGTCGTCGAACCCGTCGCCGCCTTGGTACACGATCCCGGCGCGTCTCCGGTATTACTTGCCCTGACGAAAGCTGTGGCCGACCGGGACGTCAACGGGTACGCCGTCGCTGTCAGTCGCATCGCTCGTCTGGTCGAAGCTCGCACGCTGGTGCAGTACCGCGACAACCTTGGATCCCGACTACGGCAGCAAGCCGAGCGGGTCCACGAAACCATTGTCGCCAGCCCTGACGACGAGCTATGGGACGGCCGCCTAATTTCGTGGGAGCGGTCCTGGGACTGGGCCTTCGTGGGGGCCTGGCTCGCAGACCGGCAGGTCGCAGACCTCAATCGGCTGCAAGCCGAGATCAGTGACGTCGAACGGACGATCCGCCAGCACGTCGAGGAACTGGCCGCCGCACGCGCCTGGCGGCACGCCGCGTCCCCCGAACGGATCAGCGGCTCAGCTCGGGCCAACCTCCAGCAGTACGGGCAACTCGTACGTGGTCTTGGCAGGGGAACCGGAAAGTACGCCCACCTGCGCCGTGCAGAGATCCGGCAGGCCATGGACCGTTGTCGGTCTTCGGTGCCGGTCTGGATCATGCCGATCTACCGTATCGCGGAACAACTACAGGTCCAGCCGAACATGTTCGACGTAGTGATCGTGGACGAGGCATCGCAGGCCGGGCTGGCCGCAGCATTCCTTCAGTACCTCGCACCAAAGATCGTGGTGGTCGGCGACGACAAACAGGTCTCACCCGCTGCGGTCGGTGTCGACCAACAGCATCTGCGTGACCTCGCCTCGCAGTATCTGTATGACGACCCGTACCGAGCGTCCTGGCAGGATCCGAAGCGGAGCCTCTTCGACGAGGCGAAGATGCGCTTCGATGGCCTCATCGCATTGACTGAGCACCGTCGCTGTGTTCCGGAGATCATCAACTTTTCCAACCGGATCGCCTACGAGCCGGAAAACATCCGACTCATCCCGGTACGCCAGTATGGCGCCGACCGCCTCGAACCGATCAAACCCGTATACGTCGAAAACGGTTACGTGCGTGGAACGACCGGCAAGGTGAATCAGCCCGAGGCCGAGGCGATCGTCGCACAGGTTCTGGCGTGTACTCAGGATCCTCGATACGACGGCCTGACCTTCGGTGTTATCTCGCTGCAGGGACCACACCAAGCCAAGCAGATCCAGAGACTGCTGCTGGAACAGCTCGACCCGGCCGAGTGGGAACGGCGTGACCTGCGCTGCGGCGACTCAGCAGACTTCCAGGGATCCGAGCGCGACGTCATGTTCCTCAGCATGGTCACAGCGATCGAGCCGGGGACGCGCATCGGAGCGGCCACGAGCGAGATGTACCTGCAGCGCTACAACGTCGCGGCGTCTCGCGCCAAGGACCAGATGTGGGTCTTCCACTCGGTCCGGTCCAACGACCTTGGCAACCCAGAGGACATGCGCCATCAGTTGCTGGACTACTGCTACGCGGTGTCCGCGCGACCTACCAAACAAGACGGCGTCGAACTGCCCACCAACGTGTCCGAGCACGAGAGAACCGCGCCGTTCGACTCACTTTTCGAGCAGCGAGTCTACAACCGGCTGGTCGGGCGCGGATTCACCGTCGTACCGCAGTATGAAGCCATCGGCTACTCGATCGACCTGGTGGTGGTCGGCCCGCATGGCCGGCTCGCCATCGAATGCGATGGTGACACGTGGCACGGCCCGGACCGATACGAGGCCGACATGGCCCGGCAGCGCGAATTGGAACGCTGCGGATGGCAGTTCTTCCGCATCCCGGAGTCGGCATTTGTGGTGGACGAAGCGTCCGTGCTACGCGACTTGTGGGCAGCCCTGAAGCGACGGGGCATCCACCCCTCCGACTGGGCCGACCCACACAGAGAGCCAACATCGCGTCCCACCCCTTCTCGATCCGCTGACCACGCTTCGGCTGCGGGCATGGACGGTCGGCCGACTGCCCGCCAACTGGAAGAGCTATCCCAACCAGGTCCTGACGATCTCTCTTCCGGCGTGGAGCGACCAGCCGAGTCCGGAACCCGGCCGACGGTTCTGCAGGAATCCACACCGAGCAAGCGAACGGCGCAAGCGGATGAGTCGGTTGGGAGCGAGGCTGTTCATCATGTCGAGCCTGCAGCTGAACCGCAGAGCGATTCCTTCCTGCGGCCGATTCCCGGCCCTGCCATCGCCGTCAACAGTCGAGCGTCTTATGGACAGACGGGACAGACGGAAATGGCGCGCTCCGATACTGGGCGTGTAACTCAACCGGATGTCACCGTGACCTTAGGCCCCCGACCAGGCTCGACCATGGTCGGATCATTAATGCTCGAGCCGTACGAAATCTATCAAGGTGCGGCGCCGCGGCCGGCAGATCCAGCTCCGACGGGGATGCGCGACGCATTGCTTGCCATCGTCGAGTGTGAAGGGCCGGTGATCGGCGAGCGTCTGCAGACCGCGTATGTCAGGGCCGCCGGCGGCCAACGCGTCACCAGATTGTCAGCGAGCGCGGTCAACAAGGTCATCAGCGCCGCGGTCCGCCGCGGTCTGCTCGTGCAGGACAATCCGCTTCGCGAGTCCGGCGTTCAACCGTGTACGTACCGGATGCCAAACCAGCCCCGGCTGGTGCTGAGGACCCTCGGGCCGCGGAGCCTCAATGAGATCCCACCCGCGGAGCTGGCCATGGTCATGGCCGCGCATGCGAGGAAGATCGATTGGAGCAATCGAGTTGCGGTCTTCCGGGCCACACTGGAGACCTACGGGCGCAAATCGCTGACCGAAGTGGCCATCACCCGGCTGACAAGGGTCGAGAGTCTGGCCCGCCGGATCGCAGAAGACTCACACGGCTGAAGGGTTCGTGGCCGACCTACACGAACTTCCATGCTTGATCGCCTGTAGGAGGTGTCAGAGGACGGTCACGTGTCGGCAACGACCACTTGGAGATGAGCGCCGTCACCCCGCGCTGGTTGATGCTGCACGAACCGGTCGGTACCTCGTGTCGCCGTTGGGGCTGAGGCGGGGTCGCCATAGTGAGGATGCCGTGCTACCTGCCCACGCGCCCCCCGTTTACCCCCCGAAAACTCGGGCTAATGATTGACAATCAGTGACAAGGCGAGACCGGTGATCAGCCATATCTGTGCAGCTCAGCGTCAACTTTTGGCAAGCAGTTACAAGCCCGGAATAGCTACGTTCCGCGTCAAGCGCCGCAGATGTTGCGTCGCAACCTCGACCGGCTCGCCAGGGCGGCAACTGTGGATAACCCGGGCTTCTCACCTGACCCGGGTGGGTTCAGGTCGACCGGACGTAATGCGGGCCGTACGCCGACGGGCCGCGGGTGGCGGGTGGCGGGTGGACCGTCCCGCCACCCGCGGCCACCCCACCGGTCAGACGTGCTCCCGCGCCGCCTTCTCGATGAACGACGCGGTGGTCGCTGGCTGGGAGACGAACACCGCGTGGGAGGCGCCCTCCACCGCGCGGACAGTGCCGTGTGCGCGTCGGGCCATGAAGTGTTGGGCCGCGGCCGGGATGTTGCGGTCTGCCTCGGCGACCAGGAAGTAGCTGGGGATCCTCTGCCAGGCCTGCGGCCCCGTCGCGTCCTCGCTCAGCGCCGTTGCGGTGATGGGCCGTTGGGTGACGGCCATCAGATTCGCCTCGGCGCCCGGCACATCCGCGGCGAACTGCTTCGGGAGGAGCTTTCGGTCGACATACAGATCCTCGCTGCCGTCGGGCAGCGGCACCGAGCGCAGCGTCTCGCCGAGGCTACCGCCGGGGAACTGTGCGGCCAGCTCGCCGGCCGAAGGCGCGAACGCGGCCACCTACACCAGGGCTTTGACGTCGGGGTCGCCGGCCGCCGCCCGGCTGGGCACCATGCCACAGTACGAATGGCCGACCAGCACGATCGGGCCGTCGATGGAGTCGAGGAGCGCCTTGACCGACGCGGCGTCGGAGGCGACACCCCGCAATGGGCTGGCGTCGACACGGTGGGGTAGCCGTCGTGCTGGAGTCGGCGCACCACGTCGCTCCAGCCGCTGAAGTCGGCGAAGGCGCCGTGGATGAGCACCACGGTCGGCTTCGGCCGGTTCCCACGGTCGGCCACCGCGGCCGGTTCCCACGGTCGGCCACCGCGGCCGCTCCGGTGCCGGCCACCATGGTGGCCGCGGCCAGGGCGGCTGCGGCGATACGGCTGATGTTCCTGGATGTCATCGTGCTGCTCCTTCACGTCCTTGGTGATCGGATACCGCCATGGAAGCGGGCCGCAGTGGCGAACCAGTGACTGTCCAGTGGCGGCGTCGGTGAGGTGGCCGGACCGGTCGGGTCAGGCCGCGCGGACGCGCTCGGGCCGCTGGCGTAGACGCACCGCGACGGCCCGCTGAGCCGGGCGGGCCACGTCATCGAGAAGGGGGAACTCGAACAGCCTGGCCCAGCCCAGCAGGTGCAGCATCCGCCGCAGCTGCATGCTGGCGCCGCGCAGCCGCATCCGTCGCCCGCCGCGGCGCAGTTGGATCGCCGCCCGGGCGAGCGCGCGCGACCCGAGCACGTCGATGAAGGTGAGCTGGTGCAGGTCGATGGTGACGTCGCCGGGTGCGGCGAGGACTGTCTCCAGCGCGACCTCCAGTTCCGGCACGGTGAACAGGTCCACCTCGCCGCGCAGGTACAGGCCCGGGGGGTTGTTCTGTGCGGTGACCTCCAACTGCCGTTCCGGCTCCGACGTCAGCATCATGGCCTGCTCATCTCCGATCACATCGACTCGTGGGGGTGACGGTCAGGTCGCCCTGATCGGCACCGGAGGCTCGGCGGGCCTGCTCGCGAAGCGCGAAGGGACAGCCGCCGACGGTTGCCACGCTAGGAGCGGCCCGTGCGGTCCCAGTGACGAAGAAGTGCGCGGTCGTGCCGAGGCCCCGGCCTGGCGTACGCCATCGGGTGTGCGCAGCGGGCCAGGTCGTGCGCACTGATCTGCCACTGGCTCGGCACTGACCCCTCCTAGCGTTGCCGGCGACACAGAGATCACTCGGTGAGGAGGCAGGTCATGCCTGATGTGATGAAGCCCGACGGGGTGGCGCGGGGCCGTCCCGACGAGCGGCGTTTCGGGTTGCCGACAGCGACCGCCCTGGTGGTCGGCTCGGTCATCGGCACCGGCGTGTTCGCGTTGCCGTCGGCGCTGGCCGGCTTCGGCCCGATCTCGCTGGTCGCCTTCGTCCTGGCGACTGTGGGTTCGGTGGCGCTGGCCCTGACGTTCGGCGCGTTGAACCGTCGGGTTCCCGGCTCCGGCGGACCGTACCTCTACGCCCGTGCGGGGTTCGGGGAGTTCGCCGGCTTCGTCAACGCGTGGAGCTACTGGATCACCGCGTGGGCCGGAACGAGGTGCGCTGCTGGCGCCTCACCCCGGGCAGCAACCCGACGGCCTCGACGTGGCGGAGAGCCGGGGCGTGCCGGCCGCGCTGGCCCAGGCCCTCGACACGGGCTCGGTCAAGGTGTTGACCGCGGAGGCGGACCGCTTGACCGCCCAGCGGGAGCAGTGGGACGACGCGAACAACTTCCTGGCCGTCGCGCCGGGTGTGGTCGTGGGCTACGACCGCAACGTCGTCACCAACACGATGCTGCGTCGCAACGGCATCGACGTCATCACCCTCGCCGGCAGCGAACTCGGCCGCGGTCGCGGTGGCGCCCGCTGCATGAGCTGCCCGGTACGCCGTCAACCGCGCTGAGCAGGGGAGAACCCTCATGACCTCGCAACTTCGCCCGGGCTCCTTCCTGCAGGACCTGGACCTGGACAAACCCCGACGTCTCGACCTGCTGGCCCTGGCCGCCGAGTTGAAACGTGATCGCCAGCACGGCGACGAGATCCCGCGGCTGCGCGGACGGTCCATCGTGCTGGTGTTCGAGAAGAACTCCACCCGTACCCGTTGCGCGTTCGAGGTAGCTGCCCATGACCAGGGTGCCCACGTCACCTACCTCGGGCCCGACGGCACCCACCTCGGTCGGGAGGAGTCCGCCGCCGACACCGCCCGGGTACTCGGCCGGATGTACGACGGCATCGCGTTCCGCGGCTACGCCCAGGACACAGTGGAAGTGTTTGCCGAGCACTCCGGCGTACCGGTCTGGAACGCACTCACCGATGCCTGGCATCCGACCCAGAGCCTTGCCGACGTGCTCACCATGACCGAGCACCACGGCGGCGACCTCCAGGACATCGCATTCTGCTTCACCGGTGACGGCCGCGGCAACATCGCCCGCTCATTGCTCGTGACCGGCGCCCTGCTCGGCATGGACGTCCGCCTCGCGGCACCCGCCGGCCGGCAGCCACCGCCCGGCGTGGTGGCGGCCGCCGAGGCCGCGGCCCGGTCGAGCGGCGCGCGCATCCTGGTCACCGAAGACCTGGACACCGCGGTACGTGGTGCCGACTTCGTCTACACGGACGTGTGGGTCAGCATGGGCGAGCCCGACGAGGTGTGGCAGGAGCGGGTGCCGTCGCTGCTGCCGTACCGCGTCACCGACGAGGTGCTGGACGCCACGAACCGGGCGGGCGTGCGGTTCATGCACTGCCTGCCGGCCATCCACAATCGCGGGACGGCCATCGGCGCCCGCCTGCACCGGCAGTTCGGCCTCGAGGGCGCGGAGGTCACCGAAGAGGTGTTCGAGTCCAAACGGTCGATCGTGTTCGACCAGGCGGAGAATCGGCTGCACGTCATCAAGGCCCTGCTCGTGCGGGCACTGGCGGAGTGAGCCGTGCGGATCGTCATCGCCCTCGGCGGCAACGCCCTGCTGGAACACGGTGAGAAACCGGACGCGGCGATCCAGAGCCGGCACGTGCGTCGCGCCGCGAGATCCCTCGCCCACCTGGCGACCGAGCACCAGCTTCACCGACCCCGAGATCGCGGCGGTGGGTCTCACCGAGCGGCAGGCGCGTGCCCAGGGCCGCCAGGTCCGTACCAGCCTGGTGCCGATCGCCACGTCGACCCGCGGCTGGATCCACGGACCGGGCAATGACGGATTCGTCAAACTGGTCGAGGATGCCGACCGGGCCGTCCTGGTCGGGGCGACCTCGGCCGGCCCGGCGGGCGGTGGGGTGCTGTACGGCCTGCACGTTGCCGTCCAGGCCGAGGTGCCGGTTGACCGCCTGCGCCACATGATCCACACCTATCCGACGTTCCACCGTGCCGTGGAAACGGCACTGGAGGCCCTCGGATGACAGTTCCCCTGACCCGTGAGGGTGTCAGGCGGATGGGCCTCCCCACCGGTCGAAGGCTGCACGTCGACGGCCGGGCAGCAGCAGCCGCCCGGCCGCCCGTCCGACGGCTTCAACCCCGACGACCCGGCGCAGCGGCCATCACCCTGCTGGGCGACGAGCGAGGTGCGGCAGCGCCTCCGCGCCGGCGATCGCCCATTCGGTGGGTGCGTCGACGGCCCCGCCGAGCCCGGCGACGGAGCCCACGATGGAGGTCGACGACCGTTCTCCCGGGGCCGATCAAGGTCGCCGGGCGCCGGTCGGCCGACTGCGGTACGCGCCCGGCGATTGGCCCGTGGCCCGCTTGAACGCGACGCTCAACGCGCTCTCCGAGCCGTAGCCGACGGTGCGGGCGATGGCGGCGATGGTGTCGTCGCCGCGGCGGAGCCGGTCCGCGGCCAGCTCGATCCGCCACTGAGTGAGGTACTCCAGCGGGCCCTTGCCGATCATCTGCTTGAACCGGGACGCGAGGGTCGACCGGGAGACGGCCACCACCGCGGCGAGTTCCGCCACCGTCCAGGCGTGGGCCGGCCGGGCGTGCATCGCCCGCAGCGCGGCGGCGACCGTCGGGTCGGCCAGCCCGGCCAGCCAGCCGGCCGTGCGATCCGGGTCACTGGCCAGATGCAGACGCAGCAGCCGGACCAACATGACGATGGCGAGGTGCTCGGCGACGAGAGTGGCCCCCAGTTGCCGTCCCCGCTGCTCGGCGTCGAGCTCGTCGAGCGCCCACCGCACAGTTGTGGCCTCCGGCGCGGCAGCCGGCGCGTGGATGAGCGGTGGCAGGCCGTCCAGCAGCAGGTCGCGGGCGCGGTCGGTGAAGGCGAACGCGGCGCCGACGAGGAAGGCGCCGTCGCCGTCGCCCACGCGGGCCACACCGTCGCCGGCCGCCGCGAAGATCGGGTACGCCGGTTCGGCCGGCAGATCGGGGTCGCTGGCCAGCGTGAACGCCACCGGTCGGGTCAGCAGGAAACAGTCGCCCTCGTCGAGGTGGACAGGGTTCGGCAGTCCGTCGACGCGCAGCCAGCAGTTGCCGCGTCGAACCGCGTTGAACTTGGCTCCGGTCGGCGGCGGGAACCGGACCGCCCAGCGACCGCCGGCGGCCAACCCCGCCGACACCCGGCTCGTCGCCCGGAGCAGCGCCAGTACGTCTTCCAGCGGGTCCACCCGCGATCTCCTTCGGACGCCTGCGAAACAGCGGCGGACGCTGAACCATGGGTGGCCCGTCCGGCCCGACCGTAGGGTTGTCATCATGACAGCAGTTCCACGCCTGACCACGCCTTTCACCGCCCGGACGACGGCCGCCGAGATCCTCGACGGCGTGGATCTCACCGGACGCCGAATGATAGTCACCGGCGGCGCCTCGGGCATCGGTGTGGAGACCGTGCGGGCCCTGGCCGGCGCGGGTGCCGAGGTGACAGTCGCCACCCGCGATCCCGGCCGCGCCGTGACGCTGGCTGAGGAGTTTCCCGGATCCGGCCCCGGTAGCGTTCGGATGGTCGCCCTCGACCTGGCCGATCTGTCCTCGGTCGACGCCCTCGTCGCGGCCTGGGACGGGCCGCTGCACGCCTTGGTCGCCAACGCCGGCATCATGGCGGTCCCGGACCGCCGGGTCACCTCGCTGGGCTGGGAATTTCACCTGGCCACGAACTATCTTGGCCACTTCGCTCTCGCCCGAGGACTACGCGACAGCCTCCGAGCCGGTTCCGGACGGGTGGTGGTGGTCAGTTCCGGGGCGCAACTGCGCCGGGCCGTCGACTTCGACGACCCGCAGTTCGAGCGGCAGCCGTACGACCCCTGGACGGCGTACTTCCAGTCGAAGACCGCGGACGTCCTGCTCGTGGTCGGTATCGCCCGGCACTGGGCCGCCGACGGGATCACCGCCAACGCCGCCAACCCCGGCTACGTCATGACCAGCCTGCAGCGGCATCTCGACGACGACACGTTGCGCGCGTTCGGGGTGACGGTCGACGAGGCGGGCAACCAGACGGTGCCGGACTACTACAAGACTCCGGCACAGGGCGCGGCGACCTCCGTGCTGCTGGCCGGCTCGCCGCTGGTGGCCGGCGTCACCGGTCGCTATTTCGAGGACAACCAGGAGGCGGAGGTCGTCCCGGGTGGTCCGGACGCCACCTCCGGGGTGGCCGAGCACGCCGTCGACCCAACGGCCGCCGACCGGCTCTGGGCGTACGCCGAGCAGGCCCTCGCGTCCCGGTAGTCGCTCGATGCTCAGCCACCCGCCTGCTACGTGCCGGTAAGGACGGCGAGCGGCGTGATCTAGACCTCCTGGTTGGACAGCCGCTCGCCGACGTTTCGCGTACCGTCGGCCGGTGGATTCGCCGACAGCCCGAAGCTGACCGCAGCGCACCGGCAGCCGTGCTGTTGAAGGAGTCTCGAGCGGCGCAGTTGGTGGTCGTCGGCGCTCGTGGGCGTGGCCCTCTGGGTGGCTTGCTGCTCGGTTCGGTCAGTCACACGGTGCTGCACTACGCGCACACTCCGGTGGCCATCCTGCGGCATTGTGCCTACCAGCGCTGATCGACGCCGACATGGTCGAGCATCTCGTGCCGGTAGGAGCGGCCCTGGATGAGGCGACGAGTCACCAACTCGGCCATGAGACTCGGGTCCACGGGTGGCGGCGGTCGCCTCGACGGTCAGTCGACCAAACCGGGGCCGCCGGCCAGGACGGCGGCCAACTGCCCCCGACTGGTCACACCCAGGCGCGGGTAGATCCGGTACAGGTGTGAGCCGACCGTCCGGTGCGAGATGAACAGTCGCTCCCCGATCTCCCGGTTGCTCAGCCCCTGTGCGGCCAGCAGCGCGATCTGCATCTCCTGACTGGACAGCTGCTCGCCGAGGTTCGCGTACCGCCGTCCGGTGGACTCGCCGGCGGCCCGCAGCTGACTGCGGGCCGCCTCGGCCCACGGGCGCGCGCCCAGCCGGTCGAACTCGTCGCGGGCGGTCCGCAGCGGGTCGCGGGCCTCGAGGTACCGCCGTTGCCGGCGTAGCCATCGGCCGTACTGCAGATGCAGCCGGGCGCGGATCAGCAGGCACCCGTCAGGAAGCGCGGTCAGTGCCCGGCGGTACCGCCGCTCCGCCTCGTCCTCCGGGGCGAGCACGGCGTCGCAGTACGCTTCCGCCATCCGCATCATCTCCGATGGCAGCCGGCTGGCCAGCTCCGGCAGCTCGGCCAGCAGCTCCCGCGCCCGGTCGACGGTGCCGGCGGCCACAGCGGCGTCGGCCAGGTCGGGGGCCACCAGCCAGCGGCTCACCGAGTGATGGTGCGGGTCGTGCGGGTCGAACACCCGCGCGAAGATGTCGTAAGCCTCGCCGGCGTGCCCGTCGAAGAGCGCGAGCAGTCCGGTGACCTGCTGCGCGATCGCAGCGGCGAACGGCATCCCGAGGAACAGGCTGCTGGCGCGCAGCTCCTGGAGCATTCGGCCCGCCGTCTCGCCTTCCCCGCGCGTTACCGCCACCAGCGCGGCCGTGGCCGTGAGGCCAAGCCAGGCGATCGACTCGTCGGTCTCCCGGGCGAGGAGCCGCCCCTCCTCGGACTCGGCGCGAGCCTGTTCGAGCCGGCCCAGATAGAACCGCGGCCAACTGCCGGCCAGCGCCCGGGCGAGCAGACCGAGCCGCCCCTGTGCCCGCCAGATCGCGGCCGTATGCGCCAGGTACCGCGAGGCGTGCGTGAAGTCGCCGACGACCATCGCTCCGCTGCCCAGGAAATGCAGCCGGTAGCCGTCCTGGGAGGCCGGGCCGACCCCGTCGAGCCGCCGGAGCACATCGCGTCCGTGCCGGTACGGCTCGGTGTACAAGCGCACGGTCAGCGTGTGTGGAGCGTCCGGGTCAGGATTCCATCGGTCTAGCTCAGCCGCGGTCTCGGCGCGCGTCGCCGCGTCTCCGTCCTGGAAGAAGCACCGAGCCGCCGCCCGCCACAGCAGGTTCTCAGCGACGTGCCGGTCCCCGGCGTC
Organism: Micromonospora sp. PRAS1; assembly: GCF_059553435.1. Taxonomy (NCBI): domain Bacteria; kingdom Bacillati; phylum Actinomycetota; class Actinomycetes; order Micromonosporales; family Micromonosporaceae; genus Micromonospora; species Micromonospora sp. PRAS1. Next base: position 55,900 of record NZ_JCANNB010000012.1, read on the forward strand.
CATCGCCGCAGCCGCCGTGGCGACCATGCCGTGGATGCGCCGGTGCGGCTCGTCCGGTTCGAACGCGGCGTTGTCGGACACGAGCATGAGTCGACCGCGTTCCACCGGGCCGAGCCCGTGCAGGTCGGCCTGCGCCAGCAGCGCCCTGGTATGGGCGCGGTCGCTGAGTTGGCTGGACAGTTCCGCCGCCCGGATCAGGATGCCGGTCTGTCGGTGCGGGTCGCGTACCAGCCGGGCTGCGCGGCGCAGGGCCGGGACGCTCATAGCGATCTTGCCCCGCGCCTGCGCCGCGTCGGCGAAGCGCTCGAGGCGGTCGGCCAGGTCCTCGTCCGGACCGATGGCGGCTTCGGCCCGGTGGGCGAGCTGGCGCTCCGGGTCGTCCGCCAGCACGGTAGCCAGGCAACGGTGGGCGGCCAACCGGTCGGTGAGCGTGGCCCGGCCGTAGATGGCGGAGCGCATCAGTGGATGCCGAAACTCGGGGTGCCCGTCGACCATGGCCAGCAGGCCCGCCTCGGTGGCCTCCTGGAGCGCGTCCAGGGTCACCACGGAGCCGGCAAGCTGGCTGGACGCCGTCAACAGCCGGTCCAGCGGCGCCGTCGGCTCGGCTGCCAGGACCAGCAGGAACATCCGGCAGGCCGGGCTGGTCGGGTCGGTACGTGAGGCGAACGCGACCTCCAGCCGGCGGGTCAACGGCAGGTGGTCGCTCTCCTCGGGCGTGCCGTGCACCGCCTTCGGCAGCTCGACCAGGGCCAAGGGATTGCCCGCCGCCCGGGCCAGGATGAGCGCCCGGGCCGGGGGCGGCAGGTCCGGCGCGCCGGCGTCGAGCAGTACGGCGGCGGCCGCCGGGTCAAGCGGTTCGACGTTCAGGTCGGGCCGGTCGCCCCAGCGGTACGGCTCTGCGCGCTCGGCCCGCGCCGCACCGACGAGCAGAATGGCATGACCTTGGGTGCGTCGCGCGACGAAGGTGAGCACGTCCCGGCTCGGTGTGTCAACCCATTGAAGGTCGTCGACCACCAGTAGGGCGGGCCGCCGAGCGGCGGCGTCGGCGAGCAGCTCAAGGACCGCCAGGGCGACCTGGTGCACCTCGGGTTGGGTCTGCTCGGCACCGAATGCCGCGCGGATCGCCTGCCGGTGCCCGGGTGGCAGCTGCTCGACGGCCCGGTCCAACGGTCGCAGCAGCAGGTGCAGTGCGGCGTACGGGAACCATTGTTCGGTTTCCACCCCGGCCGCTGACAGAACCGTCAGGCCGACGCCGGTGGCCTCGGTGCGCAGGGCCCGTAGGAGGACGGACTTGCCGACCCCGGCGCCGCCGCGCACGAGCAGTGCGGTGCCTTCTCCCGCCGCGGTCTCGCCGACCAGGCGGCGCATCAGCTGCAACTCGGCGTCGCGGCCGATGATCACGGGTACGCCATGGTCAGAATCCCGCACGACGGTTGTCATGCCCGCAACTTTGCCAATCCGGATCGGGTCAAATGTCGCGATGGTGGCCCGGTGGGCGTCCCAGCCGGCATCATCGTGCAGTCACGGACAACATTGTGCAGTATCAGCTGTGACGTGGGTTGCCGCCGCCTGCCGCCGCCCGCCAGCCGGTCGGGGTGATGCCGTAGGCCAGCCGGAATCGGCGGCTGAAATGGGCGGGATCGCGGAACCCCCAGCGATAGGCGATCGCGGCCACGGTGCGGTTCGCGTACGCCGGGCTTGCCAGGTCGGTCTTGGTGTTCTCCAGCCGCTGCCCGATGATCCACTGTTCGATGCTGAAGCCGTCGCGGGCGCACACGGAGTAGAGGTGCCGCACCGAGACGTGCAGGGCGGCGGCTATCGAATCCGGGCCGAGATCCTCGTCGGTCAGGTGTTGGGCGATGTATGCCCGGATCTGGGTGAGCAACGCGGCGCCGTCGGCCGGCGGGTAGGGGCGGTCGGCCGCGGACAGCAGCAACGAGCGTGCCAGCTCGACCGCGGACCGTCCCATTCCCGCCGCCACCTGCGGGTCCAGCCGATCCGGGCCGCAGGCCAGCGCCGTGACGTGGGCGGTCATCAGCGTGTAGAGCGGGCTGCTGGGCAGCGCCGCAGCGGCCCGCCTGACGACGTCCATCGGCAGGTCCAGCTCGTCGATGGGGATCTGCAGCGCGCAGCCGGCGCTCCGATGAAGCTGGGTGAACCGGTAGGGCGACGTGAGATCGATGCAGCTGAGCGCGCCTACGGGTGCCTGCCGGAGGCGGCCGAACTGCTCGTGGTACCCGGCGTTGCGGGTCTGGACGGCGAGCGAGATCATCGGCGTGCATCCCACCCTGGTCTGCCGGGGGCTGCGCACCAGTTGCATGCGGTGATTGATCCGGGTGCGCAGCGCCTGGACGCGTCCCAGCCGCCAGGTGACGAGCCGGGCCGACAGCGGCACGCCCGGCGGCACTGGATCGAGGGCGACGCTGGACGGCACGGTGGCGTCGATGATCGCGGATCGAAAGGCGTCGACCCGCTCGGCGGCCGCGATGGACTCGGTGTCGAAGACGACTGGCACGGACTGCGACCCCTCTCCCCAGCGTCAGCACTGTCCGGCAATTGTCTCCTGAGCCGGCCCGGGCGTCCAACAACCGGGCAGTGCACCGCGCGACCGGCCACCGGTCGGTTCTGATCCGGTCATCGGGCCGGTTCAGCCGTGCGTCGGGCGAGCAGGGCGCAGGCGTCGTCGCGGGCGACGCCGAAGTCCAGTTGGTCGAGAATGTCGGCCGGGTGGTCCTGATCCAGGCCCGCGATCTGGTCGGCCAGCAGGTCGATGCCGACGTCGAAGGTGCCCCGCTTGATCATGCCGTCGGTGTAGAGAAGTACCGACTGCCCGGGTAGCAGCTGGCGGGATTCCTGCCCGAACAGCGGCGCGCGGAACACCCCCAGCAGCGGGCCCTGCGGCGCGGGAAGGGCCACGGCACGCCGGCCGTCGGCGAGCAACAGGGGTGGGTGTCCGGCGCCGGCCCACTCGATGCGGCCGGTGCTCGGCCGGTACGCCACGACGACAGCGGTCGCCGTCGCCTCGTCCCCGGATCCGTACAGCAGATCGTTGAGCCGGGACAGGATCGCCGCGGGCGGGTGCCCCTCGGCGGCGTACGCCGCCATCGCGTACCGCAACCCGATCATGACCTCGACGGCGCCGAGGCCGTGGCCGATGACATCGCCGACGGCCATCAACAGGTCACCATCGGTCAAGCGCTGGATCAGGTACCAGTCACCGCCTAGGCGCAACGTGGGGTCGGCACCGCGGTACCGTACGGCCACCCGGAGGCCGTCGACGCCGGCGAATGCGCTTCTGGCGGGCTGGATGGCGTGTTGCAACGCATGGCTGATCCGCTGCTCACGGGCGAACCGACGCCGATAGGACAGCGAGCCGCGGTCGTCGACCGCCGCTGTCGTCACCGTCGGTCCTGCGGCGGACGTGGGGTGGCCCCGCGATCCGTCGGCCGGTGGCCTCGGATGCCGACCGTGTCCCTCCCGGTTAACCGGAGCCGGGTGGGCCTCGGGGCAGCCTCGTGTAGGTCCGCCTCGTCCCCGCGGCCGGCGGCGTACTCCCGCAGCAGACCGTGCAGCTCGGTCTCGTCGGACCGGCGCTGGGTACGGTGACGCCCGGCCAGTTCGGCCACGACCGCCCCGAGCCGACTGTGGTCCACGGCGGCGAGGGCTGCCATCGAGGCGGTGGTCGGACCGGGGCCGGCGTGCGGGGCCAGTAGCCGGAACAGGTGGGTCGCCGGTGAATCGGGTCCACGATGGGAACCGACCGCCACCGCCGGCTCGGCCTCGGCCGGCTCAGCGAAGCAACGGTCGTGGCCCCGGGTCAGTTCGGCGGCGATCACCGTGAGCGGCAGGTCGGGGCGCGCGGCGGCCTGGGCGGCCACCTTCGCGATGGCCAGCGGCAGCCGGCCGCACCGGATGATGATCTCCTCGACCGCTGTCGGATCCGCAGCGACCCGTGCGGTGCCCAGGCGCCGCACCAGGTGTTCCCGCGCCTCGTCGGCCGAGGGTAGGGTCAGTGGCAGGGGATGGGCGCCTGCGGTGGTGATCAGGCCGATGCTGCGCTGACGGCTGGTCACGATGGCCAGGCAGCCCGGAGCACCGGGAAGCAGATGCCGCACCTGCTCGAAGTCCCGGCAGTTGTCCAGCACGATCAGGACCCGGCGGCCGGCGAGGATGCTGCGATAGCGGCCGGCCAGCGCGTGCAGATCGGTCGGCATCGCCCCCTCCGGAACGCCGAGGGAGCAGAGAAACCCACGAAGCGCCTCGCCGGGGCTCATCGGGGCGCCCCCGGCGGTGCAACCGCGCAGGTCGGCGTAGAGCTGCCCGTCCGGGTACCGGGAGGCGAGACGGTGCCCCAGCTGGATCGCGAGCGTGGTCTTGCCGATGCCCGCCGTGCCGTCGATCGCCAGGGCCACGGTGGCCCGCCCCTGCCGCCGGTCCTCGTCGAGTAGCAGCTCGGCGTGCGCCAGGACGTCCGTGCGGCCGCTGAAGAAGGGGTGGTCCGGTGGCAGCTGAGCCGGTATCTGGGGTGGCTCCAACGATCGGATCTCTTCCACTCCGCCCGCCGACGGGTGCCCGCCAGGGTGGATGGTGGCCGCCCTGAACCGCTGGTGCAGCACGCGCTGGTAGGCCTCGCTCAACTCGTGACTCGGGTCCATCCCGAGCTCGACGCTGAGCCGTTGGCGGATCTCCTGGAAGCTTGCCAGCGCCTCGGCCTGCCGGCCGTCCGCCGCCAGCGCCAGCACCAGGCGGGCCCGTAGTGCCTCGTCGAGCGGATCCCGGTCGATTGCCTGGCGCAGCGCCGGGATCACCCGCCGCACGTCGTCGGTGAGCAGGGCGACATCGGCGGCGTCCCGGACCACCTGGGCCCGCTCGGCGTCGATCGCGGCGAAGGTGGGCTGGCTGCGCAGGTCCGGTGCCAGGCCCGCCGCGCAGGAACCGCGCCACAGGGCCAGCGCCTCGGCGTAGCGCGCGACCGCGTGGCCGGGCTCGCCCGCGCGCCTGGCTTCGGCCGCGAGACGACGGAAGCGGAGCAGGTCGACACCGTCCTCGTCGACCCGCAGTTGGTAACCAGCCGCCTGCCTGACGAGGTACGCACCGACGGCCCGCACCGGCAGATCCGGTTCGATGATCCGCCGCAGCAGGCCGATGTGCCGATGGATGACATTGGCGGCGCTGGTGGGCGGATCCTGGCCCCAGAGCGCGTCGACCAGCTCGGCGAGACTGACCACCGATCCGTGGCGGGCCAGCAGCAAGGCGAGCACGAGTCGCTGCTGACGACCGCCAAGATCGACTTCGACGTCACCGCGCCGGGCACCGACCGGGCCGAGGATAGTGAAACGCATAACTGTCACACTCCTTTCATCCCGCGAAGGGGGTCAATCGGCCGACCTTCGTTGAGGCGATGGACGCTGTCCGCGCCCCACTACGAGACTGGCCGTCGCCGGCACCTAGGTCATCAGTCGCGCGACTGCGTCGGCCGCGAGCGTGACTCAAATGGCGAGATCACCGCCGGTCCGTTCGCGGGTGCCGGTGCTTGTAAGGTCGGCACGTGACCGACCTCCTGCCGGGCCGCGACGAGGAGCTCGCGAGGCTGCACGCGCTGATCCGCAACGGTGTGGCGGGCCGTGGCGGCGCGTTGCTACTGCGGGGGCCGGCCGGCATCGGAAAGACGGCGCTGTTGGGTCGCGCCGTCAAGGCGGCGCTGGCCGCCGGTGCCCGCGTGCTGACCGGGTCGGGCGCGCAAGCCGAGTACGCGCTCGGTCATTCGATGCTCGGTCAGTTGCTCGGACCCGTGGCAGCCGAGGCCGCCCGGTTCGCCATCCTCGAAGACCTGCTGCGGGACGTCGGCAGCGCGGCGGCACCGTACGCGGTCGCGCGGGCCACGCTGGAGCTCACCACCACCCTTGCCGAGCAGGCGCCGGTGGTGCTGGTGGTCGACGACCTACATCATGCGGACCCGACCTCCGCGGTCGTGCTGTCCTTCGTCGGCCGGCGGATCGCCTCGGATCCCGTCGTCCTCATCGGTGCGTACCGGGACGATTCAGAAGGCCAACCGGCGTTTGCCGCCGACATACCCACGATCGCGCTGCCGCCGCTGGATCCTTCGGCGGCGGACCGGGTCCTGCGGGCGCACGCGCCGCACCTCAAAGCCGCGGGACGGCAGCGCATCCTGCGGGAGTCCGGCGGAAACCCGCTCGCGCTGGCCGAACTGGCCCGGACCCCCGACCGTTCGCCCTCGTCGACGGCCCCCGACGAGGTGCCGCTCACCGAGCGGTTGACGCAGGCCTTCACCGCGCGGGCCGCGGCGCTGCCCACACCCACCCGGCTGGCCCTCGTCGTGGCGGCCCTGGGGGACGGCGGCCTGGACGAGGTGCTGACCGCCGCCAGCGCGGTGGCGGGCCACCCAGTGGACCAGTCGGACCTGGAAGCCGCCGCGGCGGCCAGGATCATCGAACCTCTCGATGCCAGACAGCCGGTGCGGTTCCGGCACCCCCTGATCCGGTCCGCGATCAGCCAGACAGCTGACGCTCAGGTGCGCCGGTCATGTCACCGTGCGCTGGCCACGCTGACCGCCGACCGCCCGGAACGGCGCGCCTGGCACCGGGCGGCCGCAGCCGATGAGCCTGACGAACGAATCGCCACGGACCTGGAGAACGCGGCCCACCCGATGCGCGACCGGGGCAGCGGCGCCGTCGCGCACCGGATGTTCCTGCGCGCCGCCGAGCTCACCGTGGCGCCGTACCGGCGGCAGCGGCGACTGATGGCCGCGCTCGTCGCCGCCGCCGACCTGGGCGACGCGCAGGAGGTGGGACGGCTCTTCCGGCTCATCGAACCGAGTCGGCTGGATGCCCCGTCCCGGCTGCTCCTCACGCTGTTGCGGAGGAGTTTCCTCGAGGGCGGCTGGGGCACCGAAGGGGAGGTGTCGATCATGGCCGAGACGGCTGCGGCCGTCGCCACCGAACCGGCTGCCGACTACGAGCAGGCCCTGGTCAGCATCGGTGAGGTCGCGACGCGCTTCTACTGGTCGGGTGACCTCAGCGACCCGCTGCGCGCGGCGCTGGCGGACATCGTCGACCGGCTGCCGATGCCGGCGGACGATCCGCGACGACTGCATGCCGAGGCGATGTTGAAGCCGGTCGAGCGCGGGGCATCGGTGTTACGGCGGCTGCGCGGCGTCGACACGTCGGCGCTCGGTCCCGTCGGCCTCTATCAGGTCGGCCTCGCGGCTCAGGTCGCCGGCGACCTGAGCCGGTCGCTTCGCCTACAGGCCAGCGCGATCGCCGCCCTGCGTGACTCCGGGCAGTTGACCCTGCTGGTGCACCTGCTCACCTCGCAGAGCCTCGCGGCGCTGCTGCTCGGCGACGCACGCCTGGCCGCGGCCTGCGCCGATGAAGCAACCCGGCTGGCACCGGACACCGGCCAGCCGTTGTCCGTGGCGGTGGGGCAGGTACTGGGCGCTGCGGCGGCGGGGCTGCGCGGCGACGTCGCCGCCGCCGAGGCCCTGGCCGCCGAGGCGGAACAGGTCCTGGTGCCGCTGGGCGCCGTCGAGGTGCTGATCCTCGTGCGGCTCGCGCGCGGGATCACGGCGCTCGGTGGCAACCGCCCCGAGGAGGCATACGAGCAGCTACGGGCGATCTGCACGGCCGGCGCGCCCGGCTTCCACGTCCACTTCCGGCTCTTTCTCGTCGAGTATCTGGCCGAGGCCGCTGTCCGGGCGGGCCGGCACGAGGAACTCGACGCCCTGGTCCGGGAGTTGGCCCCGGTGGCCGAGCAGTCAGGATTTCCCGCGCTGGTGGCCGGCCTGCGCTACGCCGCCGCCGTCCGCGCCGACGACGAACGGGCCGACGAGGCGTTCCACCAAGCCCTCAGCGCGGATGAAGTCGGTGCGGCCGGTCGGGCGCACCTGCAGTTGGCGTACGGACGGTCGCTACGCCAGCGGCGCCGGCTGCCGGAGAGCCGGCAGCAGCTGCGGGCCGCGATGCGGACCTATGACGCACTCGGTCTAGGGCCGTGGAGCGAGCTCGCCCGCGCGCAGTTGCGGGCCTCCGGTGAACGTGTCGCCGCTCCCCGGGCCGGCGGGGTCGACCGGCTCACCCCCCAGGAGATGCAGATCGCCGCACTCGCCGCCCAAGGCTTCACCAACCGCGACATCGGGCGGCGGTTGTACCTGTCGCCTCGAACGATCGGTTCACACCTCTACCGAGTCTTTCCCAAGCTGGGTATCACCTCACGTACCGAGTTGGCGCAGGTGCTCGGCGCGACGGTCGCCGAGTTCAGCCGGTAGGCCAGCGCGCCACGGCGTCAGCCCCGGAGGTCGCCCGCCGACCGCGGGTGCCGCGGCCGGCGCGGAGTAACAGATGCGCGGACCCTGGCGTCTTGACGGCATGACCACTCCATCTTCCGGTGCTTCCGTCCTCGCCAAGCGGAAATGGCTGCGCGGCGGGCTGTTCACGTTGGCCGGCCTGCAGACCCTCGTCTCCGTCTGGCAGTACGCGTTCCCACGCTCCTTCTACGACGACTTCCCCACGGTGGAGCTCGATCCGCCGTACAACGAGCACCTGGTGTCCGACGTCGGCGGCCTGGGTTTGGCACTGGCCGCCGTGCTCTTCCTCGCCGCCCGGGCCCTCCAGCACACGGTCGTCACGGCGGCGCTCACCGGCTACCTGGTCTACGCGGGCGCGCATTTCCTCTACCACCTCACGCACTTCGCCCACTTCTCGCCGGAGGCAGCGCTGGGCGTCGGCACCGGACTCGGTGTCGAGGTCGTCCTGGCGATCTCGTTGCTCTATCTCGCGTGGCAGACGGGGCCCGGCGCCACGGCGAGCGCTCGGCGGTCGGCATGAGGTTCCGCTGGTCCGCGGTCACCTGGGCCCTGGCCGGCCTCGCGGCGGTGCTGGCGCCTCGCCGGGCTGATCCTCGCCGGCCGCGGGCGCCGGGCCGGCGACGTCGTCGCGGTGCCCGCACTGGCGGCGGTGCTGATGACCGTGTTCGACCTGGGCAGTGGCTCCGCCGCCTCGACGGTCAACCGTGTCTGGGAGTGGGAGAACGGCGGCGGGGTCTTCGGCGTGCCGTTCACCAACTATCTGGGCTGGTGGTTCGTCACCTGGCTGTTCTTCCAGGTCTTCGCGATCTATCAGGTGCGTCGCCGGCCCGTGCTGCGGGAGGCGACGCTGGCGGCGGCCCCGATCGTGTACCTGGCGCTGGCTCTGAACGCGGTGGCGCTCTTCCTGGTCGCTGACGGGGGCTCGGTCACCGACCCGTCCGGCGTGGTGTGGAGCAACCGCGCCATGGCCGAGACGATGATGGTGATCAACCTGTTCGTCGTCCTGCCGTTCGGACTGCTCGGTCTGCGAGCGGCTGCACGGGAGCGGTCCCGTCGTCCGGGCGGTGAGGACGTGGGGGGTCCGGGCGGTGAGGACGTGGGGGGCGGCAGAGAACCAGCCGACGCCGAACCGGCGCGGGTGGCCGGCTGATAGATGCCGGCGGGACGTCGCCACCAGACACCTCGTCGGCCGTCGACCTCGCGCCGAACGGTGTGGTGATGTGCATGGCTGTCTCCTGTCCGGTGGGTGGCGCACCGAGGTGGCGGGGCCGGACGCCGCCTACTTCTCGGTGAGGGCGACCAGCGCGGTCATGTCACCGGTCCGCGACGCGTGCAGGAACGCGGTCAGCAACCTCGATCGCTCGTCCGGCGTACTGGGCGGCACGGCGCAGCCGCGCGCGGCCGCCAGGCGCGACCGGGCCCGATAGGCGAGCTGCCGGGCATACCCGTCGGTGCGGTCGAGGGCGGTGCCGATCTGTCGGTACGGCCACCCGAACGCCTCCCGCAGGAGGTAGGCGACCTGCTCCAGCGGCGTCAGCACGCTCGTGAGCAACGCGACGGCGGTACGCACGTCCTCGGCGCGTTCGGCGACGCGGGCGGGATCCTCGTCCGGTACCGGCAGATCCTCCAGCCAGTCGCCGGCTGGCACGGACGGCCTCCGCCGGGCGGAGCGGATCGCACTGAGCGACAACCGGGACGTCGTGAGGGACAGGAAGGCCGGCGGGTTGTCCACGACGCTGCGGTCGACACGCTGCCACCGCAGCCACGCGTCCTGCACGATGTCCTCGGCGTCGGCGTGACCTCCGGCGATGTGCTGTGCGATGGCCAGCAGTCGAGCCCGTGCGGCGAGGAACTCGGGGAGACCGTCCGGCCGGACCGGTGTTTCGGTGGACATGTCGGGGCACCTTCCATGGCGGGCGATCGGTGCGTCGGACGCTAGGCAGCGGCAGTGCGCTGGCAGTGCCGTCCGAGTGTCGACCGCCCGCAGCCGGGCTCAGGCGCGTTCTCGGGCTCTCGCCCGCTGCCGCAGGGCGTCGCGGGCGGCAACCTGTTGCGCGGTGATCACAGCCTCCGAGCGGGATCGGCCCAGGAAACTGACCGCCCAACGCAGCAGCACGGTCGTCTTGTTGCGCAGGCCGTACAGGTACCAGACGTGCACGCCGTGCCAGATCAGCCACCCGGTGACGCCAGCCAGCCGGACGCGGCCGAGGTCAGCGATCGCGAAGAAGCGGGACACCGCGGCCAGGTTGCCCTTGTCGAAGTAGGCGAACGGCTTCCCGGCACGCGCACCGGCGCCGGTCAGGCGCTGGGCGATCCGGCGTCCCGCGTACCGGCCGCCCTGGATGGCGACCTGGGCGACGCCGGGTAGGTGGTCCAGGCTCATGGCCTCGCCCAGCACGAAGATCTCGGGATGCCCGGGCACCGTGAGGTCCGGCTCGACGAGGATCCGACCGACCCGGTCGGTCGGGGCGCCGGTGGCCGCGGCGAGGCGCGCGGCCAGGCCGGTTCCGGACACGCCGGCGGCCCAGATCTTGGTCATGGCGTCCAGTGACCGCATACCGTCCGCCGTCTCGTACGCGACGTGGAGCGCGTCGAGGCCGACCACCCGCGCGCCGAGGCGGACATCCACTCCGATAGCGCGCAGGCGGCGCTCGGCCTTGGCCGACAGCCGCGGATCGAACGCCGGCAGGACGCGGTCGACGGCGTCGAGCAGGACGATCCGGGCCTGCCGGGGATCGACGCGGCGGTACTGGCCCGGTAGGACGCGGTGGGCGATCTCGGCGATCTGGCCTGCCATCTCCACGCCGGTGGGCCCGCCGCCCACCACCGCGAAGGTGAGCCAGTGCTCCCGCTCGGCGGCGTCGGCGGCGAGTTCGGCCATCTCGAAGGCGCCGAAGACTCGCCCACGAATTTCCAGCGCGTCGTCGATGCTCTTGAGGCCGGGCGCGTACGGGGCGAACTCGTCGTGACCGAAGTACGACTGGGTGGTACCCGCGGCGACGATCAGCGTGTCGTAGGGCAGAACATGGGCCGAGGCGTCGTCACCCGCCCGTGCGGTGACCGTGCGGCCACGTGGGTCCAGGTCCGTCACCGTGCCGAGGACGAAGCTGAGGTTCTTCTGGCGCCTGACCGCCTCCCGCACGGACACCGCCACCTCGCCGGGGGAGAGGATGCCCGCGGCCACCTGATAGATCAGCGGCTCGAAGATGTGGTGGTTGGTGCTGTTGATCAGCGTCACGTCGACCGGTGCCCGCTTCAGGGCCCGAGCGGCGTACAACCCGCCGAACCCGGCGCCGACGATCACTACCCGGTGCCTCGCCTTGCCCGTCATCCTGTTTCCTCCTCCGACGGCGGGTGGTGGGCGGACCACCCACCACCTCGTGCGTACAGCTCACCCGGGTCGATTCCGTGCTTCCGTACCGCTGCGGCGAAGTGCTCGATGTCCTTGCCCATCAGGCCCTGCAGATGCGGAGCGACCTCGGGCGTGGTCTCGGACTCCAAGGCGCCCAGTACGAAGCTCGCGCCGCTGCTGGTCGAGATGGCGCGGATCAGCGCGGGGACGTCCACGTCGAGCAGGTCGGCGATGTCATCGTCGTCGCGTAGGCAGAGCAGCAGGACGTCCACTGCCGAGGCCAGACTCGCGACGCTGTCGTGCGCGGTGTACGACGTGCCCTCCAGGGCGGTCAGCGACGCCGGACGGCGGACCCACACGTGCAGCTCGTACCCGCCGTCGGCAACGGCCCGGGCCATCGGCGCGCCCTGGTCACCGAGCCCGATAAATCCCACGTTCGTCATTGTCATCCCCCCTTTCGTGAGGGGCGGTTCAGCCGACCAGCCTCAGCGCCACGTCCCACAGCCGATCGGCGTTTCCCGGATCGAGCGCGTAGTCCGCCACGCCCCGGTGGTCGGCGAGGCGCTCGGTGACCACCGGCGCCTCGGCGCAGTCGTCGAAGTACCGGCCGCCGACGCGGTCGAGCAGCGGTGACGCAGCCAGCAGCACCGAGGTGGCGGCGCCCTGCTGCGGCGTCTTACGCCGCTCCGGCGGTGTCCGCAACCCGCCGGTATGCTTCTGCAGGCCGGTGGCGATCGCGCCCGGGTTCAACGCGTTGGCGTAGATGCCCTCGTCCGCCCAGCGGCGCGTCGCGGCCACCGCCAGCAGGACGTTCGCGGTCTTCGACTGGGCGTACGCGGTCAGCGGGTCGTAGGGCCGGAACAGGTAGTGCAGGTCGTCGAAGACCACCGGGCAGAACAGGTGTCCGGTGGAGGCTACCGACACCACGCGGGCGCCCCGCGCGGCGGCCAACGCGTCGTGCAATCCGACGGTCAGGGCGAAATGCCCCATGAAGTTCGTGGCGAACTGCATCTCCCAGCCCTGCGGGCTGCGTTCCAGTTCGGGCAGCGCCATGATCCCGGCGTTGTTGACCAGGACATGCAGCGGCTGGTTCCATCCGGCCACGAACCGGCGTACAGAATCCTGGTCGGCCAGGTCCAGCTCACGGACGGTCACCCCGGCGTTGCCGGTGCTGCCGGTGATGTCGGCGGCGGCCTGCGCACCGGCGGCGGGCCGCCGTACGGCCAGCACGACCTCCGCGCCGGCGCCCGCCAGGGCCCGGGCGGTTTCGATGCCGATTCCCGCCGCACCACCGGTGACGAGCGCACGCCGGCCGGTGAGGTCCACCCCCTCGACGACCTCGGCGGCGGTCGAGGCAAAGCCGAACGGGGTATCGATTCGCTGCGTCATGTCGCTCCTCAGGTGTTGACTGCTGATGTTCACCACAGTGCCGGACCGCCCGCCAGCCAGCCGGAGTTCCGCTTTTCGTGATAGTGCGAGGACCAGGCATAGAAGTGGCGTCTACGATGACCCGGGTGACCAAGGCCGGCCGGCTCGGCGAATATCTGCGCGCCCGACGGGAGCTGATCGGCCCGGCGGACGTGGGCCTCCCGGAGCACGACCGGCGTCCAACGTGTTGCGGGCGATCTTCCTCGATCCGACGGCCCCGTCGGCGTACCCATTGAACGAGACCGTGGTGTCGAACGTGGTGGCCAGCCTGCGAGCTCTGGTGGCCGTCGAACCGGGCAGTGATTCCGCGGCGGCCCTCCGAGCTCTGACCCGCGTCGCCGACACTGAGGCATGACCCTGCGACCTGCGCGCCTCACCCCGGGACCACGTACGGGAACGTGGCGCTGCGGACGTCCTCGGTCAGTCCGGCCGGTAGACCGGTGCCCACTGCCGAATTGGTGACCAGCGAGAACATCACCTCCGGCGCGTTGTCGCCGAGCCCGCGACCGTTGATGTCGGTGAACCCGAACACCGCGGGCGTGCCGACCTGGTAGGGAAGGGTGTCGGGCAGGATGCGTCGCACGACGTCGAGGGCATAGGCCTCCGGACGGGCGGTGGTGCCAAGCCGCCGGACGGCCGCGGCGACCTGACCCCGTATCGATGAGGAGTAGTTCGCCCAGTCGTTCGCAGGATGGGTTTCGTTCGCGGCGCTGGCCGCTTCACTGTCGGCGTCACGGAACAGGGGCCAGATCATCGGCATGCCGGCCCGGCTCGTCTGCCGCCAACCACCCGCGTCGGTGGCGAGTCGGGTCGTGCTCCACACCCGGATCATCCGGTCGTCGAACAGGTGCGAATCGTGGTGCGGAACCCGCAGCACGATGCTCTGCACCGTGGAGCCCGCAAACGTGTTGGTCGCCGTGCCGGGTAGGAAGCCGGTGATCTGTGCGTCCTTGCCATGGATCGTGAGTTGATCAACCGCCGCGAGTTGACCGAGGTCCAGGTAGAAGGTCTCGGCGGCCCGGCCGGCCCACACCCGCACACCACCGGCGCCCATGTTCTGCTGCCCTGTGCGGCACCGGGCGATCTCCACTCCCACGGCGCCGTCGTCAGCCGCGTCGTCCCCCTCCAGCCGGAACACACGAAACGTCTGGTCGTCCACGCCGCCGGTGTCGAAGACGAAGCGGAACGCCAGATTCTCCACCGGTGAACCGTCCAGGTGAATCCGGATCTCGTAGCGCGCCTCGTCGTGAAAGCCCGTCGCCGCGTCCCCGGCCAGCGACGTCCGCGTGTTCACCACGAAGGCGGTCGCGTCCCGGTCGTCGAAGACGTATTGATCGGTGATGTTGAGCCGAGGATCCCGTCGAGCTGCCATTGAGTCGAGGTGATGTGACATGTGCATCCCATTCCTGTCGAAGCCCCGAGAGGCAGAACCTGTACCCGTCATCACGGTAGGAAGCGCCAGTGCGCGTTCACTGACGGAGCGGTGACGGTCCACGGCCCACACGCGGCACTTCCGCGCCGCGGGCCGGCGACAAGGACGTCAGGGCGCTGGTGTACGTGGCCGGCTCCGCCCCACGGGCCGGAGAGGGTGCCGCCGACCAGACTGCCACCGGAATCAGCTTGGCCCAGCCGACCCACAGCAGTGCGTGCCCGCGGCCGGAGACCGGCGACGGGCATACACTGGAGCTGGCCTCTCAGCTGGGCGCTGCAGGCGACGGCCTCGAGGATGGTCGACGTGACCGCGGGGGGCGGCTGGGACGTGGCGATGGCATGGGAGGCGCCGGGTACCTCGTGGGCGGCCCGCGGAGCCGACCGTCCGACCTGGAACCGGAACAGCTCCACCGGGATGAAGTCGTGACAGGTGCCGTCGTAGCGGACGGCGGGGATCGGTACGCCGGCGGCGCGTAGCTTGGTCGCGTAGGCCTCGCCATCGTCGCGCAGCACCCGCTGCCCGGCCGCCGACCGTCACCCCGCCAGGCGACGAACGAGGCCCGGCAGCGCCTCCGCGCCGGCTATCGCCCGCTTGGTGAGCTCGTCGCCGCCGCCGAGCCCGGCGACGGCCCTACGGTGGAGGTCGACGTCGACGAGTTGGAGCCGCCTGAGGTGCTCGGCGTTCTCCGTGGTGACCGTGCGGCCCAGCGACTGGAGGGCGACACTGGACCCGTTGCCCGCGCGGACGACGTCCACCAGGGCGGGCAGGTCGACACCGAGTCGTCCGGCGACCTCGAACAACTCGGCGAGGTTCTGCTGGTTGGCCATCAGCAGCGTGTGGTCCAGCAGCCTTCCGAGCTGGCCGGCCCCGGGACCGCCGAGGTGGGCGACGGTCGTGGCGAAGGAGCGCAGGAGCGGACGTACGTAGGTGAACACGTCGGCGTCCCCGCCGACCGTGATGGTCAACCGCTTCCCGACCGCCGCGGCGTGTCCGCCGCTGACCGGCGCGTCGAGCACCTCGACCCGGTGGGCCGAGGCGATCTCACTCAGCTCGGCCGCGAACGCCGGCAGTCCGGTGCCGTGATTGACGAACACCGCCCCGGGTTCGAGGGACGCCAGCAACCCCCCGGTCGTGGCGACCTCGCGTACGTCCGGATCGTCGTCGAGGCAGACCGCGACGATGTCACACACCGCGCCCAGGTCGGCGACGGTGTCGTGGGCGGTGAAGGGGAGACCGGCAAGGGCGGTCAGCGACGCTTCCCGGCGGGCCCAGAGGTGCAGGGGATAGCCGGCTTCGGCGACCGCGCGGGCCATCGGCGCGCCCTGGTCACCGAGGCCGATCCAACCGACCTCCGGTCGTAGCTCAAGCACGGGACCTCTCCCTTCCGCAGCGGACGACGGTCGCCTCGTCGCCGGCCATCGGCGGCGTGGTGATGCGCATGGCTGTCTCCTGTCTGGTCGGTGTGGGTCCCGGCGCAGTCGGGACCGGCACGATCACCCTGCGCTCACGCGATGCCGGACCAGTGCCGCACGAGTGCCGTTCGGCCTCGGCCACGCCGAGCGGGTCGTCGGCGCCGACGACCGCGGAAGTGTTCACGCACTTGAACCGCACTGGGTCGGCACTGCTCGTGCCTAGCGTGGCCGACCACAGCCCACGACGAACCTGGAGGATGTGTGATGGCGGAGATCGTGCTGGAGCCCGCGGCTCAGGAATTCGCGGCGGAGACGGCGAAGCCCCCGCTGCTGTACGAGTTGACCCCGGTCGAGGCGCGCAAGGTGCTCGACGACGTTCAGGCGGGCCCGGTCGACGCGCCCGCGGTGGATGAGAGGTGGGTGACGGTGCCCGCCGCCGTGGGCGACGTCCGGGTGCGGATCGTCCGGCCGCGGGGCAGCACCGGCACCCTGCCCGTGGTGGTGTATGTGCACGGCGGCGGCTGGGTGCTCGGCAACGCCGGTACGCACGACCGCCTGGTACGGGAGATCTCCGCCGGTGTCGGCGCGGCGGTGGTGTTCGTCGAGTACACCCCGTCGCCCGACGCGCACTATCCGGTGGCGATCGAGCAGGTCTACGCCGCGGCGCGGTGGGTGACGGAGAAGGGCGCCGATGAGGGGCTTGACGCCGCCCGGATGGCGATCGCCGGTGACTCGGTCGGCGGCAACATGACCGCGGCGGTCACCATCCTGGCCAAGCGGCGCGGCGACGTGAGCTTCGTGCACCAGTCGATGTACTACCCGGTGACCGACGCACGGCAGGACACCGAGTCGTACCAGCTGTTTCAGGACGGCCCGTTCCTGACGGCGAAGGGCATGGCCTGGTTTTGGGACAACTACGCTCCGGACACGTCGGTGCGCTCGGAGATCACCGCCTCGCCGAACCTCGCGTCCCCGCAGGATCTGCGGGGACTGCCCCCGGCCTACCTCTGCGTGGACGAGGCCGACGTGCTGCGTGACGAGGGCGAGGCGTACGCGGCCAAGCTGCGCGCCGCAGGCGTGCCGATCACGACCGTCCGGTATGACGGCATCTGCCACGACTTCATGATGCTCAACCCGCTGAAGGACACCCACGCGGCGAGGGGCGCGACGGCGCAGGCGATCGCCGTCCTTCGGCAGGCGCTCGGCACCACGGCCTGACCTGTCGTCCGGGGACCGAGGTGCCCTCCCGGTCCCCGGACGACAGGACCATTCCAATCATCGTGAGAGGTGGATCATGACGGTTGACGAGCGCCGAGGACGGGTTTCACCGGCATACGCCAGCCGGCTGCCCGCGACGGCGGACCCTCCGGGCCTGGACGCACTGCCTCGCCCGGTGGCCATGGTGGTGAGCGGCGGTGGCGTGCTCGGCGCGGCGCACGTGGGCGCCGGACACGCGCTGGAACGCCGCGGATTCCGCCCAGATCTGATCATCGGTACGTCGGTGGGCGCCCTCACCGGAGCGATCGTGGCCGCCCACCCCGACCGGGTGGCGCCCTGGCTGACCGAGGTGTGGACGTCGCTGCGTCGCCGCGACGTCTTCCCGGTCGGTTACCTTCCGGCGCGGGCCAGCGTCTTCGCCGATCGAGGACTGCGCCGGCTGATCGCGCGTGCCGGGCTGCCGACCCGGATCGACGACCTGGTGGTGCCGTTCACCGCGGTCGCCACCGACCTCGACACCGGCGCCCAGGCGCTGCTCGACGGGGGTGACCTCCCGTCCGCGTTGCTGGCCAGCGCGGCCATTCCCGGCTTCCTGCCACCGGTGACGCGGCAGGGCCGCACGCTCGTCGACGGCGGGGTCGTGGCCTACGTCCCGGTGCGGGCGGCCTGGCAGGCCGGGGCGGCCAGCGTGGTGGTCCTGGCGACCGGGGCGGAGACCCAGCCGGTGCGGCCGGCCGCACCGCGCCGACGGGCCGGATCGATCGCGATCCGGGCCGCACTGCTGTCCCTGCGCCACCAGATCGAGCGCGACCTGCAGGAGGTCTCCGGGCACATCCCGACCGTCGTCCTGCCGACCGGTGTGGAGGCGTGGCCCGCCCCGTGGGACTTCGGCCAGTCACGGCGACTGATCAGTTCCGCCGAACGCGCGGCGGCGTGCTTCATCGACCGGCTGCGCGTCGGCGGACCCGGCCTGTACCGGGAGGATCCGCCATCGCGGACGTCGATCGAGACCGGTGAGGCGCCGGTGCTGTCCGCTGCGGGGGTCGGCCGATGAGCATCCTCTTCAACGCTGCGGCCTTCCTGGTCGGTGGCTGCTCGACGGCGTCCGGACGGCTCAGCTGATTCAGGACAACGCGATCAGCCGCAGCACCGGCTACGACTACTCCAGTTCTCCCGCGACCTTAACTGCCTGCTTGGCGGAACCGGTGCGGGCAAGTCTCTGCTCATCGAACTGGTGCGGTTCGCCCTTGACCAGCAGACCGACGCCGGCGACTTCCCGCAGGTCCGCAAGGAGGTCGACTCCCGGCTCAAGTACGCGCTCAACCCGGACCGGGATCTTGGTCCGCAGCTCATTCACGGCATCACTGCTGCGGAGGCCCGGCGGGCGCCCAAGTTCGAGCAGATCGCCGGGCATGTCGCTGGGCTGTTGCGCGGTCGTGTTCTCGTGGCGCACAACCTCCACTTCGACGCATCGTTCCTGCGGACTGAGTACAAGCGGGCGGGATTTCAGGTGCCTATCGACCCCGTTGACGGGTTGTGCACGATGCGGTTGGCGTCGCATTTCCTGCCGTCGGCCGGACGAAGTCTGTACGACTGCTGCCGGGCGGCCGGACTGCCGCCGCACCGAGCGCACTCCGCGCTGCATGATGCCCGAGCTGCCGGCCAACTGCTCGTGCGGTACCTCCGGTGAGATGCGGCCTCAACGGTCGGAGTGGGAGGAGGAGGCAAGAGCAGCCGGTCTGTGCGTGGGAGACCGTGTCACGAAGAAGACCCAGCTCCTTGTTGCTGCCGACCCGGACAGCATGTCCGGAAAGGCTAAGAAGGCCCGCCAGTACGGCATTCCGATCGTGCATCCTACCGCCTACAAGCAGATGCTCATCGGCCTTGCGGCTCCCGATGCCGCCCACTGGCCGGGCGATAGAAGCGTGGTTGGGACGCGCTGAGCCGGTTGGACGGGCGGCGGCCGGAAGTAGCGACGACCTACGAAGTTGTGATGGGGGTCAGGCTGGCTGCTAGGGCCAGGGGCTGGGGATCGCGGTGCTGCGGTAGCGGTAGCTAGCTGACGATCTGATAACCGAACTGCACCAGCAGGCCGGCGGCACCGGTTGCGTTCAGCACCCGGGCCTGCACCCGCTTCGGGCTGGTGACCGCGTCGACCAGATACGGCGAGCTGAGGCTGGTGCTCTGTACGGTGCTGCTTGCCGCTACGGCCGCGCCACCGGCACTCACCCCGTCGGCATCCAGGCGCACGTCGCAGCCGCCGGACTCCAGCACCCGGGTCACCCGAACCACCCGGATCCGCTGCGCGTCGAGGTACAGCAGGTTGCCGAAGTCGTGCAGTCCGTTGGCGACCGGGCCGGCGATCCGCACCGTCAGCCATCCGTCGATCTGTTCGATCCCCTTGTTGCCCGTGATCCGGGTCTGGCCGGTCGACACACCGGTCAGCCGGTACGGTCCGACGGCGTTGCCGTTCAGGTCGTTGTCGCTGATCAGCACGTCGGCGGCGGCGTTGACGATGCCGTAGTCCTGCCGGGAGATGCCATCGGCGAGCGGGCCGATGACGTTGCCGACGACCACCACCCGGCTGGCGGTGGAGCGGATGTTGATGCCCGCACCGAACCGGTAGCCGGTGCCGCCACCGGAGTAGCCACCGGAGTACGCGACATCGGGGAGGTCGAACGTGGTGGGGTTGACGACCTCGATCGACCGGGTGCCGTTGGCGCCGGAGACCCCCTGGATCGAAATCCGGTCCCCGGTCTCCCAGCCATGGGCCGTCGCTGTGGTGAGCCGTACCTTGCCGGAGCCGTTGTCGACCGCGGCGGTGATGGTCCGGGCGAAGGTTGGATGTGCGGCACGACCGTTGTTGCCGATCAGGCAGCCGGTGACGGTGATCCGGGTTGACGCGATGTCCAGGCCGTTACGGCCGCAACCTCGGATGATGCTGTTGCTGAAGGTGGCGCTACCGGTGAAGCCCGCGCTGATACGGACGTTGTCGTCCTCGTTGTCAGCCGAGATGTAGGTGTTGGTGAACTGGGCTTGTGCGCCCGCCTCCAGCAGTACCGGCACACCGTGGCCGTTCTCGAAGCCGCCGCCCTCGAAGTAGAGGAACTTTGGGATCGACGCGCCGGGCGTGTTCTTGAGCCAGATGCCGTTTCGGCCGAACAGGATCGCGGTGGCAAGGAACTTGATCGAGCCGCCGAGACCGTCGATGACGAGGTTGTCGGTGCCCGGGTTGGCGCTGCCGGCGGCGATCCCGCACTGGACGAACTCGACCGGGTCCGCGCGTGAGTCGTTGTTGACCCCGTTGAGCAGGATCACCTGCTCACCGTTGAAGCCGTTCCAGACGCAGTTGGCGAACCGGACCGTGTTGCAGGCGCGCAGCGTCAACCCGTTGTAGCCGTCCTTGAACCGGACGTTTGTGAACGTCAGCATGTAGTTGCCGTCGGTGCCGTTGCGGCTGGTGGACAGGATGCTGCCGCCGGTCAGGCCAGCACCGCGTACCTGGAGGTCGCGTAGGCCGCCGCCGCGTACCCCGGACAGCCGGAATCCGTCCTCGGCGCCGGTGGCGAGCACGTACTGCGTGGAGTATTCGTCGTTGTCGCTCACCCCGGCGCCCTGGAACACGATCGGCACGCCGACCACCTCGATGGTGTCGTCGAGGCGTACCTTGCCTGGTCCGGCGGCGATGGTGCCACCGGTCGGCAGCGCGCCGACGGCGGCCTGCACCTTCGGCGAGTCGTTCTCCGTGCCGGTGCCCCGCCAGCCGAACCAGGCCAGGTCGATCCGGGTGTCGTGGGGACGCTTCCAGCGGCCGGTGGTGACCCCGGTGACGGCGAAGACGGTGCCGCCGTTGTCGTCCTCGGTGGCGTCGGCGTCCCAGTACAGTGGCCCGCCGCCGACGCCTGGCAGGTCGGCGTGGTAGCCGAGCAACTGGACCTGCTCGCCGTCGCTGGTTCCGGCGGCGCTCCGCAGGTCGGCGACGCTGGCTCGGGCGTTGGCGCCCGCGAAGGCCCGGCCCGGCCGCGCCGGGGATGCGACGGCGGTGCCGGGTACGAGCTGCGAGCTGGCGGCGAGGCCGGCCAGGCCGAAGGTGGCCAGGGCGCGGCGCCGGACGGTGCCGGGGGACCTTTCGTCCATGGGGATTCTCCTGTTTCCGGGCAGCCGGCGACGCGACGCCGGATCGGCGCCGGCCGCGGGCCAGGGGTGGGGGTGAGGGGGGTGGCTCAGCCCTTCACGGCGCCGATGACGACGCCCTTGGCGAAGTGCCGCTGAAGCAGGGGGTAGACGAGGCAGATGGGGATCAGGGAGACGACCAGGATGGCCATCTGCAGCGACTGTTGTGGCGGGACGACCTCGCCGGGCAGGTCGGTGCCGATCTGGGTGTTGTCGACGACGTAGGTGCGCAGCACCAGTTGTAGGGGCCACTTCTCGGTCGAGTTGATGTAGAGCACCGCGTTGAAGAAGGCGCTCCAGTAGGCCACCGCGTTGAACAGCGCGATGACCGCGATCACCGCTTTGGACAGCGGCAACATGATCCGGGTGAGGATCTGCAGTTCCCCCGCGCCGTCGATCCGCGCCGCGTCGACGATCTCCCTGGGTACCTCCATGAAGAAGGCCCGCATGATGATCACCTGGAAGGCGGAGGTGAGTCCGGGCAGGATCAGCGCCCAGTACGAGTCGATCAGCCCGAGTTCCTTCATCAGCAGGTAGTTCGGGATCATGCCGGCGTTGAACAGCATGGTGAAGAGCACCAGCAACAGGATCGGCCGGTGTCCCCAGCTGCCGGGCCGGGAGAGCGAGTACGCCAGCAGCGCCACCACCGACACCGACAGCGCCGAACCGACCACCGTGATGCCGACCGAGACCAGCGTCGCCCGGGTCACCACGCCACCACGGAAGATCGCCGCGTACGCGTCGAAGGACGGGTTCGTCGGCCACAGCACGTAGCCACCCGCGTTGGTGATCTGCTCCTGATCGGCGAACGAGGTGGAGATGACGGCGACGAACGGCAGCACCACCACGGCACAGCAGAGGAGGAGCACGATGCCTTTGAGGCCGCGTACCGCAGGGTGGGGAACGGGTGCGCCGTTGATGGTGCGGCGGCGGCCGGGCCCACCGGGTGGTCGTGGTGACGTCGTCCGGCGATCGATAGTGGTCACCATTTCGAGTAGATCCCCCTTTCCCCGAACAGGTGCGCGACCTTGTTCGCGCCCAGCACGAGAATCGCGCCAACCAAGCCCTTGACCAGCCCCACCGCCGCCGACACGCCCCAGTTGCCGCCGACGATGCCGCGGTTGTAGACGTATGTGTCGAGTACTTCGGACGTTTCGAGGCCGACCTGCCCCTGTTGCAGCACGATCTGTTCGAAACCGACGGTGAGCACGTCGCCGAGTTTGAGGATGAGCAGCAGTACGATGACCGACCGGATCGCCGGCAGGGTGACGTGCCAGAGTTGGCGCAGCCGGCCGCCACCGTCGACGGCGACCGCCTCGAACAGTTCCAGGTCGACCCGGGAGATCGCGGCGAGGAAGATGATGGTTCCCCAGCCGGCGTCCTTCCAGATCGCCTGCGAGGTGATCAGGGCGAAGAACAGCTCCGGGTCGCCGATGATGCTGAGCAGCGGCAGGTCGTGTTGACGGGCCCAGTTGTTGTAGATGCCAGCGTTGCCCAGCATGTGCTGGAAGAGCGCAACCACGATCACCCAGGACATGAAGTGCGGCAGGTAGAGCACCGACTGCACGACGCGTTTGATCCGCTCGCTGAGCAGGCTGTTGAGCAGCAGGGCCAGCGCGATCGGGATCGGGAACACCACGATGATCTGGAGGAACGAGATGATCAGCGTGTTCTTCAGGGCGTTGAGAAACGCCGGGTCCCCGTTGAAGATCACCTCGAAGTTGGCGAACCCGACCCAGGGTGACTCGGAGATGGTCAGATACGGCTGGTAGTCCTTGAACGCGATGACGTTGCCGAGCATCGGCACGTACTGGAACAGCAGTACCAGCGCGACGCCGGGCAGCGCGAGCAGGAGCAGGAAGCGATCCCGCTTGAAACGCTGCCAGCGGGTGTTGCGCTTGGCCGGCGCGCTGGTAGCCATACGGCCTCCGTTCCGAGTTCCGCTGGGGGGTGGGCGAGACGACCCGACCGGGTCCTACTGCTGGTCGGCGAGCGCCTTCTCGTACTCGCCGCGGATCTGGTCCCCGCCGGCGGCCTTCCACTGGGCGACCGCGTCGTCCCAGGCGCTTATCGGTTTGCGGCCGGCCACGATGTCCAGCTCGGCGGTGTCGATGATCTTGAGGAGTTCGCCGGACTTGCTGACCGAGGTCTCCGAGTTCAGCCCCTCGACCGGGTTACGCAACAGGTTCGGCACGACCTTCTCCTGGTACGCGCGTTGCGCGTCGACCCGGGTGCGCTCGGCGGGACCGAGCACGTGCGGCGAGTCGGCGACGTACTCCAGCGGGAGCTTGACCTCGACGTTGCCCAGGTCGGTGCGGACCGGCACGTCATCCTGCCAGCTGTAGTGCCGGCCCTCGACGCCGAACTTGCGGAACATGTACTCGCTGGTGCCGAGCGGCGCCGCCAGCCAGTCGGCCAGTCGCAGCAGCTTCTCCAGCCGGTCCTTCTCGGTCTTGCGGAACGCGGTCAGCGCGAACGTCGGCGTGCCCGCCCGGTGCACCGGCTCGCCACCGTCGTAGCCGGGGGCGGGAATCCCGCCGACCTGCACCGGGTATGTGTCGGCGAGGATGTCCCAGGCCGCGTAGCCGTCGGAGTTCAGCGCGATGGTGCCGTTGCCGAACAGGTCGCGCAGTTGCAGCCGGCCCCCGATCGCGTCCGGGTGGAAGAGCCCGGCCTGGTACATCTCGGCGACCCGGGCGACCGCCTCCTTGCGCTGCGGGGTCTCGATCTCCGAGACGAACCGGCCGCCCTCCTCCCGCCAGGCGTTGGGTACGCCGAGCATGTTTCCGACGAAGGTGATGACTCCCTTGGCGCTGCCGAACGCCCACCGGTTCGCCCGCGCGTCGGTCAGGCCCCGCGCCAGCTCGACGAACTCGGCGTAGCTGCCCGGCGTCGGGTTCAGGCTCCGCTGGGCGATCAGGTCCGTCCGGCCGAACATGATCGTCCCCACCACCGACCGGGAGATCGGCACGGCGAAGATCCCCCCGCCGTACGCGGTCGACAGCCACGAGTCGCGCGGGATGTTCGCCAGGAACGGGAAGTTTGCGGCGGCCGGGCCGGCGAGAAACTCCGACAGGTCCGCGCAGAGCCGGGTGAGCACATCGGCCCGGCGGGCCAGCCGAGCCGAGATCAGCATGATGTCGGGCAGGTCGCCGCTGGCGATCGTGGTCGAGAGCTTGTTCAGGTAGTCGGCCGACGGGGTCATGGTGATGTCCAGGTTCGCCCCGACCCGGTTGTTCAGCTCCTGCCAGTACTGGTTGCTGCCGGCCGCCGGCGGCACCGGGTTGAACATGTTGGTCAGGATCCGGACGTCGCCGAGCCCGGCGGCCGGCTTGACGTCGAACGCGTCGACCAGTTGCCGCGGGTACCGGTAGTAGCCGGCCATGACACCTTCGGGGGTCGGCGGCAGGTCCGGGCGGACCAGTTGCGACGGCACGTAGTCGGGCAGTACGGCGCTCCTCGCGCCGTCCGGGGCGCTCGTCGACGTGGCGCCGCCGCAGCCGGCGAGGGCACCGCCACCAGCCAGGGTGACCGCGGCGCCACCGGCCATGGCCAGGAACCGGCGTCTGTTCAATCTGTTGTCATTCATGGTCCACTCTCCGATCTGATGCGGCGGTGGACGGGGCCGGCTCGGCACCGTCGAGGGGGTACAGGATCAGGGAAACGACTTGCCAGGCACCGAGGCGGACCGGGACGGCGCCACTCGGATCCGCCGGGCAGGGTGCGATGACGCGCTCGTCGGCATGGCACCAGGCGGCAGGCGCGTGCGGGCCGGCCGGATGCCGCACGGAGAACTCGCTGACCCGGCCGGACAGGTCCTGAAGCCGGACCAGCAGTCCGGCCCCCGCCCGCGCGGGCGCGACACTCGCCTGCACGTGCTCCGGCAACCCCAGGTCGAGCAGACTTCCGGTGGGCTGGTGCAGTGGTCGGGGCTCGGTGTCGAACTTGTCGAGCCGGTTCACCTCGGAGACCGCGGGTGCGGCGCGTACCTCCCGGCCGAACCGGCCGGCGGCCACCAGGTCGGGCGTGGGTAGCGGGGTGAAGGCGTAACGCAGCCGCAGTCGCCCGTCCTGTTCCGGCGGGGTGTTTGTCGGCCAGTAGTTGTTCAACACCCAGGAGAAGACCGCTCCACCGGCGGGGTTGAATCGTTCGTGCCAGTGCCCGCGCACGATGTCCCCGGCGGTGAACAGTGGGGCATGGGCTGAGGTCCAGGCCACCGTGGGCCCGTCGACGCCGTCCTGCACGAGCACCCCGTAGCCGGTGGTGAACCAGTCGTGGCAGGCGCCCGGCGCGTGGTCGGTGGCCGGGTCGATCCAGCCCTGCTGCCGGTCGTAGCGGAACCTCGGGTCGGCGGCGGCGAACGGGAACGCCACGTACACCGACTCCTTGGCCAGCACCCGCCGCTTGTCGAGATCGACAAGCACGTCGACCCGGTCATCGGTGTCGCGCAGCAGCACGTCGACCTCGATCCGGGGCAGGCTCGGCGCGTCGCCGACGGTCCGCAGCCGCCAGCCGTCGTACGTGCGGCGCAGCCCGACCGGCCGCATCGTCGCGGGCAGCACCGTCAGCTCCGGAAGGTTCTGGTCCGGGCGTCGGCCGAGCAGGGTACTGCGCGGGTAGGGGGCATGGTGGTGGGGCTGCCCGCTGTGCTCGATGCCGTCGCCAGCGGCCGACGCCGCACGGCCGTCGCCACGGGTCATGCTCTCCGGGCCGTCGAGCACGTACAGCACCTGCCCGAGGGTCCACTCTGTGGTGTCCAGCAGGTCTCGGCCGGTGGCCCGGTGCCGCAGCCCGCGTACCGCACCGGTCCGGGGGTCGAGGGTGACCTCCCAGCGCGCGGTGACCAGCGACGGCGGCACCGGACGCCAGCCGTTGGCGGAGTCGATCGCCGCCGGGCCGTTGGCGGAGTCGATCGCCGCCGGGTCGCTGGCCGGGGTGCCCGCCTCCTCACCCGGCGACAATGTCCGGGCGGCGTCCATCGGCAGGGCCCGGTAGCCGAAGGCGGGCACGTCCGGCACGGTCACCCGCAGCGTCCGCAGCCCGTTGCACTCGGCGAGCACCTCGACCGGCAGCGGCCCGTCGGGTCCGACCGGATCGGCCCGGACGGTCTCCACGAGCACCTCGATGTCCCGCTGCCAACCCAGCGGATTGTGTACCAGCAGCGTCGGGCCGTCGGTGCTGACGAGTTCCCCGAGCTGGCTCAGGGCCCGGCGGACCTCGTCGAGCGCGCCCCGGTAGGCGCCGTGCACCTGGTGTCGTTTCCAGTCCAGTTGGTCGTCGACCTGGTGCCCGTGCGGGTGGGCGGTGCCGTGCGCCCAGGTCCAGGTGTGTTCGCAGCCGTAGAGCGCACCCTCCCACGCGGCGTCCAGCGCCGCCCGGTTGGGCCGGTAGACCGGGTCGACCAGCCTGACGAGGGCGGCGAGCCCTTCGGCGGTCGGCAGCAGCGACTGCACCCGGCGGTGCTCGGCGGTGACGGCCGCGCCGGTGCCCACGCCGTCCTCCCAGTAGCTGCCGCCGTCGCCCCGCCACACCGGCAGCCGGTCGGCCAGTGGCCGGACGGTGGCGAGGTAGTCCTCCATTGTGGAGACCCGGATCCGCGGGTACGCGTACCGGGCGTTCCACCGGGCGGCGAACCCGGCGTCGCCGTCGGCCAGGTCTTCGTTGTCGGCGTGGGTGCCGATCACCGCGAGGTCGGCTGGCAGGTAGTCGGGTCGGTCGTAGCGGGCCAGCAGCCGGGGGAACGCGTGCGCCCCACCGACGATCGTCTGCGGGTCACCGACCATGAACCGCAACTGGGAGTAGGTGTCGGAGAAATGGGTGAGCACCCGCGCCCCGTCAACGCCCTCCCACAGCACCGGGCTGGCCAGGTGTTGCAGGTCGCTGTCCGCGTTGCCGCCGCGATGGTGGTTCTCGATGCCGACGAACGCGTCGATGCCCAGCGCCCGCAGCATCGAGGGCACGGCCGCGCTGTACGACGGCACATCGGTCAGGTTCGCGTACGTCACCGGCACCCCGTGCCGCTGCCGGAGCCGGCTGGCCAGGTATGCCGCCCGGTACACCTCCTCAAGCGACGCGATGCCGGACAGGAACAGGCTGTGGAACGCGTTCACGGCCAGCCGGCCGGAGCGCAACGCGGCCAGCACCCGCTCCGCCCGCTGCGCCGAGCGGGTCGCCAGGTACTGGTCGACGACAAGCGACCCGTCGACGGAGAACGCGAAGCCCGGGTCGCGGTCCAGCGCGTCCAGCGCCCGGTCGAGGTTGCGGCTGTGCAGTTCGAGAACCTTGCCCTGCACGTCTGTGTAACCGACATCCAGATGCACGTGCGGAACCAGGTGCAGCGTCCACCGCCGGGCCGCGACCAGGTCGAAGACCTTCGCCGGTACGTCGTCGAGCCGCACCTCGGCGGTGGCCGTGTCGAAGGCGGGCACGGCGAACCTGACCCGTACCTGGCCGAAGTCGCGGCCGGGACGGCGCAGGTCGAACTCGTAGTGGTGGCCGGCGAGTTCGACCCGGGCCACCCGGGGCCAGGTGGGTGTGCCGGCCGGTACCGAGACGGTCAGCTCGACCAGTTCGTGCAGCTCGCCGTCGCGGTCCAGGTAGAGCGGGGTCGCGGTGAGGTCGACGGCTACCCCGCTCGGGTGCGGCGCGGTCGCGTCGAGGCTGAGCCGGTGCCAGGTGATGCCGCTGCCGAAGTGGTTGCCGAACTGTTCCCGGTGCCGGCGTTGCTCACCGGCCGGCAGCTCCACCGGCCCGGTCGCTGCGGCCGGGTCGACGGTGGTGGTGATCGTGACGACGTGGTCGCCCTCGGCCAGCCAACCGGCCGGCAGCGGTACCTCCAGCAGCACGTCACCGGCGATCGGGCCGTGCCGGTAGGTCTCCGACCGGTCCTCACGGCGCACCACCGGGTGGAAGAACCCCCGGTGTACGCCGTCGATCTCGATCTCCAAATCTGGGCAGGGTCCGTGCCCGGCGGCGAACTCCAGCCGCAGCAGGTAACCGGCGGCGTGGTCGGCGCCGATCCGCACCGGAAGCTCGACGCGGTGCGGCTGCCAGCCGGTGGACGCGTTGAGCGGCCCCGGCTGGAACGCCGGCAGGTCGATGCCGGGTACGGCGAGGATCAGTGGAAACATCGCCGTCAGTCCAGTCCGGGCAGTGTGAGCACGCTGCCGTGTTCGACCAGGGCGGCGGCCAGCTCGGTATACCCGTACTCCTGCACCGGCCGCCCGGTGGCGATCGACTGTGCGGCGAGTTCGCCGCACGCCTCGCCGAGCATTCCGTAGTTGGGTTCCATCCGGGGCGAGGTGTATCCGACATGGCTGGCCGAGAAGCAGATGCCGACGGTGATGTTCTCGATCCCGCCGCGCGCCGGGAAGAGGCACTCTGCCGGCATCTGGTACAGGTCGACCGGCGGGTTGGTCTCGTCGCCGCTGAGCGTACCCTCACCGACGATCGTGTCGTCGCCCTCGGGGTAGTACTGCACCAGGTGGCTGTCCATGCCGTACTTCCAGCAGCAGACCGGCCGGGCCTTTGTGTTGTTCGGTTTGAGCAGGTCGTGCTGGGTCAGCACGGTGGCGCCGATCATCCGGCGGGCCTCGCGGATGTAGAGGGCGTGCGGGAAGCCCTGCCCGTGTGGGCTGTCGACGAACTCGTCCGGCGGCAGGCCGAAGGTCTGCGCGTCGGCCCGGAACGACTCCGGCAGCGACGGGTCGTTGGCCAGCCAGTAGAGCTGCCCCTGGTGCCAGGCCACCTGCTCGGCGATGATCTCCTCGCGCCGCCGCCAACTGCCGTCCGGGTAGTCCCAGTTGACGCCGGGCAGGTCGAAGCCGAAGTAGAGCGCCTGGTTGGTCTGGTACTTGCCGTTCGGCAGCAGCGCGGTGTGCGTGACGATCGACGACAGGCCAGGCAGTCGCCGCTGCCGTAGGAGCTGCCCGAGGTACGTGTACCGCGCCGGGTCGTAGTCCTCCGGTTTCGGGAACGGGATCCGGTCGGCGTTCGTCGACAGCACGCCCCGAAAGTTGTACGCCTGCGTCTTGTCGTCACCGTCACCGGCGGCGAGCTCCGGCACCGCCCTGACCGGGTACAGAGTGTTGGGGGTGAACCCCCGCTTGCGGTACGCCTGCACCGGCTGGAAGCCGGCGAACGGCTCGTCGTAGGTGGAGCGGGGTTCCCGGCCGAACGTGTATGGCACGCCGGCGGCGGCCATCAGGTCGCCCTCGTATGACGCGTCGATGAAGAACCGGGCCCGCCGCCAGCCCTGGGTGGTGCGTACGCCTCGGATCCGCCGGCCGGTGACCTCGACGTCGTCGGGTCCGTGGATCCGCTGGTGCAGCAGCACGGTCGCCTTCGCCTCGTCGAGCAATTGCCGGGAGACCTTCTCGGCGACCTTCGGCTCGAACCGGTACTCGGGGCCGTCGAGGCCGTACTCCGCGCCGATGCCCTCGAAGAACCGGGTCAGCGTGAGCCCGGCGAGGGCCTCGGGAACGTTCGGCGTGTCGGTCTTGACCAGGCCGCCGGCGACGATGCCGCCGACGTGCCCGGTGGGTTCCAGGATCAGGCTGCTCAGGCCGCGCAGCCGCAGTCGCAGCGCCGCCATGATGCCGGCGAGGCTGGCGCCGTAGATGATGACGTCGTACCCATCGTCGGTGGGGGTGGGCTCGGGGATTGGCATGTCCGGGCGGATCCTCTCGGGGGCGTCGCGGGTCGCGGCGTTCGGGTTCGCGGGCGGGGGTCAGTTCGTCCGGGTCGCGGCCGGCACGCTGCGCTGGCGCGGTTTGGCCAGCACCGGCGTCGCCCCCTTGGCAGCCTGCGACGGTCGCATCCGGCGGATCTCGTCCGGCCAGGCGATCGGGATGCCGAGGGTGTCGCTCAGCAGGCGCTGCACGTCGGCGGTGCGGTCGGGGGAGTCGGCGACCGCATGTGGCTCGCTCCGCTCGGTGACGCAGTACGCGGCCAGCGCGCCGACCGCCTCACCGATGCTCCACTCGACCGGGTGCAGCCGGTAGCAGCCGTTGGTGATGTGCGTGGTGCCGATGTTCTTGTTGGCCGGCAGCAGGTTGCGGACGCGGACCGGGACCAGCGCGCCGAGCGGGATCTGGAACGGGTAGCACTCCAGGTTGACGTAGTTGACGCCGGCCGTGCTCGGGTGCAGGTCGATGTTGTAGTGGCCGATGCCTACCGAGTCGGGGAAGACGACCGCGCCGGCGCCTTCTGGGCGGTCGACCACGGCGACGTGCTGCTCCAGCACCGTGAACCGGGCGCGGATCCGTCGCGACTCCCGGATGTACGCGCTCTTGGCCAGCCCGTCGTCGGTGCCGGTCAGGTCGGGGCGCAGCCGCAGGCCCGGGTAGCCGTACCCGCCGTCAGGGCGGGGTGCCTCGGTCTGCATCCAGTGCAGGTACGACAGCGACAGCTCGCGGCATCGGCGCAGCGCGGTCTGCTGGGTGGTCTGGTCGATGTCCGCGCCGACAAGTGGCGACTCCCAGTAGTCGATGTTCGGCCAGTTGACCAGGGTGATGTCGGTGTCGATCAGATCGGGGTCGAACTGGCTGCGGGCCCGGATCCGGCGGAAGTGCCACAGGTCCGGCAGGTGTACGCCGTCCAGGTCGCCCTCGAAGATGCGGTTGGTCCGCCCCTTCATGGTGTGGATGTCGATCTTTTCCCAGGACAGCTGGGGGCCGGGCCAGAACGGGTCGACGTGCGTCTTCCAGTGGTCGTACGACGCCGGCCGGTCGACGATGTGCTCCTCGCCGGGGCGGTACTCCAGCGGGAAGCACCAGGTGATCGCCTGCTGGTCGGTCGGGTCGGCGACCGGCGACGCGTACGGCTCGCCGGTCTCGGCCTGCGACTCGGCACCGACGACGTGCTCGACTCCGGCCAGCTCCAGCAGGTCGCCGAGTTCGGTGGCGTCGACGACGAACGGTGCGGTGACGGTCGTCCGGATGCCGGTGCGGCGGTTCTCCAGGGTCACCGCGGCGATCCGGTCGCCGTCGGTGGTCGCGGCGACCGGGACGTGCTCGTACAGCACGCTGATCCGGTCGGCCGAGCGGTAGCCGGCCAGCATCTCATCGATGACGGCGACACCGACTCGCGGTTCGTGGCAGAGCCGGCTCACGTTGCCCAGCCCCGGGTTGAGGGTCGGCAGTTCGGCTGCGGCCGGCCGTAGCGGGTAGTTGCGCCGGTAGTAGTCCCGGATCCGGGTGCGCAGCTCGTGGTAGCCGGGCGAGGTGTGCCCGGACTCGATCCACGGGTGCTCGTCGGAGGGCACCGACTGGGCGGTGAGCTGGCCGCCGAGCCAGTCGGTCTCCTCGGTCAGCACGACCCGCAGCCCGAGCCGGGCGGCGGTCAGCGCGGCGGCGACGCCGCCGAGCCCGCCGCCGACCACGAGTAGGTCGGTGTGCCGTTCGGAGGGATGACCCATGCTGCGCGCTCCTCGACTCTGCTAATATTTGCTGATCGATTCGGTCTCGATCGATTGCGAGTACGTTACATCTCGCCATCGCCGGCATGTCAAGATGCTCACTGCCAGGAGTTCCGATCAAGATCCGGTAACTTCGGATTAGCTTTTATTAGCGATTCCCAATCGGTCCGCAACATGTTAGAAACGCAGACCATGAAGACCGCACCAGCGTTGCCCGGGTTGCACTACTACCTCCCACCGGTCACCGCGCCCGACGCCGAGCCGACCCGCGCCGACGTGGTCGTCTACGGCGCGACCTCCGGCGGGGTCGCCACGGCCGTGCGTGCCGCCCAGGACGGGATGTCGGTGCTGCTGCTCGCCTTCGACGACCACATCGGCGGCATGAGTGCCGCCGGGCTCGGCACCACCGATGTCGGCCGCCCGGAGACCGTCGGCGGTCTGGCTCGCCGGTTCTACGCCCAGGTCGCCGCCGCCTATCACACGTCCGACCCGCACTGGGGCGTCGAGGCACACGTCGCCGAGGAGATCTTCACCCGCTGGCTGAGCGACGCCGGTGTCCGGGTGCGCCACCGCCAGCACCTCACCGGCGTCGCCATGACCGATGGGCGGATCACCGAGCTACGCACCGACGATGGCAACCGGTACCGGGCCACCGTCTACGTGGACGCGTCGTACGAGGGCGACCTGATGGCGGCATCCGGCGTGACGTACACGGTCGGCCGGGAATCCCGAGACAGCTACGGCGAGCCGCTGGCCGGCGTACAGTACAGCGGCAACCATCAGTTCACCCTCGACGTCGACCCGTGGCGGGAGCCTGGGCGGCCGGCCAGTGGGCTACTGCCAGGCATCAGCGCCGACCCGTACGACGCGATCGGCACCGGCGACCACCGGGTCCAGGCGTACAACTTCCGGCTGCACGTCACCACCTCCGCCCGACGGCTGCCGTTCCCCGAGCCCGAGGGCTACGACCCCGACCGGTACGAGCTGCTGCGTCGCTACGTCGAGGCCGGCGGGTACGAGCTGTTCGGCCGCACCACCGAGGTCCGCCCGGGCGTCTTCGACATGAACAACCACGGCGCGGTCTCCTCCGACCACATCGGCGCCAACTACGACTGGCCCGAGGCCGACTACACCCGGCGCGAGGAGATCTTCCAGGACCACGTCCGCTACCAGGCGGGTCTGCTGCACTTCATGGCCACCGATCCCCGGCTGCCGGCGGCGGTCCGGGAGGACACCCGGCGCTACGGCCTGGCCCCGGCCGAGTTCACCGGCACCGCCCACTGGCCGCACCAGCTCTACGTGCGGGAGGCGCGGCGGATGGTGTCGAGCTACGTCATAACCCAGCACGACGCGGCAGGCCGGGTCGCCGCCGCCGACCCGGTCGCGCTCGCCTCCTACGTGATGGACTCGCACAACACCAAGCGGGTACTTGTCGACGGCCGGCCCCGCAACGAGGGCAACGTCCAGCATCCGGTCACCGTTCCGTTCGGCGTGCCGTACGCCTCGATCGTCCCGCGGCCCGGCGAGTGCGCGAACCTCTTGGTCACCTGGGCCTTGTCCGCATCACATGTGGCGTTCTCATCGGCCCGGATGGAACCGGTGTTCATGATGGTGGGCGAGGCCGCCGGGTACGCCGCAGCCCAGGCGGTCGAGAGCAGGGTTTCGATACCCGAGGTCGACTATGAGACGCTGCGTAAGGCTCTGCTACGCGGTGGATCGCTGCTGACGTGGCCGCCGTCGGCATGACCGGAGAGGAAACGGCGTGAGTAATCGACGGGGGCGGACCTCGCGGCAGGCCGACATCGCCCGCGAGGCGGGTGTGTCACAGTCCACCGTGTCCATGGTGCTGCGTGGCGCGGGCGACATCAGCCGGATCTCACCGGACACCCAACGCCGGGTGCTCGGCATCGCGCGTCGCCTTGGCTACCCGACCACAAACGGCAGCCAGGCGCGGGCCGGCGTCGAACGGCGCGCCGTCGCGCCGTACCTGATGGGGGTGCACACCTTCGAGCCGATCTTCCCCACCAGCGCCGGCGACTACTACTTCGAGTTCCTCCAGGGCATCGAGGAGCAGGCCGGACTCGAAGGCTGCAACCTCGTGCTGTTCACCGCCGCCCGCGACGAGAACGGCGTACGCCGGATCTACCGCGACGGCGTCAACGCGTTGGGCCAGGCGGCCGGCAGTGTCCTGCTCGGCCACCACGCCAACCGCGACGACCTGCTTCGGCTCGCCCAGGACGGCCATCCCTACGTCTACATCGGTCGGCGGGAGATGCCCGGAGTCGACATCTGCTACATCGGTGGCGACTACCGCTCGGCCACCGGCCGGATCGTCGACGACCTCGTCGCTCTCGGTCACCGCGGCTTCGCCTATCTCGGCGAGGCCACCCGACACGAACCCCAGGTGGACCGCTGGGAGGGCTTCGCCGCCGCCCTGGACCGCTTCGGTCTACCGGTCCCCGCCCCGGCGTTCACCCATCCCGACCAGCTCACCGCGCAGTGGCTGGACGCCGCGATCACCGGCGGAGCCACTGCCGTGCTGGTCGAGTCCGTCAGCCTGCTGCGAGTCCTGGCCGCGATGGCCAGCCTCCGCGGGCTGGCCATCCCCGCCGACCTGTCCGTCGTGCTGCTCGTCGACGACCCGGACGGCGAGTTCAGCCCCAGCAGCTGGGCATCGCTGAACATCCCCCGCAACGCGATGGGCCGACGTGCCGTACGCATGCTCGCCGCTCTGCTCAACGACCCGACCGGCGACCATGAGCGGCAGGTGCTGCTGCCCTGCGCACACACCCTGGCCCCGACCGTCGCCGCGCCCCGCCACGGCGCCAAACGATAGTCGGCTGTCGCAGCGCCCCGTGCCGCGTACCACCTGATTCGGCACGGGCGGGCCGGGGTGGGCCTGGCAACTTGCGGGCAAGAGATAGGCGAATGTGATTGAATGGTCCCATGCTGCCGTGGGGAAGCGAGCTGGCCGGCCGCCTGGATCGCACCAGCATCGCCTCCCGCCACTTGCGGGACAACCCACTTGGCGACCCGGCCGAGCGCCCGATCTGGGTCTACCTCCCACCCGGGTACGACGAGGGCGACACCCGCTACCCGTCCATCTACGTCCTGCAGGGATACGGCGGCCACGTGGTGATGTGGGCCAATCGCACGCCGTTTCGACAGCCGTTCATCGAGACCGCCGATGCGCTCTTCGCCTCCGGCGAGGTGCCCGGCTGCATCCTGATCTACGTAGATGCGTGGACCGCGTACGGTGGCTCGCAGTTCGTCGACTCTCCGGGCACCGGCCGCTACCACTCGTATCTGTGTGACGAGGTTGTGCCGTGGGTTGACGAGCACTACCGGACGATATCCGATCGGGAATCGCGCGCCGTCTCCGGCAAATCGTCCGGCGGTCTGGGAGCGATGATCACCCCGATGCTGCGGCCCGATCTGTTCGGCGCGCTCGCCACCCATGCCGGCGACAGCCAGTACGAGATGCTCTACTTGCCGATGGTCGCCAGATCCGTGCGCTTCCTGCGCGCCTATGACCACGACATCCAGCGCTGGTGGGACGACTTCCGTTCGCGGACCGCGTTCACCAACAAGGCGGACAAGGATCTACTGGTCCTGCTGGGCTGCGCCGCCTGCTTCTCGGCGACCGACGACGGCACGCCGGTGCTGCCGTTCGACCCCCGCAGTGGAGTGCTGCTCCCCGAGGTGTGGAATAGCTGGCTGACCTGGGATCCGGTGCGCATGACAGACCGCTACGCCGACGCGCTGCGTTCGCTGCGGGCGATCTGGATCGACGCCGGCACCCACGACGACTTCTACCTGGATCTGGGCGCGGAAGCGTTCCGGGCCGGTCTCGATCGCACCGGTGTGCCGGGTGAGCGCATCCACTTCGAGCTCTTCGATGCCGGTCACGGCAGCCTCAACTATCGGTACCCGTTGGCACTGGCCTGGCTGGCGCATCGGTTGGCCCGCTGAGAGCGAGGTGCCGGGCGGCCGTGAGGGGCAGATCCCGCAGCCGTACGCCTGTCGCGTCCTCGATCGCGTTGGCCAGCGCCGCCGCGATGGTGAGGACCGGTGCCTCGCCCACCCCGAGCGCCGGTCCGGACGCGTCGATCAGGATGGTCCGCAGGTCCGGTACCTCCGTGAAGCCCAGCAGTTCTGGTTCGCCGAGCAAATCGCTCCTGGTGCCCTTGCCAACGTGACAACCCAGTCGATACGTCTGGAAGGTCCCCTCGACCTTGCTGTGTTGGCCGAGGCGTTCCGGGTGACGGTACGGCGGCACGAAGCGCTCCGCACAGGTTTTCGGTACCACGATGGGCGCCTCGTCCGGGCGGAAGCCCGTGATACGGCACCCCCTGATCCGGTCCTGTTGCCGGCCGAGGCGCTTACCGATTTCGCGGTCAGCCAGCTGCTCACACCGAGGTTCGACCTGCACACCGGCGATCTCATCCGGCTCGGTGTCGTGCCGACCGAGTACGGAGCGTTGCTGTGTGTGGCGGCACACCACATCGCGTACGACGGACTCTCGCATGAAATCTTCACTCGCGATCTGGCGCGAGCCTACGGTGCAGGGCTGACCAAGAGCGGCGCTGAACTGCCGGTGCGACCGCGGATGCCGGCCGCTGCCATCGAGGAACATCGACGCTCCACCCAGCTGGCCTACTGGCGGTCAGCACTCAGAGGCCTGGCAGACCTTCCCGCGCTGCGGGCTCTGCCGTCGCAGTGGGAACTGGCCGAAGCCAGACTCGTGGAGTACCAGGCCACATGCGAAGCAACGCTGATGCGGCGCCTGCGACTGATCGCGGGCCAGCGGAAGGTCATGCCGTTCACCCTGCTGCTGACAGCCTACGGACAGGCCCTGGTCGATGTCGCGGGTGGCGACGACTTCTGCGTGGCGGTCGCCGTGGCGCTGCGCGGTGGTGAGCGGATGCACGAAGTGGGTTGTGAGATCAACACCGTGCCGGTTCGGGTGCGCCAACCGCTGTCCGCCGGGGCGGTTGAGCGGATCTGGGAGGCCCAGTCCGGTGCGCTCTCCCATGCGGACGTGCCGTTCGCGGACCTCGTGACGGCGACGCGGACGGCCGGCCGCAGCCGACTTCCGCTCGCGCAGACCTCTCTCATCTACCAGGGTTGGCAGCGTCCCGCATACCAGGCAGGGCCGGCCAAGATGCGTACGGAGATCTCGAAACCGCTCGGCTCGCAGTTCGAGGTACAGGTGCTCCTCTGCTTGACCGAGGACGGGAAGCTGGAACTCGTTGCTCAAGCTCCGCAGCCCAGCGGCTGGACTGATCACCTCCGTGACCTGACGCACGCCATGATGCAGCGCCTTCGCGACCTAACTGAACTGTCGACGACTGAACCTCCGACTGGACGAATCCCGTGACAGCGAATGCGATCTCACCCTTCGAAGTTCTCACTAAGGACGAGCTACGGCAGCGGCACAGCCTCAAGTGGCGCGTGCTGGAGCCGGACATCCTGCCGCTCTGGGTGGCTGAGATGGACGTGCCGCTTGCGACGCCGGTGGAGAGAGCCTTGATTGATGCTGTTCTGCGTGGGGACACCGGCTATGCCGAGGCCGGCGGGTTGCCCGACGCGTTTGCGGGGTTCGCGGAGCGCCGCCTCGGCTGGACCGTCGACGCGAGTTCTCTGATGTTGGTCGCCGACATCATGACGGGCGTCGAGGTTGCCCTGCAGACGGTGACCATGCCGGGTGACTCGGTGGTAATTTCGACCCCCGTCTACGGCCCGTACTTCCACCACATCGAGATGCTCGGCCGGAAGGTCATCTCGAGCCCACTTAGCTACGCCGCCGGTGTCCACCGTCTCGACCTAGCACGACTGGCCGAGGACTTCGCCCGAGGTGCTCGGGCTTACGTACTGTGCAACCCGCACAACCCGACCGGCCTCGTCTTCACGCGGGACGAACTTCATCAGATCGGGCGGTTGGCCGACGAGTTTCGAGTCTCCGTCATCGCCGACGAGGTCCACGCGCCACTGACCGCATCCGGAGCCGTGCATGTGCCCTTCGCGACAGTCGATGCGGAGGCGGCGGCGCGTGGCTTCAGTGTGCATGCCGCCTCGAAGGCCTGGAACCTCGCCGGGCTGAAGGCGGCACTGCTGTGCCCCGGCCCGGAAGCGGACCGGTCGCGAATGCGCCAGGAACTCACAGTCGGTGCCAGCATGCTCGGAGTGCTGGCGAGCGAAGCCGCCTTCAACGATGGCGAGGAATGGCTCGATCAGGTACGAGCGGGCATCGCAGAACGAAGTGATCTTCTTTCCTGCCTGCTTTCCGAGTCACTGCCCACCGTGCGGTATCAGCCTCCGGCAGGGACCTATCTGGCATGGCTGGATCTGCGGGCCTGCGGTGTGGGCGACGATCCAGCCGCCGTGCTGCAGGAGCGTGGAAGGGTCGCCCTTTACAGCGGGCTCTACTTCGGTGCGGAGGGCCGGGGCTTCGCCCGCCTGAACCTGGCCACCTCCCGTGCCATCCTGACGGAGGCCGTGGCGCGCATGTCCCGAGTGCTCGCCAGTTAGCTGGCAGCGATCTTCTAGCCTGAGTCCGCGAACCAGGCTCCACACGGCCCCTGAAACACCAACCCGAGACCGTTGTTCGCGGACAAAGTCGGTGCGCCCGATGCCCGCCCTTCCGGGAGGGAGTCGCAACTCGCCGACCCGCCCACTGACGGGTCTGCGTGTGCTGGTCCGGTCGTACACCTACATGGTCACCCTCACCGGCGCGAACCAGCCGGTCACTCGCCGGCGCGGAGTACCTCACTCAGCCGGTCGCGTCGCCGCAGCGCCGACTCGACAGGTACGACCGCGGTGGCCGCCGCCAGCAGCGCCACGATCACCAGGCCGAGCAGCCCCCACGGTAGACCGCCGCCGGGTCGGTGGCTTGACCGGTGAGCAGCCGTAACCCGAGCGGGCCGAGCGTCAGGCGGGCGAGCAGGGCCCCGAGGAGCGGGCCGCACATCGCGGCGACCACGACCGGCGGCAGCAACTCTCCGGCGGCGACCCAGCGGGCGTCACGTGGCCGCAGGCCGAGGGTCCGCAGCCGGCTCAGGGTCTGCCACCGCTCGGACGCACCCGAGGCGGCGGCGAGCATGAGGCCGAGCAGTCCCAGCGTCAGCAACACCGCGGCGGCCGTCCACGCTAGCCGGAGTATCCCTGCGGTAAGCGGAGCCACTCGCTGCGCCCGCTCCACGTCCGCGCGCAGCACCACGTGGGGGCGTCGATACCGGCCAGGATGGAGAGCAGCGTCGACTTGCCGGACCCGGAGGCACCGACGATGGCCACCAGCTCACCGCTCTCCACGGCCAGGTCCAGTCCCTGCAATGCCTGCACCTCGATCGAACCGGTCTGGTAGATCCGCACCAGGTTCTCGCAGACGATGAGCGCTTCCCGGCCGAACTCGGGCACCCGCGCGGATGGCTGCGGCAGGGACAGCGGTGTGTGGGACATCCTTGCCTCCGTCCGGGTCGTGCCGATGTCGGGCCTGCCTCGGGTAGCGGTCAGGCCCATCGATCGGGCACGTGGTGTCGCTGGCCGGCACGCGTGGTTGCCCAACGCCGTCAAGAGCCTCGATCGTCCGTGCCGAACCAGTCTCGCAAACCTCGGATCCACGACGTAGGGCGGCGCGGGGACACGCCGCCCCTACGCTCAGCGGTTGTCGTTGGGTCCCAGCGCCCCGCGGCGCCAGGTGTGCCAGCCACGGCAGAGCAGGTAGGCGGCGATGGTGGTCGCCGAGACGAACGAGTCGGCGACCAGGGTCAGCTCCGCGCGGGGGACATCAAGGATGAAAGCGGCCTGGATGGTGACCGCGATCTTGTGGAACAGCAGGAGTTCCCACATGCCGCGCTGCTTTCGGGGCGCAACCGCCAGCATGGCCCACATCCCGGCGAAGACGATGTAGGCGCAGGTCCGCCAGTACTCGGTCAGGATCAGGTCTTCGGGGAGGTCACCGAGGCGGGACATGCCCTCGACGAAGGGCACCAGGGTGACGGCTGCCGTGATCGCCATCAGGATGCGTCCCGTCCGATCCTGCCAGCGCGTCGGTGCCGCAACGGCCGGGGTGGCGGCGACGTCGGTGTGGGTTGTCATGAAGCTTCCCTGTCTGCTCGATCACTACACAGCTGTGGACAGGAAGACGATTCGTCAGCAGGGCCCGGCACCGCGTCGGCGGGAATTACGTAGTCGCCCGCGTGATCGCGGACGGCGTCGCCCGGGCGCGGATCGTCGCCATCTGACAGATGTCTCGACCCAACCGGTGCCCGAACTTCTCTGCCTTCCCGAACCGGATCGACGGAACCGACACCGTGCGCGCAGGGGTAGCCTGTCCGGCGTGCGATCCGTGGCTGTCTCTCGGGGCCCGCTGGTCGGCAGGGACGTCGAACTCAAGGTTCTCGACGAGCTGATCCAGGGCGCCCGGTCGGGTCGGGGCGGGGCGCTTGTGGTGCGCGGCGAGGCCGGCATCGGCAAGAGCATGCTGCTGGCGTACGCCCGCGATGCGGCGTCCGGCCGGCACGTCATCCAGGCGTCCGGGGCGCAGTTCGAGCGGGAGCTGCCCTTCGGTGCGCTGCATCAGCTCTGTGTGCCGGTGCTCGGTCACCTCGAGGAGCTGCCCAGCCGGCACGCCGACGCGCTGCGGGTGGCGTTCGGGCTGGCGGCGGGCACACCCGACCTGTTCCACATCGGTGTGGCGACCCTGGGGCTGCTGGCTGCCGCGGCCCGGATGCGCCCGCTGCTGTGCCTGGTCGACGACGCTCACTGGCTGGACGCGGCGTCGTCGAAGGCGCTGGCGTTCGTCGGTCGGCGGGTGGCCGCCGAGCCCATCGCCATGCTGTTCGCACTGCGGCAGCCCGCCCGGGACGAACTGTCTGAGCTGCCCTGCCTCGACGTCACCGGACTGGGCGACGCCGAGGCACGACTGTTGCTCGCCGCCCAACGTCACCTGCTGCTCGACGAGCAGGTGCTTCACCGGCTGCTGGCTGAGGCCCGGGGAAACCCGTTGGCGTTGCTCGAACTGCCCCGGGCGGGCGGCTTCGGGCCGCCGGACACCGCGCCGGTGCCGACCCGGATCGAGCACAGCTTCCGGGCCCGGCTGTCGGACCTGCCAGACCAGGCCCGTCTCCTGCTGACCGTGGCGAGCGCCGACCCGACGGGCGACCCCACCCTGCTGTGGCCGGCCGCGCGCCTGGCGGGCGTCGACGTGTCGACCGCCAGCGCCAGCGTGGCCGCGACGGGGCTTGTCGAGTTCTCCACCGGCGTCCGCTTCTGCCACCCGCTGGCCCGCTCCGCGGTCTACCGGGCCGCATCCGGGCCGGAACGACAGCGGGCACACCGGGCACTGGC
Source organism: Micromonospora sp. PRAS1 (assembly GCF_059553435.1). Lineage (NCBI taxonomy): Bacteria > Bacillati > Actinomycetota > Actinomycetes > Micromonosporales > Micromonosporaceae > Micromonospora > Micromonospora sp. PRAS1. The sequence continues at coordinate 97,003 of NZ_JCANNB010000012.1, forward strand.
CGAGACGACCAACGCCGACACCGACCCCGACCGGCGAGCCTGGCACCGCGCCCAGGCCAGCGTCGGCCCCGACGACGCGGTGGCCGCCGAACTCGTCCGGTCGGCCACCCGCGCCCAGGCGCGCGGCGGCATGGTGGCCGCGGCGGCCTTCCTGGAACGCGCGGCCGAGCTTTCCGAGGATCCCGCCCGCCGGGTCGAACGCACGCTCGCGGCGGCACAGGCCACCCTCGTCGCGGGCCGCCACGACCGGGCCGGCACGCTGGTCCGGGCGGTCGAACACGGCGCGCTCGACGAGTTCCAACTCGCGCATGCCGACCTGCTGCGGGGCCAGGTCGCCTTTCAGACCCAGCGGGACGAGAGCGGCCCGGAGTTCATGATCCGGGCCGGAAGGCGGCTGGCCGGGCTGGATCCGGAACGCGCCCGCCGGTGCTTCCTGGACGCGATCGAGATGAGTTTCCTCGTCGGCCGGGCCAGCGGCGTGCTGGATTCGGTGCTGACCGCGGTGCGGTCGGTGCCGGTGACCGCGTCGCGTCCGCCGGACGTGCTGGACGCGTTGAGCCTGTTGAACTCGGCGGGACATCGCCGCGCGGTCCCGCTGATCCGGCAGGTCCTCGACGGTCACGACGGCGCGGGATGGACCGAGCACCCCGCGCTCGCCCTCATGCTCGCAGCGGAGATCTGGGACCCGCACCGGTACTTGGCGATCGTCGAGTGGCTGGTGCGGACCGGCCGCGAGTCCGGTTCGCCACTGCTGCTGCGTCTCGGGCTCGCGCAGACCGCCTCGTACGGCGCGCTCACCGCCGACCTAGGGCTGGCGATGGCGTCGATAGCCGAGGAGGAGGCGATCGCCGACGCGATCGGAGGGCCGCCGATGCTCTATCACCGGATCCATCTGGCGGCCATGCGCGGTCGCCGCACCGAGGCGCTCGCACTGTTCGAGAAAGCCGTGGTCGCAGCCACCACGAGCAGCAGTGGTCTCCTGATCGGCAACATCGACTGGGCGTCTGCGATGCTGCACAACGGTCTCGCCGACTATCCGACCGCGCTGGCCGCCGCCCGTCGGGCCGTCGCGGACGGGACCCTCTTCCTCGCCAGCTTCTCCCTGCCAGAACTGGTCGAAGCGGCGGTCCGCTGCGGCGACTCCAGCGCCGCCGCGGCGGCGCTGGAGTCGCTTGTCGAACGCGCCGATGCCAGCGGGACCGCCACCGGTCTGGGCATCGCCGCGTACGCCCGCGGGCTGGTGACCGGGTCCGAGGAGCACTATCGGGCCGCCGTCGCGTACCTGGAGCAGAGTCCGTTGTTGGCCTACCGGGCCAGAGCCCATCTCGTGTACGGGGAATGGCTGCGGCGTGAGGGCCGCCGGCGGGATTGCCGAGAGCACCTGCGTACCGCGCACCGCCTGCTGTCCGAGGCCGGGTTGGACGCGTTCGCCAGGCGGGCCGCCGTCGAGCTGCGCGCCACCGGAGAGCGGCCACGTCAGCGGTCACCACACACCTACGACCAGCTGACGATTCAGGAGCTGCACATCGCCCGGCTGGTCGCCGGTGGAGCGACGTCAAGTGAGGTGGCCGCCCAGCTGTTCATCAGCCCGCGCACCGTCGACGCCCACCTGCGCAACATCTTCCGCAAGCTCGGCATCACCTCTCGGCGGCAACTCAGGCACCGGCCCGATCTCGGGACGTGAACCCGCCGGGGCAGGACCGGTCTGCTAAACCGGAGCCGGGTCGTCAAGGGCATCGAGGTAGCGGGCGAAGCCGTGCGGGGCGCGGTTGCGTCGCCGGGCGCTGGTGAGCACCGGGCAACCGGCGTCGGCGACGACCCGCATGGCGTTGCGTCGGCCCCGATCGACGAGGTCGTGGTCCTCCCCGTGCGGCAGGTCGGAGAATCCGCCGAGCCGCTCGTAGGCGGTGGCGGCGCAGCCGAGGTTGGCCCCGTGGACGTGCCGGTGCCCTCCGCCGGTCAAGCCACGTCGATATCGCATTTCGAAGCGCTCACGGACCTGTCGCGGCCTCGGCGTCCAGTCGTCGACCAGGACGGTGCCGACCAGAATGTCGGCGCCGCCGAGGGCATGACGTAGCTGCCAGTCACCCCAGTTTCGGGGTACGCGACTGTCCGCGTCGGTGGTGGCGAGCCACAGACCGGACGAACCGTCACGCAGGGCGTACGCCATGCCGGCGGCCCGGGCTCGGCCTACGTTGCGGGCCTGCACGGTCACGACGGCGGCACCCAGGCGCCTCGCGACAGTGGCCGTCTCGTCGCGGCAGCCATCGGCCACGACGATCAACTCCGAGCGCACCGGCAGGCGACTGAGCGTGTCGAGCACCGCGGTCAGGCACTCCGGCAGCAGTGCCTGTTCGTCGTGGGCGGGCACCACGACCGCGATGCGCTTCACCACAGCCCTTCGACCTGCGCGACGGACCTGGCCGCTGGCGGCACCCGAAGAAAGACGTCGAGCAGAAAGTCCTGCTCCTCGTGGCGGGACGTCCGCACCAGAGCCGCCACCTCACCCAACCGTCGGTGTACGTCGTCGCCGCTGCGTACGTGCTCGGGCACCGGTGGTCGCCAGTGCACCGCGACGAGCGTGCCGCCCGGCTCGAGCGACTCCACCACGCGGGTCGTCAGCACGTCGAATCCGGCGTTGTCGAAGTAGTAGCCGAGTTCGGAGAGCACGATCAGATCGAAGCGGGATGTCGCCTCGGCGGGCCACTGCTCGGGGATGCGCATCTGCTCCACCCGTACGTGTGGTTGGTCGGCGAGTCGTCGCCGGGCGCTGCGCACGGGCACGGTGGCGAGGTCGACGGCCAGCACCCGGTCACACCGCTCGGCGAGCCGGCGAGTCAACGAGCCGGTCGAGCAGCCGGGCTCGAAGGCCGACCGGTAGCGCCGGCGCGGCAGGCAGGCGACGGTGAGGTCGTGCTTGCGCTTCTCGTACCAGCGGCTCTCGAAGCTCCACGGATCCTCGGTCGCGGCGTACATCTCCTCGAAATAGCTGGCCGGGGTGGCACGCGAGGTCATGACACCAGCACCGTCTCGTAGGGGCGTGCGAAGCGGGCGAGAACGTGCGGTGGCAGGATGGCGGCGTCCGCCGGCTCCGGTCCGAGCGGCAGGATCTGGCTGCGGAAGGCGTCGATCGCCGCCGCCTTGGCCCTCCGGGCGGCCTCCGTCAGGTCCACGCGGCGCGCCCGCTGCCAGGGCACGTCGGGATCGTCCGGTTCCGCCCAGTGCCACGTCCAGATCGGGAACTCCAGCAACCTCGCGCCGGTACGCCGGCAGGCGGCCGCAGCCGCGCGCCCGACCGCCTCGTGGTCCGGGTGGCCGTCGCCGCGCCAGGTGGTGACGCACCACCTGCCCGGTGTCAGTCGCGCGGTCAGTGTGTCGGTGAGCGCCGCCTCGTCGATGCCGCCGTCGGGATGCCCGAGGTGGTCGACGGCTGCCGCGTCGACACCGAGCAGCTTGCACGCGGCTGTTGTCTCGGCCCGCCGGATCGCGGCCAACTCCGCCGGGCTGAACACCGTCGAGTCGGGATGGGACGCCTCGCCGTCGGTGACGACGCAGACCTCGGCGCCACCGCGCTCGGCGAGCATGGCGAGCAGACCGCCGACGCCGAGGACCTCGTCGTCCGGATGGGGTGCGACGATCAGCGGCGGCCCGGCTTGCGGTCGGCCATCGAGCGCCAGCGCCGGCCAGCCGGCTGGTGCTGGCCATGCCCGCCACCGCCGCTCCTCGGTGCCCGCGGCGACGATCGGCCTCACCATCCCGGCTCCTCTGCCGCGACGACCAGTTCGCCCAGCTCAGCCAGGTCCGCCTCCGCATGGCTCTGCCGCAGGTACACCGTCAGGTCGGCGACCCGTCTGGCGTGGCGGGCATCCTGGCACAGCGGGCCCGCGCCCAGGGCCCGGCCGACCCGGTCGATGACGGCTACGGCGGTCGCCTCGACGGTGGCGCGCACCTGACGCGCCAACCGTTCGGCGTCGCCGGTGGGGTTCGCGTCGATCTCGTCGGCGGCGTCGAACAGGAAGGCGCGGGTGCTCGTCAGCGCCGCGTCGACCGCCCCGAGGTGCGCCAGGGCGTGCGGGTCGAGGCGACGACGACGCGCCGCGCGGTGCAGGGTGTCGGCGATGGCGACCGCTCCGCCGAACCAGCAGGCCGCCACGCCGAGGCCACCGTGCCAGAAGCCGGGCCGAGCGGTGTATTGGCCCGGATCGCCGACCGGGCTGGCGAGGACGCCGTCGAAGCGGACGGTCCGACTGTCGCTGGCTGCCATCCCGATCGCTGGCCAGGTGCCGGCGAGCGGCGTGCTCCCGGGCTGATTGAGGTCGACCGCGAACAGTCGGATCCCGTCGGCCGCGACGGCGGTCACCAGCGCCTTCGACAACAGGCCCGCCCCGGAACACCACGGACGTTCACCACTGAGCCGCCAGTGGCTGTCCTGCTTCGATGCGGTGACCGTGGCCGGCGCGGCGGCCCACACGCCCCACGGCTCGCGGTGCCACGCCGGGTCGATCTCCGCCCCCAACTCGGCGAGGATCGCGAGAGCGTCGGCATGCCCCTCACCCAGCCGGGCCAACACCAGGTCGCTACGGCCGAGCGCCATCAATCGCCGGAACCGTTCGCCGGTGCGTCCGCCTCCCGGTAACGGCAGGTCGAGGCTTCCGTCGGCCACGCTCGCACGGAACGCGTCGAGCAGGTCCTCTTGCCCGACCGGCTTTTCTGCACAGCCGACGGTCATTGTTTCTCCATTTCCGAGAGCGGCCCGAGCGGTCGCGGCTCGAACATGCCCAACTCCCCGGGTGCGCGAAACGTCGCGCGGACCTGCACGTGGCCCAGCCGTACCAGGTTCTGCGCCTGCTGGACCACCCCGTCGTTTCTGGGGATGCGGCCTAGGATCGGAGATGTGCCCCGTACGACCGGTGGAACCCCGGAGACCTTGGTCGGCCGCGAACGTGAACTGAAGGATCTGTCGGGCCTGCTGTGTGGTGACGATGCGGTCGCGCTGGTCCTGGGTATGTCCGGGGCGGGTAAGACAGCGGTGCTGACTGCGATGGCGCAGTCCGCCGCCGACCAGGGCAGCGTGGTCCTGTCCGCCACGGGTGCCCTGAACGAGCAGCAGTTGCCCTTCGGGGTGCTCGCTGATCTCCTCCGCCTCAGGCCGGATTCGATGGACCTGCTGCGGCGGATCGCACCCGTGGGCGACGAGGATCCACCGCCGAACCCATTGCGCCTGCGGCTCGAGGTGCTCTCCTGGCTGGAGACGACGGCAGAGAACACTTCGGTACTGATCGTTGTCGACGACGTTCAGTGGTGCGATGTCAGTTCCTTGTCGGTCCTCGGGTTCATCGCTCGTCGGCTGCGGGGAAGTGGTGTGTCCTTCCTGGCCGCGTGCCGCGATGGACAGATTCCGCAGCAGTTGGCCGACATTCCGGTGGTGCCACTGTCGCCCCTGGGGGAGACAGACGCGCGGCGGTTGCTACGCGTCACAGCCGTGGCACTGGACGGCGTCGCCCTTTCGAAGGTGCTGGACATGGCTGCGGGCAATCCGCTCGCCCTGCTCGAACTCGGCCGTGCGGTTGGGACGGGTGCACCGCTGAGCGCCCTGCCCTCCAGCGTCGAGCGCGCTTTCGCCCAACGGATGGCCGTGCTGCCCGCCGATACCCGGCAGTTGCTGCTGCTGGCCGCTGCCGGGGACGGCGACCTCGGCAGGTTGGGCCGGATCGTCGATCCTGCCGATCTGCTGCGCCGGCTGGTGCCCGCAGAGCTGGCCAGCTTGATCTCGATCACCAAGGGGAAGGTTCACTTCCAGCATCCTCTGGCCCGGGCCGCGGCCTACGGTTCCGGCACCACCGAGGAACGGATCCACGCGCACCAGCGGCTGGCGGCGGCTCACGATGACGACCCGGGCCGCCGGATCTGGCACCTGGCCGAGGCGACGATCGTTCCGGACGAGGATGTCGCCGCAGCGCTGGAGCAGGAGGCGGGCCGGTTGCACGGCCGTGGCGCGAACGCCGAGGCGATGAGCACCCTGAAGAAGGCGGCCGAGCTCAGCCCCGCTCGCGTCGACCGGGACAGGCGCACCCTGGACACCGTCTGGCTCGCCGCCGGCGGCGGCTACTTCGACTGGGTCATCGAGGTCGGCGGGCCGTTGCGCGGCCAGACCGCCGATCCGGCCATCCGAGTGGCGGCCACGCAGGTGGTGGCGTACGCGATGTCTCAGACGCTCCGGCAGCGCGATGCGACCCGGGCTGTGATCGACGCGTTGGAACAGGCGGTGGACCATGATCCGCACTGGGGCTGGTCGTCGCTGACGACGCTGGCGGTGCTCGCGTACCGGCGTGGGTCCGGCACCCAGCTGGTCCAGGAGTGGCTGGACCGGTACGACCAGACCCGGTCCCGTACCCCGGGCTCCTATCCCGAGATCGCGATCGCCAATCGGGCCTGGATTCGCGCCCAGATCAATCCGCTCGTCCGGCCACCGGACCTCCTGGAGACGGTGCGAACGGCACCGGTGCCGGACTATCCGCCGAGTCTGCGAGCCACGCACGAAATGGTTCTCGGTGCTGCTGCCTGGATCCTTGACGAACCCCGTGTCGCTCTGGTGCGGCTGGGCCGTTCGGTCGACATGCAGCGGGAGGACTCACCGGCGAAGACGACAAACACCCTGATCGCGCTGGCCCAGGTGCAAGTCGATGTCGGCGACTATGACGCCGCGGACCAGACCGGGCGGCTGCTCGTCGACATCGCCGCTACCGGCCGGCACGCGTACGCCGGCGAACACGGGCTCGAGGTGCGGGCCCGGGTCGCGGCCCTGCGGGGAGACACCGACGAAGCGCGTCAGATGTGCGAGCAGACCCTGCGGACTCTCGAGATCGGTGAGTTCGCCGCGTTGGAGGCGAACATCCAGGTGACCCAGTCACACCTCGCTTTCGCCGAGCACGATCCGCAGGGTGCCTGGAATGCTCTTCGACCGCTTTTCGACCCGGATGGCGAGCCGGCACATCAGCACATCTCCTATCGCGAACTGGCCCACTACATCCGCATGGGGGTTCAGGCGGGGATGGTTGAGGCGCTGAGGCCGGTCGTCGCGGTGGCCGAAAGACGCCTGGCCGCCGCCGGGCCCCGGCACCGCCTTCAGCTCGCGCGGGCACGAGCACTGCTCGCGGCCGAGAACGCCGAGCCGTTCCATCGCGAGGCGATAACCCATCCGCTCGCGGTGCAGTGGCCCTTCGAGCTTGCGCGCGCCCACCTGGAGTACGGTTCCTGGCTGCGCCGTCGGCAGCGGTTGACGGACGCGCGAGCGCAGCTCCACCTGGCACTTGCCGGTTTCGAACGGCTCGGCGTTCGGCCGTGGCGGGGGCTGACAGTCACCGAGTTGCGGGCGGCGGGTGTGGCGACGGCGGAACCCGCATCATCGGCCTGGGCCGGCCTCACCGGTCAGGAACGCGAGGTGGTCCGGCTGGCCGCGACCGGCATGACCAATCGCGAAATCGGCGCATCGCTCTTCCTGTCGGCCCGCACGGTCTCCACGCACCTGTACAACGCCTTTCCGAAGTTGGGCGTGACCTCTCGGATGCAGCTTCGCGACGTGGTTCCCCAGGATCGTCCCGGTACCGACCCGGCGAGCTGAGATTACGTCACCCTACGTATGCCGACCTTCCCATTGATCTCCATATGGTCGTGCCCATCGGAAGTCCTTCGGTGGGGGAGTCTCGTGAACATCCTCGGTCGCGATGCGGAGCTGCGTGAACTCGGGAAGATCCTCGGTGACGGGCAGGACAGCCAGGGCGGCTCGATGCTGCTTCTCGGTGGGCCGGGGATCGGCAAGACCACCCTGCTCAAGGCCGCCACGGGTGACCTTCCCGGCAGGCAACTGCTTGCGGTGGACGGCTTCGGGGCCGAGGCCAGGATGCCGTACGCCGCCGTGCAGCGGCTCATCCGCCCGCTGCGGGCACACCTGACCGCAGTACCCCGCAGGCTCCGGCAGGCCCTGTTGATCGGTGTGGGCGAGATCGCCGGTCCGGCACCGGACCGGTTCCTCGTCGGCCTCGGGATGCTGGGCCTGCTTGGTGCGGCGGGTCGGGTCACCCCGGTGGTGTGCATGGTCGACGACGCGCACCTGCTCGACGCGGAGTCCCTTGACGTCCTCGCCTTCGTCGGCCGTCGCCTGGAGGCGGGGCCGGTGACCCTGCTGCTCGCCGGACGCGACAGGGAACCATTGCTGAACCGCACGGCGGGTATCGCGACGGTACAGCTGACCGGCCTGCCGCAGGAGGCGGCCATCCGGCTGCTCACCCGGTCGTTGCCCGCGCCCATCGATCCGGTGGCCGCCGTCAAGGTGGTGGCCGCCACCGGCGGCAATCCGATCGCTCTCGTCGACCTGGCCGGTGAGCTGACCGCCCGGCAGCTCACCGAGTCCAGTCTCGACGATGTGCCGCTTCCCATCGGGCGTCACCTCAACGAGCACATCCTGGAACAGGTGCAGGTGCTCGGGGCCGACGTACGGCTGTGGTTGCTGGTTGCTGCTGCCGAGTCCACTGGGAACCTGGATCTGATCACCGTGGCCGCCCGAGAACTGGGCCTACCGGATGACCTCGGGGCAACCGCCGAGACGGCGGGCCTGGTCGAGCTGGGCCGTTCGATGCGGTTCCGGCAGCCGCTCGTGCGATCCGCGGCCTACCATGCGGCCCATGGCGTGGAACGTCGTCGGGCGCATCGCGCCCTGGCCGACGCGGCCGAAAAGCTCGCTCTCGTGGAGCGGGCCGCCTGGCACGCAGCCAAGGCGACGCTCGGCGTGGACGAGGATGTCGCGCAGCGGCTCGAACTGGTCGCCGACCTGGCAGCCGAGCGCGGCGAGGTCGCCTCGCAGGCCCGGGTGCTGGTCGAGGCATCCGCCCTGACCCCGCCCGGCGGGCGCAGGCACGCCCGGGTGGTACGCGCCGCCGAGGCCGCCCTCAAAGCGGGTACCAGCCAACTGGCCAAGGATCTGATCGACGAGATCGACGAGGAACTGCTCGACCCGGTGTCCCGAGGACGGCTCGTCGCCGTCGGCGCCGACTACTCGCTGATCGTTGGCGCGCCGGCCCTGACGCATGCGGCTGCGGACATGCTTGCCGCCGCGGTGTTCTTTCACGGCAAGGACGCCGTCCGGGAACAGGCCGCCCTGATCAGGGCGTGGGAGTGTTCCCTTTCCTCGGCGCGGTTGACCACCGGCCTGGAATGGACCGAACTCGGCCGCCGGCTCGCCGTCGGCGCCCGGGCCAGAGAGGGAAACGCCGCGACGATCCTGCGGGCTCTCAGCACGCTGATCCTCGAGCCCTATGTTGCTGCGGTGGCACCGATCCGAGCCGCCTTGAGCACCTTCGAACGGATGGATACCGTCGAGACTCTCACGTTCGGTCAGAGTGGTGTGGCCCTGGCCGCGGTGGTGTGGGATGTCGAGGCCCGGCATCGGCTGGCGACGAAATGGGCTGATGCGGCCCGCGCTGCCGGTGCTCACCACACGCTGCACAACGCACTGTGGGTGTTGTCGCTGGCCGAGGCGATCGGTGGCACGCCACGGCGAGCAGCACAGTATCTGGAGCAGGCACGCGAGTTGCGCCGCGCGACCGGCCGCGAGGCGGAGCACGTGGCCGATGCGGCCGTGCTGGCCTGGTCTTCAACGACACGCGACCAGATCCGGGTCCTGGGTGAGAAGACGGAGCAGATGGGATTCGGCGGGGTGCACGACGCCGCCATGTCGGTGCTCGCCACGGTCGACATCGCCGAGGGGCGGGACACCGACGCCTATGAAAGGCTGAAGCCGCTCCTCGACGACCCCGTCCCGCACGTCACCGCGATGGCATGGGCGGACTTCACAGAGGCCGCCGCCCGTAGCGGTCACCTCACCGACGCTCGGATCACCCTGGCCAAAATCGAGGAACGTGCCGCTGCCTGTCAGACACCGTGGATCCGGGGCGTGGCCGCGAGGTCTCGCGCGGTGGTCGAGGCCGTAACCTCCGGCGATGAGGTGGAACAGCACTTCCGTACCGCCGTTGCCGCCCTTGACAACTCCCGCGCCATGGTCGACGAGGGCCGGGTGCACCTCGCTTACGGTGAGTGGTTGCGTCGGATGAAACGGCGCGCCGACGCCCGTCCGCACCTGCGGCGGGCAGCGGAGATCTTCAGGCAGGCAGGCGCCGACGTGTTCCTGGGCCGCGCAACACGCGAGTTGCGGGCCCTCGGCGACACCATCTGGATCGAGGCGACGCCCCGACACCCCGCTGGGCTCACATCTCAGGAGTTCACCGTCGCCGAACTCGCTGCCGGCGGTCATACCAACGCCGAGATCGGTGCGGCCACGTTCCTGAGCGTCAACACGGTGGATTACCACCTCCGCAAGGTCTTCCAGAAGTTCGGCATCTCCTCTCGGCGGCAGCTCGCGGACCGGTTGGGGAACGGCTGAGCCGGACCGACTACGTGTCGCACGTGGTCCGCCAGCGCCATCCGGAGTAGCAGGCTGACAGCGGCTCATACCAGACACGAGGAGGGCTCCATGCCACATGTGACCATCGACGATGGCGCGCAGATCTTCTACCGGGACTGGGGGACCGACGGCACGCCGGTCGTGCTCAGCCACGGTTGGCCGCTCAACTCGGACGCCTGGGAGGCCACCGCGCTCTTCCTGGCCGAGCGGGGCCACCGGGCCATCGCCCACGATCGCCGTGGCCACGGCCGGTCCAGCCAGACCTGGCACGGCAACGAGATGGACACCTACGCCGACGACCTTGCGTGCCTCATCGAGAAGCTCGGTCTCACCGAGGTCACCCTCGTCGGGCACTCCACCGGTGGCGGCGAAATCGTGCACTACATCGGCCGGCACGGCACCGAGCGGGTGGCGAAGGTGGTGCTGGTCGGTGCCGTACCCCCGTTGATGCTGCGCACCGACGACAATCCGGAGGGTCTGCCGATCGAGACCTTCGACGCCATCCGGGAGGGCGAGCGCAACAACCGCTCGCAGCTCTACCGGGACCTCGCCGACGGCCCGTTCTTCGGCCACAACCGCACCGGCGACGTCGACCAGGGCTTTCGCGACGCGTTCTGGTTGCAGAGCATGGCCTGCGGCCATCGAGCAGCGTACGAGTGCATCGCGGCGTTCTCGGCCACCGACTTCCGGCCGGACCTCGCCAGGATCGACGTGCCGACTCTGATCATTCACGGCGACGACGACCAGATCGTTCCGTTCGAGGTCGGCGGCGCTCGTTCGGCCCAGATGATCGATGGAGCGCAGCTCAAGGTCTACCAGGGCAGCGGACACGCCCTACCGGACACCGACCGCGCCCGCCTGCACGACGACCTGATCACCTTCATCGACAGCTGAGGAGTACCACCATGACCGGAACGAACCGCCGACCCGACACCATCGTCCTCATCCACGGCCTCTGGGTCACTCCCCGGAGTTGGGCCGACTGGGTGGCCTACTACGAGGCCAAGGGATTCACCGTGCTGGCACCCGCCTATCCCGGCTTCGAGATCGAGGTCGAGGCACTGCGCGCCAACCCCGAGATCATCGCGAACCTGACGGTCCCCGAGACCGTGGACCACCTCGCCAGCGTCGTCGAGTCGGTTGCCACGCCGCCGATCATCATCGGCCACTCGTTCGGTGGCATTCTGACCCAGCTCCTGCTGGCGCGTGGCCTCGGAGCGGCCGGTGTGGTCATCGACTCCGCACCCACCGAGGGCGTACGGGTGCAGCCGTTGTCCCAGGCGCGGTCCCTGTTCCCGGCTCTGAAGAATCCCGCCAACCGCAAGCGGGCGGTTGGCTTCACCCCGAAGGAGTTTCACTACGCCTTCACGAACACGCTGACCGAGGAGGAGTCCCAGCAGGTCTGGGAGCGGTACGCGATTCCCGCCCCCGGGCACTGGATCTTCGAGTACGGCCTGTTCGCCAACTTCAAGCCGGGCCATCAGGACACCTGGGTCGACTACGACGCCGACCGGGCGCCGCTGCTGTTCATCGCCGGGGAGAAGGACCACATCATGCCGCCGTCGGTGAACAGGTCCAACGCCCGGCACTACCACCGTTCACCCGCCGTCACCGACTACCAGGAACTGGCCGGCCGCGACCACTGGACCTGCGGCGCGCCCGGCTGGGAAGCGGTCGCCGATCTCGCCCTGGACTGGGCGCTCGACCACGCCCGCACCGACCAGCCTTGGCGCACCTCGTCAGCCTGATCTGTTTCGCCTTGAGCGCTGAACAACAGTCACATCGACAGGAAAGGCAACACGATGACGCAGAAGGCCACCCGTCGCACCGTACTCGCTGGATCCGCAGCAGTCGTCGCGTCCGGCGCGTTCGGGCCGGGATCACCGGCGTTTGCCGGCGGAGGCGGCAACACCGCGAAGCCGACAGTCGTGCTCGTGCACGGTGCGTTCGCCGACGCATCCGGCTGGAACGAGGTGACCCGCCGCCTGCTTGGCAGCGGGTACCCCGTGCTGGCCCCGGCCAACCCATTGCGCGGACTGGCCTCGGACGCCGCGTACCTGGCGAGCATCCTCGCCACCATCAGCGGTCCGATCGTCCTGGTCGGGCACTCCTACGGCGGGATGGTCATCACCAACGCCGGTGCCGACAACCCGAGCGTCCGGGCGCTCGTCTACGTCGCTGCCTTCGCCCCGGACCAGCACGAGACGGTGCAGTCGTTGCAGACGCGCTTCCCGGGAAAGCTCAGCCCACAGGCGTTGGATTTCCGTCCGTACGCGTTGCCGGATGGCACGGCCAGCGTCGACGGCTATGTCAAGGCGGCGCTGTTCCGGGACATCTTCGCCGGTGACCTGCCTCGTAGCACCACTGACGTCATGGCGGCGACGCAGCGTCCGGGCGACGTTCACACGCTCGACGAGCCATCCGGCGTGCCGGCCTGGAGGCGTGTTCCGTCGTGGTATCTGATCGCCCGCGACGACAACCTCATTCCGGTCGCTGGGCAGCGATTCATGGCCCAGCGGGCCAATGCGTCCATCATGGAGGTCCGAGCCTCGCACGTCGTGATGATGTCGCAACCCCGGGCCACCGCCGAACTGATCGCGCGAGCCGCCAAGCATTGACGGTCCGCCCGGCCCTGGTCGTCGGGCTCGTCGTCTCCGGCCTGGGCTTCGCCGTGGTCCACGGGTCGACCGACCTCTGGCTCTCCGGTTACTACACGGCGGTCGGCATCAGCACCGGCCTGATGGCCATCATCAGCCGCGGTATCGAGGCGCCGGTTGCCTTCCACGTCGCCAACAACGTCCTGTTCACGACCGTCAACACGCTGGTGGCCGACGGGGAGGCGACCGGCCCACCGACTCCGGTGACGCGTCCCTGCTGATCCTCGGCGCCGTCAACATCGCCATGGTGGTGCTGGTCTGGCTGCGCGAGCGGCGACCATGGGCACCGCGTACGACTCGGCTCATGCGTTTGTGAGTTCCCTGCGGTGCGCGCGGTTGGCGGCGATCAGTTCGTCGAGGACCGCCCGAGTCCGGATCAGGTCCTCGATGTGCCGGTCGAGCCGATCCCGTTCCTGACGCATCCGCTCCAGGGCCGCCTCGGAGGTGTCGGCACTCGGCGACTCGACACAGGGCAGCAGGTCGACGATCGTCCGACTGCTCAGGCCGGCGGAGAACAGTCGCTGGATGAAGAGGATCCGCTCGACCTGACCCTCCAGGTAGCGGCGGTGGCCGCTCGGGCTGCGCAGACTGGTCAGCAGCCCCTGCTCTTCGTAGTAGCGCAGGGATCGCACGCTGACCCCGGTGCGGGCGGCGAGTTCGCCGATCCTGATGGTCGCGGTCATCGCTGCCTCCCGTGCTCAACCTAACGTCCGTGTGAGGTTCAGTCTATCGGCCTGTCGGCAGGCGACCAGCGCTCACGGACCATCGTGACGAGCGTCGATGGCGGCCATGTCGGGCTCGGCATGGCGATCGCCGGACGCTGGGGCCAGGTTGTTCAGCCGGGCGATCTGGCTGGCGCTCAGTCGGATGCTGTCGGCGGCGCAGTTCTCCTCGAGCCGGTCGAAGCGCCTGGTGCCCGGGATGGGCGCGATGCCCTCGCCTTGCGCGAGGAGCCAGGCCAGGGCGATCTGCGCGGGCGTGGCACCCACCTCGTCGGCGACGTCGCGGACCTCGTCGACTATGCGCAGGTTGCACGTGAGGTTGCCCCCGGTGAACCGGGGATTGGTGCGCCGCCAGTCGGTGGCGTCCAGGCCGTCGAGCGAGCGGATGTCGCCGGTGAGGAAGCCATGCCCGAGCGGCGAGTAGGGCACCAGGCCGATACCGAGTTCCCGCAGCGCGGGCAACACGTCGGCTTCGGGGTCGCGGGTCCACAGTGAGTACTCCGTCTGGACGGCAGCCACCGGATGGACCGCGTGCGCCCGTCGGATCGTCGTCACCGATGCCTCGGAGAGCCCGATGTGGCGCACTTTGCCCGCGGTGACAAGGTCGCGTAGCGCTTCCGCCGTCTCCTCGATGGGGGTCTCGCGGTCGACCCGGTGCTGGTAGTACAGGTCGATGTGATCGGTGCCGAGCCGCCGCAGCGAACCTTCCACGGCAGCGCGGATGGTGGCCGGGGTGCTGTCCGGTCCCGGTCTGCCGCTATGGGAGACGAGGCCGAACTTGGTGGCCAGGACGACCTCGTCCCGGCGGCCTCTGATCGCGCGACCCACCAGCTCCTCGTTGACGTACGGCCCGTACACCTCGGCGGTGTCCAGATGCGTGACGCCGAGGTCCAGAGCGCGCCGAATGGTACGGATCGACCCGGCCTCGTCGCGGCCGGCGCCGGTATAGAACGCGGACATCCCCATGGCACCGAGGCCGATGCGCGAGACCTCGAGCCTGCCCAGCGATGTGGTGTGCATCCGGTGGTCCTTCCTCAGTAGGTTTTGCCGACCCTCCCGACAAACTTGACGTTTCAAGTTCTACACACTCAAACTTGAGTCGTCAACAAATGGCTTGTATCGTTGACGCTCATGACCAAGAAGGAGGCGGGGAAGCCCACCGGACCCGTTGCCGGAACGCGGTGGTTGAGCGACGACGAGCGGGCGGCATGGTTGGCCAACTCCGCGCTCATGATCAGCCTGCCGGCCGCCCTGGACGCGCGGATGCAACGTGAGTCCCAGCTGACCTTCTTCGAGTACATGGTGCTCTCGGTGCTCTCCGAGGAGTCGGACCGCACGATGCAGATGAGCCGCCTCGCCGCACGGACGGCGGCCTCGTTGTCCCGCCTGTCACACGTCGTCGGACGGCTGGAGAAGAGCGGACTGCTCGCGCGGGCCCGGATCCCCGGCCGGGGCAGAGCGACAAACGCGATCCTGACCGAAGCCGGCTACGAGGTGGTCGTGGCCGCGGCGCCCGGACATGTCACGGCGGTCCGCGAGTACCTGATCGACCAGCTCGAACCCCACGAACTGGCAACGTTGACGCGCATCGGCGCCGCGGTCGCGGCCGCCGTCAACCGCGCCCCTGCGCCGTCAGCGACATCCGCGCCGTAGCCGCTGGCGAGGTGGCCGAGTTCGAGCAGATCGGCAAGTCGCGCTCCGGTTTGCGGCGTTCCATGGTGATCCTGCCCTCGTTTTACCGTTCCGCGGTGGCTATTGGTGCAACGATGCAAGGCGTGGGAACTGTGAAGACTGCGACGCCCGTCATCTCGCCCCTTTCCGGCGAGCCGATCAAGCGTGCCGACGCCGAGCGGCTCGCGGGAGTGCTGAAGGCTTTCGCCGATCCGGCCCGGCTGCGACTGCTCAGTCTGATCCAGTCGGCCCCGGAGGGGGAAGCGTCGGTCAGTGACCTTACCGCGCCCCTCGGGCTTTCTCAGCCGACGGTGAGTCACCACCTTCGGATCCTCACCGAGGCCGGCCTGCTGGAGCGCGAGAAGCGCGGCGTCTGGGCGTACTACCGGCTCGTGCCGTCCGCCATCGCCGCGATCGCTGACCTGTTGACGCCACCGCGCAAGCGGGCAACAAAGAAGACTCGCTGACCTGTGCCGTCGGTGCCGCAGTTCGGCACGCGTTCCTTGCAGCCAGGCTCAGAAGATCGGTCTGACGTGACCGCACCTAATCCAGGTCTGTCGAACGGCTAAGTTTTTCCCACCTTGCCAGGTCCGACCGCAGCAGTTCGTGGTGGGCGGTGATGTGGTCGACCGAGTCGTTGCCGAGCGCCAACCGCAGCGGTGGCTCAGCGCTGTCGAGCACCTTCAGTATGGCCCGTGCCGCCTTTGCCGGGTCGCCTGGCTGAGTGCCGTCCATGGCGTCGACTGCGGCGCGGGTGGACGCCGTTGACACGGCGTATTCCTCAATAATCCGCGATCTGTGCATCCGGTGGCCGCCGAATTCGGTCCGGAACGCTCCTGGTTCCACGATCAATACCCGGATGCCGAACGGTGCGACCTCCGCCGCCAGCGCCTCCGACAGGCCCTCAAGCGCGAACTTCGCCGAGCAGTACGCTCCGAAGCCCGGCATGCTCAACTGCCCGCCCATCGAGCTGAGCTGGATGATCGCTCCGCTGCGCTGGGCGCGCATGTGCGGCAGGGCGGCTTTGGTCACCGCGACAGCACCGAAGAACATCACGTCCATCAAGGCCCGCAGGTCGGCAAGGTCGAGTTCCTCGACGGCGCCGACGCTGCCGTGGCCGGCGTTGTTCACCAGCACGTCGAGCCGGCCGAACTCGGCGATCGTCCGTTCGACCGCGGCAACCACCTGCGCATCGTCGGTGACATCAAGCGGCGCCGTCCGCGCCCGACCTCGTCCGAGGGTGATGAGATCCGCCAGCCGGTGCGGTTGGCGCGCGGTGGCCATCACCCGGTCTCCGGCGGCGAGGGCCGCCAACACCAGCTCCCGACCGAATCCGGCCGAAGCGCCCGTGATCAGCCACACCCGGCCCGTCTCCGTCATCGTCACGATCGCTCCCGCCTGCGTCGTCCACATCTCGGAACTACCTTGCCCAACCGTCCCGAGACACCGCCAACACAGCCTTCCTTCAGCGGTTACAGTCTGAGCCTGTGACCGTCGAGTTGCGGCAACTGCGATACTTCGTCGCCGTGGCGGAGCACCTCAGCTTCAGCCGCGCTGCGGAACACCTGAACCTGGCTCAACAATCGCTGTCACAGCAGATCAGAGCCCTCGAACGCGGTCTCGGCGTGCGCCTGTTCGACCGCGATACCCGCGGCACCCGGCTGACCGCCGCCGGACAGGTGTTCCTACCGGAAGCACGCGTCGTCCTCGCCCGCTTCGACACTGCCGTCGTAGTCGTGCAGCGCGCTGGCCGCGGTGAGATGGGCCGCCTCAACCTGGCATTTCTCACCTCGACCGCCAACTACATGCTGCCGCCGGTCGTGCGAGCCATGCGTGAGCGGTTCCCCGACCTCGAACTGACGACGTACAACGTCCCGATCGATGAACTCGTCGCCGGCCTGCGTACAGGGCGCTTCGACGCCGCATTCACCCGCCCGCCGCTGGTCGCCGACCTGGCGACCCGAGCACTGGCGGTCGAACCGGTCTGCGCGGTACTACCCGCCGGGCACCGACTCGCCACCCGCGACGTACTGCACCTGGCCGACCTTGCCGCCGAGAACTGGGTGCTCACCCCGCGAGAGTCGTGGCTGCCCTGGCACGCCAAGTACGACCGGGACTTCGCCGCCGCCGGATTCACCCCAAGAGTCGTCCAACGCGCCGCCGGCGTACCGAATCTGCTCGGCCTCGTCGCCGCAGGCGTCGGAGTGACCCGCCTCGCCCGCTCGGCCCGCAGCATCCGACGCACCGGGGTCGTGTTCGTGCCGCTGGCCGATGAACACGCCGAGACCGTCGTCGCATGGATGCCCAACCGGGAAGAACCGGTACTGCGAAACCTCCTCGACGTCACCGCGACCTTGACGGGAACGGCCGACCTCACCATCGAGGGCTGAGCATTGAGCTGCCACCTCAACGTCCGCTCATCGGCCAGCTCCGCTGGCCGCCCGGCGGGATCGAAGCTCGTGGTCGGTGAGCCGGTCGGCCGGCTCGAGCCGGCACTCACGTGCGGAGCGTCTGCCCGAGCCGGCGCCGGTGTCCTGCGTCCGTCTCTACTCTCAGCCGTTCGACACGGGGGACTTCGGGGGCTCGACCGCGGTGAGGCCACCGTCCACGGGGACAACGGCCCCGTTCACGTACGAGCCGCCTGGACTGGCGAGGAAGGCGATCACCTCGGCGACATCCTCCGGTTGGGCAACGCGGCGCAGCGGGATGAGGGGGATGTACCTGTCCAGATACTCGACCGGCGCGCTTGTGTAGACCGGTCCGGGTGCGACGGCGTTGACGCGTACGCCGGACGGGCCGTACTCGGCGGCCCAGGCGCGGGTCAGGGAGTCCACCGCTCCCTTGGTGGCGGCGTAGACCGCGTTGTAGAAGTCTCCGAGTCTGGCTGACCCGCTGCTGACGTTGATCACGCTGCCGCTGCCCCGCTCGGCCATCTTCGGTGCCAGGGCGGCGGTCAGCAGGTAGACCGCCCGCGCTACGCCGCCGGCCCGGCGTCGTACGGTGTCGAGGCGGTGGCCGAGCCCACCGCCCGCCGGGTGGCCACGGTGTTCCTCCACGGCGCGGTCCGCAGCAGCACCCTGCCGGGCTACCCGACGGGGTGCCTGAGCCTGCGGGCCTCCCTGATCGGCGGCGAGGACACGCGGGTGATCCGCGACCTGCTGGCCTCGTGGCGCGACGAGACCAGCGCCCTGTTGAGTGGGCGCTTCCGGCGGGCCGTCGACGAGGGTGACCTGCCCGCGGAGACCGACCCGGCGCTGCTGGCAAGGTACGTCATGACGATCGGCAACGGCGTCGCGGTGCAGGCTGCCGGCGGCGCCGACCGCGCCGACCTTGAGCTGATCGTCGACGCCGTCCTGCAGAACTGGCCGCCCGCGCTGTCGCAGGGGCGAGAAGAACGGTAGCGGGCGGACGACGACCGGTCGGTCGGCGGGGCGCGGGGAATCGCCTCCTGCGGTTTTTCCTCGGTTTCTGGAAGGGGTGTCGGCGCGATACGTCGCCGAAACCGTCAGTTCGATAGAACGTGTGTCGAACTGGCAATTCCTGGCCGAGGTGGGAGCGATGAATCCAAATCACGGCAATCCGTACGGCCGAGGAGATGACTGACATGACCACTGTCACCCGGCCGGTCGCGGCGGACGAAGCCGATCGTGCGACACCCGTACGGCGACGCAGACCCCGCTGGGGCGCCGCAGCCGGCGTCGTCGTCCTGCTCGGCACGGCCGGCTTCCTGGGCGCTACGCAGGTCTTCGACGTCGGCGCGCCGGCCAAGCCGGCGTCCATCGACAGCGGCGCGCCCAGCAGCACGGTGCAGATCACCAGGCAGCGACTCACCTCGCAGACCCGGGTGAACGGCACGCTGGGATATGCGGGGGCCTTCGACATCGTCAACACCGCTCAGGGCACCGTCACCAAAATGCCGTCCGAGGGTCAGGTAGTGGCGCGCGGCAAGGCGCTCTACCGGGTCGCCGACAAGCCGGTGGTGCTGCTCTACGGCTCCACGGTGCCGCTCTACCGGCCGCTGTCCTGGGCCATGAAGGGCTCCGACGTCCGCCAGCTGAACGCCGAACTGGTGGCGCTGGGCTATGCCGACAAGGAGAACCTGGACCCGGACTCCGAATACTTCGGGGCCGCCACCTACTACGGCCTGCTGCGTATGCAGAAGGCGCTGGGTATGGACCGGGACGGCACGCTCGACCCGGCCGACGCGATCTTCCTCAGCGCCAAGAAGATCCGGATCACCAAGACCAGCGGTAAGCGGGGCGCGTCCGCGCCGGCCGGGACCATCATGCAGGCCACGTCGACGGACCGGCACGTCACGGTCGCCCTGGAGGCGGCGCAGGCGTCCACCGTCAAGCGCGGTGACAGCGTGATCGTGACCCTGCCCAATCTGAAGAACACCCCCGGCAAGGTGAGGCACATCGGCGCCGTCGCGAAGAAGTCGGACTCCGGCTCGCTCACCATCGACGTCCACATCTCGCTGAACAGGCCCGGCGACGTCGACTCGCTCGATCAGGCGCCGGTCCAGGTGGCGATCAACAGCGGCAGTGTGGACGACGCGTTCGCGGTGCCGGTCAACTCGCTGCTCGCGCTGGCCGGCGGCGGGTACGCGGTGGAGATGGTGCAGACCGACGGCACGCACACCCTGGTGCCGGTCGAGCTCGGGCTCTTCGACGACGGCGCGGGGCTGGTCCAGATCATCGGCGACGGCATCGAAGCCGGTCAGTCAATCGTGGTGCCGGCGTCATGACGAGCGTGGCCTGGCAGACGGGCGACCGGATCGGCGCCGGCGTGGACGGAGACGGGTTTCCCCGTACTCCGGTGCTGGAGCTGGCCGGAGTCCGCAAGACCTACCCGGGCGCGACGCCGGTGACCGCGCTGGACAGCGTCGACTTCACCATCTACCGCGGTGAGCTGGTGGCCATCGTCGGCCCGTCGGGCTCCGGCAAGTCGACCCTGCTGCACGTGATGGGCACCCTGGACCGGCCGAGCGCGGGCAGCGTACGGGTCGTCGGCAGCGATGCCGCGCGCATGTCCGACCGTGACCTCGCGTTGCTGCGGGCCACCCGGATCGGTTTCGTGTTCCAGCAGTTCTTCCTCGCCGAGCACGCCACGGCGCTGGAGAACGTGGCCGACGGCCTGCTCTACTCCGGGGTGCGCCGGTCGTACCGCAACGCTGCCGCGGCCAAGGCGCTTACCCGCGTTGGCCTGGCCCACCGGTTGGACCATCGGCCCTCGCAGCTCTCCGGCGGCGAGCGGCAGCGCGTCGCCATCGCCCGCGCGCTGATCGGCAACCCGGACATCCTGCTCGCCGACGAGCCGACCGGAAACCTGGACAGCAACGCGGCTGCGGCGATCTTCCAGCTGCTGCGGGAACTGCACGACGACGGTGCCACGATCGTCGTGATCACCCATGACCGGGACCTGGCCGCCCGGCTGCCACGCCGGATCGAGGTGCTCGACGGGCACATCGTGGCGGACGTGGAACAGGACGTCACCGGGCACATTGATTCGCAGGTGACCGGCGCCCGGGCACAGCATCGCGAGGAGGAGTCATGAGGGCGACCGGCAGCGGTCGGCTGCGGCTGTCCGATCTCGCCCGGGTCGCCAGCGTCGGGTTGCGCAGCCGGCGGATGCGGGCGGCGCTCTCGGCGCTCGGCATCGCCATCGGGGTGGCCGCCATGGTCGCGGTCCTGGGCCTGTCGGCGTCGTCGCAGGCCGGGCTGCTGGCGCAGATCGACCGGCTCGGCACCGACCTGCTCACGGTCAGCAACGGCACCACGCTGACCGGCACCGAGGCGAAGCTGCCGGCGGAGGCGCCCTCGATGATCGCCCGGATCGGGCCGGTCAACCAGGTGCAGTCGATCGGCGACACCGGGGCGAGCGTCTACCGCAGCCCACTGATTCCCAGCGTCAACTCGAACGGCCTGAACGTCAATGCCACCAGCCTCGACCTGCCGGCCGCGGTGAGCACCACGGTGGCACGCGGTCGGTTCCTGAACGAGGCGACGTCTCAGGAAGCGGTCGCGGTGCTCGGCGCGACCGCGGCCCGGCGGCTGGGCATCGAGCGGGTCCATCCGTCGGCGCGGATCTGGGTGGGCAACCAATGGTTCTACATCGCCGGCATTCTCAACCCCGCGGTGCTGGCACCGGAGATCGACTCCTCGGTGCTGGTCGGATATCCGGCAGCGAAGAGGTACCTGGGCTACGACGGTCACCCCTCGACCATCTACGTACGCACCGACACCGATCAGGTGAAGGCGGTGCACGGGGTGCTGGCCGCCACCGCCAACCCGCTGAATCCCAGTCAGGTCGCGGTCAGCCAACCCTCCGCAGTGCTGGTCGCCCGCGCCGCGGCGCAGTCCGCGCTGAACAGCCTGTTCCTCGGTCTCGGCGCGGTCGCCCTGCTGGTCGGCGGCATCGGGGTGGCCAACACCATGGTGATCTCGGTGTTGGAGCGGCGCTCGGAGATCGGGCTCCGCCGCGCGCTCGGCGCAACCAAGGGCCACATCCGCAACCAGTTTCTCTCCGAGGCGGTGCTGCTCTCCACACTCGGCGGGCTGCTCGGCGTCTTCGGCGGCACCATCGCCACCGCCGGCTACGCAGCCAGCAGGAACTGGCAGATCGTGGTGCCCATGCTGGCCTGGGGCGGAGGCCTGGGGGCGGCGGTGGCGATCGGTGCGGTCGCCGGCCTGCTCCCGGCGATCCGGGCCGCACGGCTGGCGCCCACCGAGGCGCTCCGCACCGGGTAGACGTACGGCCGCCGTCCTTGCCCCCACGGCGGCGGCCGTGCCCCGGCCCCTGGCGGGCTGCGGGCATCGTCCAGCGAACAAAGTGAACGGTTGGACGGCGGCGTGGCGGCCGTACGTCACGGGTGGGATCCGGGCGCGGTGATTAGGTCGATATATCCAAGAAGTTCCTATTTGTGGTAGTCGTTAGGAAAGGTGAAGATGATGGGTAGCAACACTGTTCATGGCCTCCGGTCCGGGGGGCGCCGCCGCCCAGCGGCGCTGGCCGGCCTGCTGGCCGGGCTCACCGGGTTGGTGATGCTTGCCGGCGCGTGTGGCGACAAATCCTCGGACGGTGGCCAGAACGTCGCCTCCGTGCCGAGCTCGTCGGCGGCCGCCTCCTCCGGCGTGGGCAACGCGAGCGGCGAGGGCAGCATGATCGAGTATGCGAAGTGCATGCGGGACAACGGCGTCGCGGACTTCCCGGACCCGAACGCGGACGGCAGGTTCAACCTCGACGGCAACAAGCTGGACACCAACTCGGTGCAGTTCAAGTCGGCCGATCAGGCGTGCCGGTCGAAGTTGCCACCGGCCGTGGCCAACGGCCAGGGCGCACCGCCGCCGGACGTCGCGAAGGCCACCCTGGAGTATGCAAAATGTATGCGGGAGAACGGCGTGCCGAAGTTCCCGGACCCCACGGCCGAGGGGGGTCTGAACATCAACGGCGACACTCTCGGTGTCGATCCGAACGGGCAGATCTTCCGCGACGCGGACGCCAAGTGCCAGCCGATCCTGTCCAGGGTCGCCGGCGGGCCGAAGGTCGTCGAGTCCGGCGCCCCGAGCTGACCGGGCCGGTCAGCCCGGGGCGGACTCGTTGCCGGTACGGGCGCGAGCCGGGAAGGTCACCTCCACGGTGAGCCCGCCGCCGGGGCGGGGGCGGGCCTCCAGCGTCGCGTTGTGCACCTTGGCGATCGCCTCGACGATTGACAATCCGAGCCCGAGCCCGTCGGTCTTGCGGGTGCGCGCCGCGGTCAGCCGCTGAAACGGCTGGATCATCCGGTGGATGGCGTCCTCGGTGAGCACCGGGCCGGAGTTGGCGACGGTCAGGACCGGGCGACCGGCGCGGACCTCGGTGGTGACCTCGATGTCGCCGCCCGCCACGTTGTGCCGCAGTGCGTTATCGACGAGGTTGGTGATCAACCGCTCGGCCAGCCGCGGATCGCCGGACGCCGGTGCCCCGTCGAGTCGCTCCCGTAGGCGCAGATCGAGCGCCGAGGCCTCGCCGCGCCGGACCTCGAGCGCCCGCTCGGCCAGGTCCCGCAGGTCGAACGGGCTGGTGGTGTCGAAGCCGATCTGACTGCGGGCCAGCGTCAGCATCGCCTCGATCAACCGTTCCTGCTGTTCACCGGCGGCCAGCACGCGTAGGTGCGCGGCGCGCAACGAGTCCGCGTCGGCGTCCGGGTCGGCGAGCGCGACCTGGGAGATCGACCGCTGCCGGGCCAGCGGGGAGCGCAGTTCGTGCGAGGCGTTTGCGACGAACTGGCGTTGGGCCGTGAAGGACGACTCGAGCCGGGCCAGCAGTCCGTCGAACGTGTCGCCGAGCTCCTTGAGTTCGTCGTCCGGCCCGGCAAGGGCGAGCCGCTCGTGCAGGTTGGTCGCCGAAATGGTCTGCGCGGCCGTGGTGATGGTGCGCAGGCGGGCCAGGAACCGGCCGGCGACGAACCAGCCGAGCAGCACCGAGAACGCGGCCATCCCGGCCAGCGCGACCCCGGACTGGACCAGGAGGATCCGCATCTGGTCGGACCGCTGGGCCATCGCCTGGTCGCGCAGCGAGTCGGTGTCCGGTCCGCCGGGTGGCGGGCTGGGCAACCTCGGGCTCTGCCCGTTGATCCCGCCGGCCGGGCCCAGGTCGATCGTGCCGACCAGTCCGTCTGAGCCGCGATAGCTCAGCGTGTCCTGGGTGGCGTGGTTGACCAGTACGTAGGTCGCGGCCAGCAGGCCCGCGCCGAAGAGGGTGAACAACGCGGCGAGCAGTAGCGCGAGGCGCAGCCGCAGGGTCGGTCGGGGCGGGCTGAACGCGGCGGTCAGGCGGCGGAGGGTGGGCATGGGCGAACCTCAGATCCGGTAGCCGGACTTCGCGACGGTCTGGATGATCGGCGGATCACCCAGCTTCGCCCGCAGCCGACTGATGGTGATCTTGACGGCGTGGGTGAACGGGTCGGCCGTCTCGTCCCAGACCCGCTCGAGGAGCTCCTCGGCCGAGACCACCCGTCCCTGCGCGGCCAGCAGCAGCTCCAGCACCCCGAACTGCTTCGGCGTCAGATCCAGCTCGCGTCCGTCGCGGTAGGCCACCCGTTGGGCCGAGTCGAGCAGCAGATCGCCGTGCCGCAGCTGCGGTGGGTGTGCGGGCTGGGCCCGCCGGGCGAGGGCGCTGATCCGGGCGACCAGCACCGGAAAGTCGAACGGTTTCGGCAGATAGTCGTCGGCGCCCAGGCCGAATCCCTCGACCAGGTCCTCGGTGGTGGCGGCGGCGGTGAGCATCAGCACCCGGCTGCGCCGGCCGGCCGCGATCAGACTCTTGCAGACGTCGTCGCCGTGGATGCCGGGCAGGTCCCGGTCGAGGACCACGACGTCGTAGTCGTTGGTCTCGGCGCGTTCCAGGCCGAGCGTCCCGTCGAACGCCACGTCGACGCTCATCCGCATCCGGCGTAACCCGGCCGCGATGACCTGGGCGTGTTCCTCGTCATCCTCGATGAGCAGTACCCGCACCCTGACCCCTGTCGTTGTTCTGACCGGGTTTCCCAGCCGTTTAAATGGTTCCGCGCCCCGGAGTAGGGCCCCTTTTCCAGGATGCAACACGCCCGGTGTCGTCAAGGTTTCATCCTGCGTCGTTGAAGCCGGCGGCCCCGTTCTCCGGATCCTCGCGGTCGTCCTCGGCATTGAGCTGCGCGAACATTCTTTGCCCATTTGTTTCAGTGACCGGAACGGCATTCGCGCGCCGCCGAATGCCGGCCGGCGGGGCGACGGCCCGGACCGGGTGAGCTGGTCGGAGCGGGAGTCCTGCTCCTTCTGCGGCACATCGGTGGCGTGACACCGGCAGGTCGCTGTCACGCCGGCCGGTCGTCTGGTGCTGCTGGACAGTGTGGCGGCCCGGTACGGTTATCGATGATCGCAAGGTGCGGGCGTCGGCCGGGCGACAGCGGTGGCCCGGGTGACGGACCGGGGAGGGAGCGGGTGTGGTGCAGCGGAGAGCCCTCGTGGTCCGGGGCGGGTGGGAGGGCCACCGGCCGGTCGAGGCGACGGAGTTGTTCATCCCGTTCCTCGAACGCGGCGGATACGCGGTACGGGTGGAGGGGTCGACGGAGATCTACGCCGACGCCACCGAAATGGCCGCCACCGACCTCATCGTGCAGTGCGTGACGATGTCGCAGATCACCGGGGAGCAGGCGGCCGGTCTGGCCGCGGCGGTCGTCGCCGGGACCGGTTTCACCGGCTGGCACGGCGGCATCGTCGACTCGTTCCGCGCCTGCTCGGAGTACCTGCACCTGGTGGGCGGCCAGTTCGCCACCCATCCGGGCGTTCAGCCGTGCGAGCGTGGCGGCGGGGAGAAGGACAACTTCCTGCCCCACTCGGTCAAGATCACTGAGCTCGGTCGGGAGCATCCGATCACCGCCGGGATCGAGGACTTCGACCTGGTCACCGAGCAGTACTGGGTGCTGCACGACGACCTGATCGAGGTACTGGCCACCACCACCCACCCGACGCGGGCGTGGCACCCGTGGCACCGCCCGGTCACCTCGCCGGCGATCTGGACCCGGAACTGGGGCGCCGGGCGGATCGTCGTGACGACTCCGGGGCACAGCCTCGACGTGCTGGAGCACCCCTGCGTCCGTACCGTAATCGAAAGGGGGATGGTGTGGGCGACCCGCACGGCGTCGGCATCGTAGGTCTCGGGGTCATCTCCCGCGCGTACCTGAGCACGCTCGCCAACCATCCCACCGTGCGCGTCGTCGCGGTGGCCGACCTGGACGCGGCCCGGGCGCACGCTGCCGCCGCCACGATTCCCGGCGCCGAGGCGGTGAGCGTCGAGCGACTGCTGCACCATCCCGACGTGGCGACGGTACTCAACCTGACAATTCCGGCGGCGCACGCCGAGATCTCGGGCGCGGCGATCGACGCGGGCCGGAACGTCTACGTCGAGAAGCCGCTCACCGTCACGTTCCCGGAGGGTCGGTCGATCATCGACCGGGCGGCGTCGGCCAGCGTCCGCGTCGGTTGCGCACCGGACACCGTCCTGGGCACCGGTACGCAGACCGCCCGAGCGGCGATCGACGACGGACTGATCGGGCGCCCGCTCTGGGCATCGGCCGTCATGGTCACCGCAGGACACGAGCGCTGGCACCCTGCCCCCGACTTCTACTACGCCCCGGGCGGTGGCCCACTGCTGGACATGGGGCCGTACTACATCTCGGCACTGGTCCACCTGCTCGGACCGGTCCGTGCGGTGATCGGGGCGGCCAGCCAGCTGCGTGACGCCCGGGTGATCGGCTCGGGTCCCCGGCAGGGGCAGCGGATCCCGGTCGAGGTGCCGACCCACGTGACCGGTGTGCTGGAACACGCGGGCGGCGCCCTGACCACCCTCACGACCAGCTTCGACGGTGTCGCGACGACGGCCGCACCGATCGAGGTGCACGGGGAGAGCGGCACCCTCGCCGTACCCGATCCGAACAACTTCGACGGCGAGGTCCGCCATCTCGCGCTCGACGGCCCCGGGTGGCGTGCCCTCGAACCGCGCGCCGGCTACGTCGCCGCCTCCCGCGGGATCGGCCTGATCGACCTGGTCCGGGCCGACGCGATACGTCCGCCACGGGCCAGCGGTGAGGTGGCGCTGCACGTACTCGACATCATGACCGCCCTGCTCCGTTCCGCCGCCGAGGGTCGGCGGATCGAGCTGACGACGGCTGTCGAACGTCCCGCACCCGTCCCGTTCACGCCGGCCGAGGAGTGGCAGTCAGCCCGCGCGCCCGGGTGCTGACTGCCGTCGGCGACGCGATGGGTCGGCAGGACCCGCGTCGACCAGCAACCCATGGAGGACCGATGACCCCCGACGACGAGACGTTCCTCCGGCAGGCGATCGACATCGCCGACCGGGCCGGCGCTGTTCGCCGAGGCCCGTAGGCCGATCGAGGAGCACTACTGATTACCGCACGTGGGCGTCGTCGAAGGCGATCAACCGTCCCATGAACCAGGCGGGGTCGGCCAGGTGGGGATAGTGGGTGGTGGCGGGCGCTGATTCGACGAGTGCGCCGGGGATGCGGCTGCGCAGCCAGTCCGGGTAGTCATCGGCCACGGGCAGACCGTGCAGTGACAGGTACGGGATGGGTTGTCGCGTCGGCATCAGGTTCGCCATGTACGCGGTCAGCTCCTGCGGTCCGAGGTCGAGCAGGGGTGCCCACATGCCGAGCAGGACGTCCTGGCGTATTTTCCGCCGTGCCTGGAGGTCGTCGGCGACGGCAGGGTCCAGTTTCCCGTACGACCTGGTGAAGGCCGAGGTCATGGCGTCGGCGAAGGCGTCGCCGCGCAGGGCCTGGGCCATCCGTGCCGGCACGGGCGTGACGTCGAGGCTCTGGTCGATGTTGACCACGCCGCGCGCCGGGAAGCGTGCGGCGTAGGCGGTGGCCACCACCGCGCCGTAGGAGTGCCCGACGACCAGGGGGCGTTGCGCGATGCCCAGGGTACGGACGACCTCGTGCACATCGGCGGCCATGGTCAGCGGGTCGTACGGACCCACGCGCGGGGAGTCACCGTGGCCGCGCAGGTCGACGCGGACGGTGCGGAAGTGCGCGGCCAGTGGCACCCGATCCCAGAAGTGGCGGTCCTCGGTCATGCCGTGGATCGCCAGGAGCGGGCGCCCGGTGCCGTCGACGTCATGGGCGAGGGTAATGGTCCGACCGGTCTCGGCGGTCATCGGCGGGGCTCCCAGCGGAAGAGTCGGGTGGCCAGCGCGACGGCGATGACGACCCAGCCGATCGTTGGCGCGAGCAGGAGCAGGGATTCGGTCACCGCGACGCCGCCGTTCCAGGCGTTCATTGTCAGTTCGGTGGCCGCGCCGCCGGGCAGCAGCCGCTTCAGCCAGGCGAGGTCCGCGGTGCCGCTGATGCCCACCCAACTGGCCACCGCGATCACGCCGAGGGTGACGGGCAGGGTGGTGACCTGGGCGTGTTCGGGAGAGTTGGTCAGACCAGCAGTGGCCAGGGCCAGGCCGATCATCATGGCCAGGGTCGCGAGGATCGCCGCCACGAGCAGGGCACTGTTGGCCGGTCCACCGGCGACCACGGCCAGCGCGATCAGGATCGCGGTCACCTGGATCACGGCGAGCACGGCGACGGGCAGCAGCAGGCCGGTGAGGATGCCGGCGTCGCCGGCCGCGGTGGAGCGCAGTCGTTTGAGGAAGAGATTCTGGCGCCGGGAGGCCAGGGTGGTGACGGCGGTGGCGTAGAGCCCGAACGCGGCGACGGTGAACATCACGATCGCCGCGATGTAGCCGAGGCTGCCGATGGCGGCGAAGGTCTCGTGCTGGCGTACGAAGAGGGCGGAGACGGCCACCGGAACGATGAGGCTGGTGATCAGCACCAGCCGGTTGCGGAAGATCTGGATCAGTTCGCTGGCAGCGATGGAGAACATGGCGACGCTCCTTACGGGGCAGGACGATCAGTTGTTGATGGCGCGGAACACGTCGTCGAGTCGGGTCGGCCCGGCCTGCAGGTCCCGCAACTGGACCGCCTGGTCCTCTGCCCACCGCAGCAGCAGGTACAGGTCCTTCTGGAGGGCGAAGGTCTCCACCAGGACCTTTCCGTCGGCGTCGACCGTGGCCGGCAGCGGCAGCGGCAGCGACGGCGCCGGCGCGGGGAGGGAGAACCGGATCACCGCAGGCAGGGTGCGGGTCAGCTCGGAGACGGTGCCCTCGCGGTGGAGGCTGCCCTGGTGCATCAGCCCGATCCGGTCGGCGCGTTGCTGCGCCTCCTCAAGGTAGTGGGTGGTGAGCACGATGGACGCGCCGTTCTCGCGGAGCCGGTCCACCGTCGCCCAGACCGCGTCGCGGGACTGGATGTCCAGGCCGGTGGTCGGCTCGTCGAGGAAGATCAGCTCCGGGGTGCCGTAGACGGCGGTGGCGAAGTCCAGCCGCCGTTTCTCGCCGCCGGAGAGCTGGGACACCTGCCGGCCGGCCCGGTCGGTCAGGCCGACGACGTCGAGCACCCGGTCGACGTCGTCCGTACGCCCGCTGAGCCGGCCGATCAGGCCGACGGACTCGCGGACCGTGAGGTCCGGGGAGAACCCGCTCTCCTGGAGCATGACACCCATCCGGGGCCGGACCGCGCGCCGGTCCTGCGGGTCGTGCCCGAAGACGCGTACGGTGCCGGAGGTCGGCCTCCGGTGCCCCTCGACAACCTCCAGGGTCGAGGTCTTCCCGGCCCCGTTGGTACCGAGCAGCGCGTAGAGCTCCCCGGGTCGTACCTCGAAGGAGAGATCCTTGACCGCGTGGAAGTCGCCGTAGGTGAGGTTCAGCCGGTCGACCTCGATGATTGGTGTGGTGGACATGCACCCATGACAGCGCGGACGTAGCCGGCCCGCCAGTGGCGCGGTGTCACGGCCGCACGTGACGTGGTGTCACTGGTCGCGGCCGGTGGCTGCCGGATAATGGGGTGGTGACGGCGAGATCACCGCGTTTCACCGAGTCGACGCAGGGACGGCTGCGCCGGCTCAGTCTTGCCACGTCACTGCCGCCCGTGGTGGTCGCCGCGGTGATCCTGTTGTACGTCGACGCCCATGCCTGGTGGCACATCGCCATCCTGGCGCCGGGTGCCGTGGCGGCCGTGGTGGCCTTCGAACGGTGGACGGCCGACGACCTGGCCCGGTTCGCGCTGCCCTGCTTGATCGTCGGGGCGGCGGTGTGGCCGGCGGGGGTGCTGGTGACCGGTAGCCCCAACGCCTACTGGGGCGTCTGCGCCGTGGGTTCCCTCGCCCTGCGCGAGGTGCGGCGACATCGGGCGCTGACGATTGCCGGCCTGTTCACCTACGTAGCCGCCGTCGGCGCGGCGCGGCTGCTGGTGGAGCGGGACGACGTAGGCGAGGTGTTGCGCGTGTACGTCCTCGTCCCGACGGTTCTCACCGTCCTGGTGACTGTTTTCACGGTGCTGGGCGAGCGCTTCTACGACCTGATCCGGGAACTCGAACAGACCCGGGAACGCGCGGCGGAGCTGGCCGTGGTGCGGGAACGTGTCCGGTTCGCCAGCGACCTGCACGACATTCAGGGCCACACCCTGCACGTGGTCAAGCTGAAGATCGCCCTGGCCCAGCGACTGCTGTCCCGCGACACCGAGCGGGCGGAGAAGGAACTGCGGGAGACGTACGCGCTGGTCAGTGACACCATCGCGCAGACCAAGGAACTCGCGTACGCCCAGCGACGACTCAACCTCACCGCGGAGATCGAGAACGCGAAGAACCTGTTCGAGGCCGCGGGCATCCGGGTGCGGGTAACCCGGGAGGCCGAGGTCGACGCCCGCGCCAGCGAACTGCTCGGCCAGGTGCTGCGGGAGACCACCACAAACATCCTGCGCCACGCACAGGCCACCCAGGTGCAGATCACCCTGGCCGAGGCGGGAATAACAATCGTCAACGACGGGGTGAGCGCCGCCACGCTCCCCGAGCTTCGAGGGCTGGCGGCACTCAGGCAACGGCTCGCGGGCGACGGAGGTGAGCTGACCGTGGAACAGACCAACGGGCGGTTCCTGACGGCTGCGGTCATTCCGCCGGCTCGGGTGGGTGTGGCCCCGACAGCATCGGAGGATGCCGGCAGATGACGACAATCGTGCTCGCCGACGACGAGGTGCTGCTGCGCACGGCCCTGGCCGCGCTACTGCCGATGGAGGGCGACATCACCGTCCTCGCCGAGGCGTCCGACGGCCAGACGGCCGTCGAGGCCACCCTGCGGCACCGGCCCGACGTGCTGGTCATCGACCTGGAGATGCCGGGCATGGACGGACTCGAGGCGGTCGAGCAGATCCGCCACGCGCGCCCGGAGCAGCTGGTCCTCATGCTGACCCGGCACGCCCGCCCCGGCGTGCTGCGCAAGGCGTTGAAGCTCGGCGTCCAGGGCTTCGTCAGCAAGTCCGCCGAGCCGGCCCACATCACCTCGGTCATCGCCACCCTGCACGCGGGTAAACGCTGGATCGACCCGGACGTGTCCGCGCTCGCCGTCACCGAGGACTGCCCCCTCACCGACCGCGAGGCCGACGTGCTGCGGGTCACCGGCGAGGGCTACTCGGTCGCCGACATCGCCGCCCGGCTCCACCTCGCGCCGGGCACCGTCCGCAACTACCTCTCCAACGCCATGCGCAAGACCCAGACCCGAACCCGCCACGAAGCGGCGCGCTACGCCCGCGAACACGACTGGCTGTGAGAGCGGAGATCCAGCGGATCCTCGCGCCATGCTCGGCCAGCCTCGCCATGCGCGGCCAGGTCGATACCGGCGTATTCAGGCTATCGACGTGTTGGACCGCGGCCAGTGTCGCCATGTCACACGGGGCGGTGACGTGGCGGCACTGACGCGATGCCGCGCGGGCCGCTGTCATCGAGGAGGTCCGCCTCGGCTACGGATTCAGAACCGACCTGGTCTCTGATCCCGGCTGAGCCAGTGGCCAACGCAACGAGGGACAGGAGACCTGGACGTGCATCGAAGAAGTGGCATCGCCCTGATGGGGATGGTCGGCATGGTCGGCGCACTGGCCGCGGTCATCCCGGCGACTGCCGGAGAGCCGAGGGCAGGGAAACCGACGGCGGGTCTGCAGTGGGCGGCGTGCCCGGAGGACGTGGTGGTGCCGCCCGTGGTGCAGGCGGCACTGCAGTGCACGACGGTGCCGGTTCCGCTGGACTATGCCGACCCGGACGGTACCCAGATCGAGATCATGGTGTCGCGGATCGCGAGCACGAAGCCGGAGAAGCGGCGCGGCGTGCTGATGTTCAACCCGGGCGGGCCGGGCGGCACCGGGCTGGACCAGCCGGGGTTCCTGGCCGGCCAGGGACTGCCGGCCAGTGTGATGGACGCCTATGACCTGATCGGCATGGACACCCGGGGGGTGGGGCATTCGGCGCCGGTGAGCTGCGGCTTCACCGCCGACGACGCCTACTGGGCCAACATCCCGCCGTACGCGCCAGACGACGCGGCGGTGACCCGGCAGGCGGAGATCGCCGAGGAGGTCGCCGCCCGGTGTGCGGAGAACGACACCGAGGGGCGGCTGCGGCACCTGACGACCGCCAACATGGCTCGTGACCTGGACCGGATCCGGGCCGCGCTCGGCGCGGAGAAGGCCAGCTTCTACGGGGCGTCCTACGGCTCGGCGCTGGGTGCGGCGTACGTCTCGATGTTCCCGGAGAGCACCGACCGGGTCGTGCTGGACAGCAACCTCGGCGACACCCATCTCGACCGTGCCGGTCTGCGCCGGTTCGCGCTCGGCATGGAGCAGACGTTCCCCGACTTCGCGACGTGGGCGGCGGCACGACACGACTCCTACGGGCTGGGCCGCACGCCGCAGCAGGTGCGCAGGACCTACTTCACCATCGCCGAACGTCTCGACGAGACGCCGACACCCGACGGACTCACCGGCCCCATCTTCCGGTTCCTCACCTTCGGCCACCTCTACCACGAGAGGCAGTACGGAAGCCTCGCGCGGATCTGGCAGTCGTACCTGGACCCCGGCCAGGCGCCGCGGGCGACGGCGGCAACGCCCAGTCCTACGGACAACGCCTTCACGGTGTTTCTCGCCGTGACCTGCAACGATGTCGAGTGGCCCGAGGACGTGGACAGCTACCGGCGGGCGGTCGCGCAGGACCGCGAGCGGTTCCCGCTGTTCGGTGCGGCCAGCGCCAACATCACTCCGTGCGCCTTCTGGAAGTACGAGCCGGCCGAGCCGCCCGTCAAGATCTCGGATGAGGGCCGGCGCAACGTGCTGATTCTGCAGAACCGGCAGGACCCGGTCACCCCGTTGGCGGGTGGCAAGCTGCTGCGCGAGAAGTTCGGGCAGCGGGCCCGGCT
This sequence comes from Micromonospora sp. PRAS1, assembly GCF_059553435.1. Taxonomy (NCBI): domain Bacteria; kingdom Bacillati; phylum Actinomycetota; class Actinomycetes; order Micromonosporales; family Micromonosporaceae; genus Micromonospora; species Micromonospora sp. PRAS1. The sequence continues at coordinate 130,326 of NZ_JCANNB010000012.1, forward strand.
GGTGACCGCCAACGAGAGCGGGCACGGCGTCTACGTGCTGAGCGGCAACGCCTGTGCCTTGAACCTCACCACGTCGTACCTGGTGGAGGGGACGATGCCGGCCAGGGACACGACCTGCCGGGGCGACTGACCTCGAACCGGAGCAGCCGAGGGCCCGGAACAGCCCAGTTCCGCGCCCTCGGCGCCGAGGTGTCAGCGCTGGCTCCGACGGGCTTAACTGTTAGGGGACGTGGTGGCCGGCTCGACCGACGAAGACCTCCTCTTGTTCATCCTCAACAGCACCCCGGTGCTCGACGGCGAGCCGCGCGATCTTCTCGCCGATCCGTCGCCGGCCCGCTCGGCCCTGCGGGAGTTCGGCGGCACCGGCACCCCCGATGAACTGGCGGCCGTCCGATCCGCCCGCCCCCTGCTCCAGGGCGTCACCCGTGGTGAGCTGACGGCCGACTCTCTCGCGCCGCTGCTGGCGGAGGCCTGCCAGATCCCCCACCTGACGGCCACGCGACTCGACTGGTCGTTGACGGCTCCACCCGATCAGCGGTGTGTGGTCCGAGCGGTGATCACCTGGGCCGGCCTGCGCGAGGCCGCCTCCGGCCCTGTGCGAACGACGAGTGCCGCCTCTTCCTGGTCGACCGCAGCCGGGCGAACACCGCCCGCTGGTGCTCGATGGCGACCTGCGGAAACCGCCTCAAGGCCCGTCGGCACTACCGGCGAACACGAACAGATTCCTGACCGGGGTCGCCGGACGCCTCGTCCCTGGCGCCCAGATGTCGGGATGTTGGCGGATGTGGTCCACCCAGCGGCCGGGGATGGTCAGCGCGTCGTCCACCGGGCCTGTGGTGCTCTGGGCATAGCCACCGAAGGTGATCGTGTCGACGCGTGGTTGTCCTGCGATGAGGTTGATGGTCGTGATCAGGGTGCTGGATGGCTGCCCGGCGATGGGTAGACAGGTCACGATCCGACCGTCGGGGGTCAGCTGGTCCACCCACGCGCGGGGGAGTCGTGGCGGTGTACACCAGGCCACGACCCGCTGGTAGGGGGCGTGCGGCGGGTAGCCGGCCAGGCCGTCGGTGGCATGGCATGTGATGGTGCTCAGGCCGCGTTGGCGGTGCAACCGGACGGCCCAGCCCACCAGGTGGTCGCTGATGTCGACGCTTGTCACGCGACCGGAAGGCCCGGCCAGGGCGGCCAGCAACGCGCCGGAGTATCCAGTGCCGGTGCCGATCTCCAGCACGCGCGCCCCGTCAGCTACGTCGAGGGCGATCACCTCGCGGTGGATGGACTCGGTGGCGGAGCGGTGCAGGGTCTCACCGCGATGCTCGTTGTGGACGTAGTAGGGCTCGGGCACGCCGCCGAACACGGATGCGTGGCTCACCGTGGCGGTCCCCCCGCTGTGGTCAGCTCAACGTGAAGGTGACGTCGTCGACGTCGAAGGCCGTGACTCCGTTGCCGGCCGTCTCGCTGGCGAGGAAGCTGACCGTCGCGGTGCGCTCGGTCGGCGCCGTACCCGTCGACATGGAGTACTGCCGCCACTGCGACCCGCCGTCGAAGGCCAGCGAGAACCTCGTCTTCGGCAGCGTCCCGGTGACCGCCAACCCGACGTTGAGGTAGTCGCCACGGCTGATCTCCGTGGTGGTGGTCCGGACCCAGAAGCGGATCGTCAGGTCGCAGTCGGCCGGCACCGTGACGGTGGTACGCAGCAGGTCGGTACGCGTCACGTCCAGCCCGGCGAAGGCGGCATACGCGCGGCCGGTGTGTGCGGGCCGGGCCGCGTCGCCGAGCACGACGATGCGGGGGCCGGCAGTCCAGCCGGTGGTGCCGCGCTCGAACCCCGGGTTCGCGTGGATCTGCCCGCCGCAGGGGGCGTCGGCCGCCGGCCGGCTGTGGGGTGCGCTGGCGGTGGCCAGGAGCAGCAGGGCGGCAGCCGAGGCGGCGGTGACGAGGGCCTTCATCAGTCCTCCCCGTGTCGAAACATCTGAGGTTGTCGATGTAACTTGACGATGCGCGCTGGCGGTCGGCGCGTCAAGCCCTTCCCAGCGTCAGCCGGGCGCGCCGGCCCATGCAGTGGGCTCGCTGACCCGAACTCTGGCCGGGGTCTCAGCTTCCTGCCGCTGCGGCCTGTGCGTCCCACATGCTGACGACCACGGCGAAGACGAAGAGCTGCAACGCGGTCGTGAGGCCCGGCAGCTCGATGGCGACATCGCCGCGCCAGACGCTTGTCTTCCGGACCGAGCCCACCCGGGTGTCGCCGAGGATCAGTTCCTCCTCGCCACTCCACACGGACTTACGCCGGAACTGGTAGGTCTCTCCGCCCGCCTCGACGCTCCACCGCTTGCGGCCCACCCGGTCGGCCGAGGCGACAAGGGTTCCCGCGTCGTCGACCATCGTGTACTTGTTGCCCCACGCGTTGGAGCGGACCTGATAGCGTCGCCCGTCCAGCTCGAACTCGCCACCGCTCTTCCACACCGAGCTGTCCCACACCGCGATCTCACGGCCTCGATCCGTCACGCGGTAGCGGTTCCGCCAGACGCTGACCCTCTGAGCCTCCATGCCACCAGAGTAGGCAGTTTCCGACAGCTGCTTCCGAAAGTGGCGAGGTCAGGCGTCAAGGGCAGGCGGCCGTGACGACGACGGGTGCCGATGCCAGCACCGGCGGCCGGCACTCACCGGATGCCGCCGGTCGCCAGGCCGCGGCCAGGTTGTGGACCGGGTCCTCCGGCCGGTAGCGACTCCACTGTGCGAGGTCGTTCCCACCGTCCAGGCCGGCCGCGAGCAGCACGCCGTAGGAGCCGGTCCGGACGGCGGCCAGTAGCAACCGCATGCCGACCGTCGGATAGCCGAGCGCGGCACACGCCTCGTCACCCTCGCGCCAACAGGTCCAGGCGCGGGCCGGGTCGTTTATCGCCCGGTCCGGGTACGGGGCCGTGAAGAGGTCGTACACCACCGCTTCGGTGCCCAGGGTCCGGCCGACGCTCTGCCAGAAGTCGATGGCGTGTGCGGCGTCCGGCATCGGCTTGGCGCAGACCGCCCGCTCGTCCCGGCAGATCGCACCCGGACCGGTGTAGCGGCCGTGGCTCCAGGCGAGCGCCACGATCGGCGTGATGCCGACGGCGGTCAGCCGCTGCGTGTACGTCACGACCTCCTGCCGGTACGGTTCGCCGCCGTAGCGCGGGTCGACGTACGGCAGGCCGAGCCAGCACGCCTCGTTGAGCGGGAGGTAGACGGCCTGGATGCCGCGGGCGACGAGCCGGGCCACGGCGTTCGCGTCGACCGGTCCGTCCCAGATGCCCCGCCCCTGCACGCAGCGGGACTCCGCGCCGGTGCGCGCGAGCGGTGCCAGCCGGCGGGGAGTCACCTCGTCGATGACCGGGGAGATGCCCCAGAGCCGGTCCCGCACCACGCTGACGTAGGGCGCTTGTCGTTCCTCGCCGGGAGTGAGCACCCGCACGTGCGGGGCGGCACTGCTCTGTTTCGCGCCCTGGTTGTCGTACGCCCAGGCGAGCAGGGTGTAGCTGCCGGCCGGCACGTCCTGCCACCGGGCGGTGTACGGCGCGGTCGTGTCGGTGCCGAGCGGGACCGGCTCCGGCGAACGGTCCAGGGCGAAGAACTCCACCCGGGTGATCCGCCGGCCCGGCGCGGGCGTGGCATTGGCCGCCAGCATGATCGTCGCGGGGGCGAAGAAGTGGTCACCGTGCTCGGGCCGCGTCATCTGCACGACCGGCCGGTTCGGGTCGGGCCCAGGGCTGGGGGAGAGGCTGGGACCGGGGGACAGGCTCGCCGTGGGGTTCGGCGTGCCCGGTGCTGTCGGGCCGGGCGAAGTCCATGGCGGCAGCGCGGTAGCGCAGCTGACGCCGTTGAGGGTGAAGGCGTCCGGGGCGCTGCCCTTGACCCCGTACGTCATGACGTACGAGAAGGACCTCGGCTGCTCTGCCGGCAGGTCGCCGCCGGGCAGGCTGCGCAGCGTGACCTGCCCGCCGTGCTGCTCCCAGTGCACGCCGTCGACGTGTTTGAGCTGCACACTCGGGTACCGGAGCTGGAAGCTGAGCGTCCACTCGGGCAGCGGACGGCCCATGCTGAGGATGGTGAACTCGCCGCGGAGCATCGACGCGTAGTGGAACCGCGTCTTGAACTCCACGGCGCATCCGTTGGCGGCGGAGGCCGGCAGCACCGGGACGAGGGCGCCCGAGGCGGCGGCGAGCGCGGCGGCGGCCAGCGCGGCGAGGCGTTTCCTCATCGGCAACCCCTGCCCATCGACATCAGTCAATTCGATGGTCGGCTGAGGCAGGGTCGGAAGTCAAGGGCTTCCCTGGGTCCACAGAGCCGTCGTCGGCGGGTGGGCGACAGCGGCCGGCTGGCTGGTGCTGGCGATCAGCGGCTCCGCCAGCAGGACGACGAGCGCCGCGACGGCCAGCAGACCGCCGGCCAGCGCCGTGCTGCGTACCCCGAACTCGGGCAGCAGCACGGCACCGAGCAGGGAGCCTCCGGCGATGCCGACGTTGAAGGCGGCGGAGTTGCCCGCCGCCGCCAGATCGGACCGTCCCGGTGCCACTTCGAGTACCCGGTTCTGTAGGGCAGGGGTGAGCGCACCCATGGCGAACCCCGACAGGGCCAGCAGCGCCCCGATCGCCGGCATCGACTCGGCCAGGAGGAACATCCCGACCAGGGCGACCGCGAGGAGCAGCACCGGCGTCACCATCGCTACGCGCTGGTTGCGGTCGCTCGCGATGCCGCCGGCGGTGATGCCGGCGAAGTCCGCGAGCCCCCGGATCAGCAGGAGCAGGCCGATGGCCGCGGGGGCGAACCCGGTGACGTCGGTCAGGAACACGGCCGTGTAGGTGAACGCCGTGAACAGCCCGCCCACCGAGAGGGCGGTGGCGACCACGACCGTCGCGTAGCGGCGGGCGTCCGGGCTGGTGCCGGTGAACGAGTGGGTGTCGGTCTCCGATATCGGGGGCATCAGGGTGACGATGGCCCCGAACGCGGCCAGCGCCAGCGCGGCCAGGGCCAGGAACGCCGCCCGCCACCCAAGGTGCTGTCCGAGCCAGGTGCCGGCCGGCACACCGAGCATCGGGCCGAGGGAGGCCCCGGCGAAGACGACCGCGGTGACCCTTCCGCGTACCCGCCGGGGGAACATGCCCGCGGCGGCGGGGGCCACGATGGCCCAGAACAGCGCCTGGGTGAGCGCGACGACCACGCGCGCCCAGAGCAGCAACTGGTAGTCGCGGGCGGCAGCCGAGACCACGGTGGCGATGACCAGCACGCCCAGCAGGACAGTCAGCAGACGGCGACGCGGTACCCGCTGGGTGACATAGGTCAGCGGCACCGAGACGATCGCGACGGTGGCCGCGTACCCGGTCACGAGCAGGCCGGTGTGCGACAGCGACACGTTCAGGTCGGCGGCGATGAGCGGGAGCATCCCGATCGGCAGCGTCTCCATGGCGACGTAGCAGAACGCCGAGATGGAGAGCGCGATCAACGCCCCGACCGCCCGCCGCGAAGCGGACGTCATCGGCTCCGGTGACTGTTCACGATCGCTCATCGGCTGCCCTCCGTCCCTCGGCCACCCGCCCGAGCGCCTGGCGAGCTGACGTCTGATCGTTCAGCTGCTCGTGGAGCCACGGTGCCGGCCCCGCAGGCTTGTTGCGGGTGCCCGCGGTGAGCAGGCTCAGCGCCTGCCGCCTCGCCTCGCGGAGACCCAACCCACCATCGTGGTAGCGCCTGAGCAGATCGCGTACCCGTTCCACCTCGGGGTCGCGTGCTTCCTCCCCTTGCGTACCCGAGGCGGTCGCTGGTGCCAGAGCCAGCTGAAGTGCCTCACTGTCCGGGGCCGGTCGTCCGGCGGCGGTGAACAGCAGCACCGCCGCGTGCCGTAGCAGCACCTCGTCGCAGAGCAGGCGGGTGGCCGGATCGGAGTTGTCCCGCGCCACCGCGACGGCCTCGTGCAGTGATTGCCTGGCGAGGTCGAACGACTCCACCTGGACATGCAGCGAGCTGAGCTGGACCAGGGCATCCATCAGGTGTGGGAAATCGCCCTGGCGGACCCAGTGGTCGACCGCGAGGCGTGCGAGTTCGACAGCCGTCGGCAGGTCGCCGGACGCGCAGGCGGCGAGTGCGCCGTTTGCGCACGCCACTGCGGCGTTCCACCAGTCCTTGACCGACGCGTACAGCGCCTCCGCTCGGCGGTTGGCGGCCACGGCGGCAAGATGCTGCCCGGCCTGACGTTCGGCTCGCGCCCGCTCGAACCACGCCGAGGCCCGCAGCGTGGCCTCTGCCCACTGATCGGCCAGTTCCGTGGCGATGCGGCCCCATTTCAGGGCCTCCCCGCCCGCCTCGGTGTCCCGGGCGAGGAGGCAGTTGTTTACCGCCACGGGCACCGCGACCGCCGCCTGACCGGCCGCCATGAACAGCGTGAAGGACCTCTCGCCAGCGCTGAGAGCGGCCGTGGCCTGTCCCTGTTCCCAGAGCAGGATGCTCAACCTGAAGTCGGCTTCGGCGACGCGGGCGGGCAGACCGTACTCGTGGGCGAGACGGGCCGCCCGGCGGCTGTATTCCACGGCCTGATCGAGGGCGTTGGCTCGCATGAGGTCCGCCATGAGCAGGCAGGCATTCACCGCGGCCTCCGGATCCTGCCCGCGAAGATGGAGTTGGATGCGGATATCGTTGATCGCGACCACACTGTCGATCTCGCCGCGCCCCTGATGCAGCACGTGCAGGCTGCCGGCCAGATCCAGGGCGAGGTCGAACCACTCGCGCTCCTCGCAGAGACGCACCGCGGCATAGAACCGGGCCGGGTCCAGCTCGCCGGAGAGGTCAGCGCCGGGCTCCTGGTCGACCACCTCGACCAGGCGGTCCCGCAGATAGCTGACGGACCGCAACTGGAAGTCGCGTACGACCTCCTCCGGTTCCTCCTCGGCCAGGCGTTCCCTGGCGAAGAGCAGGACCAGGTCGAACAGGGTGAAGGTGGCGAGAATGCCGGCACCGAACGTACGGCCGAGTTCCTGCTTGGCGAGGCTGCGGTCGACGAGACGGTTAAGCAGCATCTCCTGCCGCAACGCCGCCGTGTCCAGGCAGTAGCCGAACTCCGGCCCGGTCGCGGCGGATCCGGGCGTCGCCGCGATGAGCCGGAACGTCCGCTTGGCGACCGGATCCAGATTGTCGTAGCTCAGGTGGATCGCTGCCCGGACCGCCCGATCACCCGCGTCGAGGTAGTCGAGCCGGGTGGTCTCCTCCTCCAGCACCTGGACGAGGTACTCCAGGGCGAGATCGGGGCGACTGGCCAGCCGCGCGCCGATCATGCGTAGCGCCAGGGGCACCTGCGCACACAGGTACGCGACCCGGTGCAGAAGCCCATGGTCATGGGTACGCCGCTCATCGCACCTGGCCAGGACCTCGATCGCGGACCGGCTGTCCAGTGGCTCGACGCGGAACACCAGGCCGGGATCGGCGAACCCCTGAAGGCGGTCGCGTGACGTCACGATGATGGCGCAACCGGTCGGCGCCTTCACCAGCGGCGCCACGTGTGCCGCGTCCAGCGCGTTGTCCAACACCAGCAGGACCTGCCGGTCGCGTAGCTTCGCGGCGAACGCGGCGAATCGGCTCGCGTCGTCCATCGCCTCCGACAGGTTCATGTCGAGTGCCTCGGCGACCATCCTGACCACCGTCAGGGCGTCGCGTCGCGCGTCCGGCTGGAGACCGTGCAGGTCGATGTGGAGGACGCCGCCGGGAAATGCCGGAATCAGCTCACGGGCCGCCTCGATGGCCACCGTCGACGTACCGACGCCCGGCTGCCCGGAGAGGAACGCGGTGGCCGACCGGTGGGTTTCCACGCGTCCGCTGACCGCTCGGACGATCGTGGCGATCAGGTCGGTTCGACCGGCAACACACGGGTCGGCGTCCGGTAGCCCGCACATCTGCGCCGCGATGTAGCTCATTTCGAGCTGGCGATACCGCTCGGAACCGTGACCGGACGTGGCCGCCTCCGGCTGGGCGGCGGGCGGCGATGCGGGGTCGACGTCGCGGCTGGAGCGCAGTGGCACCGCCTCGAGCGATGTCGATCGCAGCGGTGGCAGGAGCGCGGCGAGGGCATCGAGGAACTCGAACTGCGCGATGGAGCGTACGTTCAGCAGCGCCTCACCCAGATACTGCTGGCAGGTCGGGGAGAGGTTGCCGAACGTCTCGTTCGTCAACTCCTCGAGCAACGCGCGGGTCAGCGCGGCCAGCATGGTGGCGGATCCGACGTCCGGCTCGGATTCGTCGACCAGGGGCGCGATCCACCGCCGTACCGCCTCGTCGTGCTGCGGCATGGACGGCAGCAGCAGCCGTGGATCCAGGCCACGGAGCCGGAGCCGGGTACGGAAACTGCGCAGTGCCCCGTCGCCGTACCGCCCGCCGCGACCGGCACTGTCGATAAGCAACTCCACAAGCTCGCCGATCTCGCCGATCCCGCGCCCGGAGTCGTCCAGCGCGACCAGCACCCTGGCCGCCTCGACGGCGGCTTCGCGCGGACCGCCGATGGCGCGCGCCGCCTGGCGCACCGGCAGTGCACGAGCGACGGGGGCCTGGACCGAGCGCACCATGCGTACCGGCTCGGCGAGCAGGAGCCGGCGACCGAATCGGATCCACGGCAGGCTGTTCAACAGCTCTGCCAGGTCCTCTGCGCGGGCCACCCACACCGAGTCGCGCAGCCAGCCGTCGACGCTGTTGTACCGGGCCGACACCACGCCGACCACCGCATGGTCCGACATCCGCCGCACCGGTGCGCCACTCATCCCGGGCATCAGATCCGGTGACGAGAATCGACCCAGCGACACGTCGTCGTGGCGCCTGGTGCCACCGCGCCACTGCCCAGGTGCCGTCAACCAACGCAACTCCCGGCCCGGATCATCGACGTGCGCCACGCCGGTGACCACCACGCCGGTCTGCAACGGCACCGTGTCGGTCGCGTCAAGGCCCTCGACCACGCTTGGCAGCGGGGTGTCCGTGGTGAGCACCGCCAGATCACGCAGCTGATCCAAGCCGGCCACCCGGGCCTCTACGGGAGCGAACCCGCCGGCCAGCGCGTCGACCCGTACGGCCACGTCGACCCGGCCGGCGTCGATGTCGTCGAGCACATGACAGGCGGTGGCCAGTACGCCGGGGGAGACCTGGAAGCAGGTGCCCACCGCCGTGCCGGCCGCGTCGAGAATCCGCCCGAGGTAGCCCGGGACGGCGGCGTCGTCAGTCACGAAGCGGCGTCTTCGTCACCGCCGTCCGGTGTTCCTGCCGCCGCCGAGGTGCCCGCCGGGTGGTAACCGACGACGACCTTCAGCGACACCTCACCCGAACCGCTCGCCACGATCACGTCGCCCTTGGCGGTGAACTTGAGCCCGAACTCGACCTCGAGCTTGTCCGGGCGGGCACCCGTCGCCGCCAGCCGCGTCACCGTCCGCGCCACCTTCGTCGACACCGCGACGATCGCGTCCTGCGCCTGCTCGAACGCGTTCACCACCTGCGTCTGCGCGCGGCTGCGCGCCGAGGTCTGCTCCGTGCCGGCCACCCGCGACGTCTCCACCAGCAACTCGACGTCTTCGACGCGCACCGCGATGACTTGACTACCCATGGCTCGGCACCCTGCCAGACTTCCCCGGCGCCGGCCAACCTCCGATCGGACAGCGCGGGTGGGGTCAGCGGCCTCCGCGGCGAGCGGCCGGCCGGGCCCGGGCGGAGAAGGCCGCCGCACCGGATCGTGCCGGTGCGGACCGGGCCGAGGTGCTCGCCGCCGGCTTGCCGCCGCGACGGCCCCGGCCGCCGGAGGCCGGCTGCGCCTCGTGCCGTACGCCGGCGGGGCGGGGGGCGGGCTGGGGAACCAGCGTCCGTTCCCCGGGGGCGATTTCGCGGAGCAGCGCGTCACCCGGGCGCAACCGGGTCGTGGTCGCCGTGATGCCGGCCTTGCGGGTCAGTTCCCGCACCTCGGGCACCTGCCCGTCGGTCATCAGCGTGACGACTGTCCCGGCCGCGCCGGCCCGGGCGGTACGGCCCGAGCGGTGCAGGTAGGCCTTGTGTTCCACCGGCGGGTCGGCGTGCACGACCAGGGCCACGTCGTCGACATGGATGCCGCGTGCCGCGATGTCGGTGGCGACAAGCGTGTGCGCGTCGCCGTCGGAGAACGCTTGGAGGTTCCTGGTGCGCGCGCCCTGAGCCAGGTTGCCGTGCAGTTCGACGGCGGTCACCCCGGCCGCGACGAGTCGGCGGGCGAGGGTCTTCGCACCCCGCTTGGTACGCGTGAAGACCACGGTCCGGCCCGGTGCGGCGGTCAGCTCGACCAGTACGGCGAACCGCTCGTCGGCGTTGACGTGCAGGACGTGGTGCGCCATTGCGGTGACCGGCGAGAGCGTCGAGTCGACGCTGTGCACGACCGGATCGGTGAGGAACCGCCGCACCAGCACATCGACGCCGGCGTCCAGGGTCGCGGAGAAGAGCAGCCGCTGCCCGTCGCGCGGGGTCTGCGCCAGCAGCCGCCGTACGGTGGGCAGGAAGCCGAGGTCGGCCATGTGGTCGGCCTCGTCGAGCACGGTGATCTCGACGGCGTCCAGGTGCGCGTTGCCGGTCTCGACATGATCGGCGAGCCGGCCCGGGCAGGCCACCAGCACGTCGACCCCGGCGCGCAGCCCGGTGACCTGAGGTCGGGCGGCGACGCCACCGAAGATGGTCATCGTGCGCAGCGACAGCGCCTGTGCCAGCGGCGCCATCACGCTGTCGATCTGGGTGGCCAGCTCACGGGTGGGTACCAGGATCAGCGCCCGGGGTCGCCCGGCCCGCCGGGGCGTGGTGCTGGCGGCCAGGCGGGTCAGCACCGCCAGTACGAAGGCATAGGTCTTACCCGAACCGGTGCGCCCCCGGCCGAGCACGTCCCGCCCGGCGAGCGCGTCGGGCAGGGTCGCGGCCTGGATCGGGAAGGGCCGGTCCACCCCGGTCGCGGCCAGCACGCTGTTGAGCGCGTCGGGCACGCCGAGGTCGGCGAAGGTGCGGGAGTCGGACGAGGTGGTCTGGCGTGGGCGGCGTGCCGCCATGAAGGCTCCGAACGTCGAAGGGACGTCCCGCCCGGCGCTGACCGTCCGGCCGCGGCGCGTGGCGTGGGACATCGAACCCGGCCGCCATGCTGGGCGGGCCGTGCTGTCAGTCTACTCGAAGCCGCCGCCGGTGCTCGCTGCCAGCCGGAAGGCGGGGTACGCGCATCGGTGCTTGTCGATCAGGGCTTCTCGATCTGCCAGCGGCTCTGGCCGCCCATCCACGCCTGGGCCAGGATCTCCGCCGACTGCCGGCCGGGGCATGGGTAGATCTTGGAGCGACCGGCGTCGCCGCCGGCTCGCGCCTCCACCTCCCACGACTCGCCATCGGTGCGGATAAACACGTCACGACGCCCTCGTGCGGTGCGGTTGCCATTCCACCAGTGGCGCTCAGTCTTCACCTCCCGACCGTATAACACCTGCTCCGAGAGTGGAACCTTGGCGATCTTGTCGAGCGTCGGCGCGGACCCGAAGGCATTCAACTTCTGCTATATATGGGAACGCTTCCACGCCCTCATTCCCCGAGTCCTCCAGGGAGAACCATGCGCAACCTTCTCGCCGCGTTGACCGCCGCGCTGATGCTCGGCGGCACGGCCGGCAGCGTCCCGTCCGACGCCGCAGGTGCCGCCCAGCGTGGCTCCTGCACCCGCCACATGCTCTTCTGCGAAGACTTCGAGCGCCTGCCGCGCGGCGGCCCCGCCAGCCTGAACTGGGGCGTCGACACGCGTAACGGCACGCTCACCGTGGAACGCGCCCACCGCGGCAACCAGGTGCTGCGCATCCACACCGTCGACAACGGGCGCGCCTTCTTACGCGTCGACGACTTCGCCGCACCGGGCAACCGGTTCTACGGCCGGATGCGACTGCGTGTGGACGCCTTCCCGACCGCCCCCGACTGGGCGCACTTCACCCTGGTCGAGGCGACCGGCAGCGGCAGCTCGGAGATCGTCCGCCCGATCGGCGGCCAGTACGCGCCGACGGTCCCCGGCATCTTCTGGGGCGTGGGCGCGGACGGCGGGCCGACCGGCGACTGGACCAACTGGCGGGAGTCCGCGCCGGTCGTCGAGGACACCTGGCAGTGCTTCGAGTGGAAACTCGACCCGGCGGACAACCGCGTCACGGTCTGGATCGACGGGGTGGCGAACCCGGAGCTGACCGCCTCCACCAACCAGCACGGCGGCAACGACGTGCCCTTCATCCTGCCGACGGTGAACACCGTGAAGATCGGTTGGCAGCTCTACCAGGGCGGCACCACGCCGGGAGCCTTCGACCTCTGGATCGACGACATCGCACTTGCCACCAAGCGCCTCGGCTGCTGAGGCGGTACAACGGCCGACCCCCCGCGCCCCGTTGCAGCGGAATGGTGGTGTCCCGAGCACCGGAATGCCGCCATTCCGCCGGAACAGAGTTGATCAGTCAGCTGCGGCGCCCGGTCCGCCGGGAGCCGACGCGGGCGGAGATCGCCGCGGCGAGTCGGCGGGGCACCGCCCGGTTGAGCCCGACGATGGCCTTGTACCTGGCGGTCGGAATGCTCACCCGGACGCCTCGGGAGAAGTCACGCAACGCGGCGTCGACCACGGCCTCCGGCTCCAGCCACAGGTAGCGCGGTACGTCGTTGACGTCGAGGTCGGCGCGGCGGTGGAACTCCGTCCGGACCCAGCCGGGGCAGACGGCGGTGACCTGTACGCCGCTGCCCACGGTCTCCGCCGCGACGCTCTCGCTGAAACTGACCACCCACGCCTTCGAGGCTCCGTACGTGCCCCGCGCGACGAAGGCCGCGATGGAGGCCACGTTTATGACGCCGCCGGTGCGGTGGCGCAGCATGTGGGGGAGCGCGGCGTAGGTCAGCCGCAGCACCGCCTCGCAGTGCACGCGCATGGTCGTCAACTCGACGTCGAGCGGCGCGTCGAGAAACCAGCCCTGATGGCCGAAGCCGGCGTTGTTGACGAGCAGGTCGACGCCCTCGGCCGCGCGCTGCTCCGCCACCGAGAGCCCCTCCTCGGTGGCGAGGTCGGCGACCACGGTCTCCACGTGGACGCCGTGGGCGGTCCGCAGTTCGCCGGCCGCCGCCTCCAGCCGGGCGCCGTCGCGGGCCAGCAGGACCAGGTCCGTGCCGTCGCGGGCCAGGCGGCGGGCGAAGGCGGCGCCGATGCCTGCGGTAGCTCCCGTCACCAGTGCCACCGACATGAGCGACACGCTACCAACCGGCGTACGTCGTGGACTGCGTGGATCTCAGCCGCCGTCGGAGCCGTCCGCACCGTCGAGCCGGCCTCGGGCACCCGGTGCCATCCGTCGCACCAGTTCGGCGCTGCGCCGGGGACGACGCTCCCGGTCGAAGAGGCCGAAAGGTACGTCGTCGCCGGCAAGCCACTCGTAGTTGTCGATCCCCGTCCAGAAGAAGACGCCGTCGACGTCGATTCCGCCGGACCGGGCGTCGTCGATGTGCCGCAGGGCGCGGCCGAGGTAGTCGGTCCGGGCCTCGTCGTCGTCGCCTCCGTAGCCGAGTTCCGCCACCACGAACGACCGCCCTGGCAGCTCGCGGGCCAGCCGCGACAGCACCTCCGCCAGACCGTCTGCCCACGGCACGTAGCCCAGCGGTCCGGGCGACGCCCCGAACGGGTACGGCCGGGGTTGACCGCCGCTGTCGACGGCGGTCGCCGCGTAGTAGGAGAAGCCGTAGTGGTCGAAGGCGTCGGCGTACTCCTCGCTGCGGGCGAGGCCCAACCAGGAGTCCCACACCACCGCGTCCCACTGCGCGACGGCGGCTGCCGCCTCCGGGCTGCTCTCCGCAGGCACCAGGTGGGTAAGCGACTCGTTGGCGCAGACCGGACGGCCGGAACCACGCAGGTACGACGCCGCGTCGAAGTCGGCGCGGTGCACGGCCATGAGCGCCTGGAGAAACTCCGGCAGCGAGCGTACGCCGGGCGGGAAGGTGCCGGTCAGGTACGCCTTCTGCGCGAAGCTGGTCGGATTGTTCACCGGCATCCAGCCGTCGACCAGGTCCCCGAACTCGTCGGCCACCAGGTGTACCCACCGGCGCCAGTGCTCGCCGACCTCGGGGCCGAGGAATCCGCCCTGCTCCGCCAACCACCGGGGCAGCGCGGTGTGCAACAGGGTGACCCACATCCGCAGGCCGGCGGCACGCCCGGCGGAGAGTACCTCCCGGTAGTGGTCGACGGCGGCCCGGTCGACCCGGTCCGGCTCGGGCAGCACCCGGGCCCAGTTGACCGACAACCGGTGGTCGGTGAAGCCCCAGCGGGCCAGTAGTTGCAGGTCGTCGGCGTACCGCTCGGTGAAGCCGTTGCCGCTCGCCGACTTCGGGGCGCGACCCGCGAGTTCCCAGGCGTACCAGTTGTCGGCCGCGTAGGCGCCCTCGGCCTGCACCGCCGAACTGGCCGTGCCCCACCATCTGATCGGCTGTTCGACCCGCCGGTGTGCGGTGGGCGGCACGTTGTCGGCCATGGCTGTCTCCTCCGTCGTGGGTTCGGGGGCGGTGATCGGACCGCCGGCTGTCGGGCCGCCTCAGGCCGCGTTGCTCCGGTCGGCCACCCGGTCGCCGGAGTTGTCCCGGTCCGCGGCGATGCGGGAGAAGGCGGCGGCGACCTGTTCGAGGTACCGACTCTCCCTGGCCAGACTGGCGTCGCCGACGCTGCGGGGCGGCAGGACGGCCGGCGTCGCGCCGGTGCCGTCCGAGCGCCACCGTTGCAGGCCGGTGACCAGCGCGACGGCGTCGACGTGTGCCTGGGCGGGATCGCCGCGCAATCCGCTGCGTCGGGCCTCGTCCTGGGCGGCACCGACGGCCTCCGGATCGCTGTACGGCTGCAACAGCAGTTGGGCGTCGCGGATCTCGATGACGCGCCGGTAGAGCCGGATGTCCATCGTCCAGCGGGCCGGTTCTGCGGCCTCCTCGGGCTGCGTCAGCATGACCTCGGGCACCGCCGCGGACAGCTCGCGCCACAGTGGTGCCAGCCGCCGGTAGGACCGGTACTGCCGCAGCAGCCGCCACGGCATCAGCGCGCGGGGCCCCCACACCGGCAGCGTGGTGCCGCCGGCGATCAGCACGCCGCCGAGCGCCGCCAGGGCCGTGGAGATGGCCGACTCGTCGCCGGGCAGCTGACTCCCCGACCAGGCCGCGATGATCAGGGCCATCTTGTAGGTGGTGTGCACGGCGTAGACGACTCCACCGGTGGCGACCATCCGCAGGCCGGTCCGGAGCATCGGCCCGACGTGCCGGGAGTACCTGATGGACAGGTGAATCAGGTCGACCACCGCCAACGCCAGGCAGGTCAGGTAGAGCAGCTGGTAGATCGCGATCGGGGTGGAGGTGGCGTACCGCTCGACGAAGTTCGTGACGTTTTCGGTCTTCGCGGAGATCAGTAGCACCGTCATCGCGAGCGCCACCAGGCCGACCAGGGTCAACCGCTGCCGGACCCGGTGCCGCGCCACCGGCGGTGGATGCACCAGATGCAGCATCATGACCTGTATCGCGCCGGCCGAGGCGAGGGTGAGCAGGTTGCCCAGCAGGCGCCCGCTGTTGGGTATGCCCAGGAACTCGCTGATCAGCACGGTGTGCGGCGGGGCGAGGACGAGGAAGGCGGTGCCGAAGGCCAAGAGCCCGAGGCACATGGCTCTCGGGCCGGGCGCGTGCGGCTGCCGGCGTACCGAGCGGATCTTCAGCAGGGCGGAGATCAGCGAGATCAACCCGGCAGTGACCATGATGGCCCGTTGCATGCGCGGCCTATCCCTCGAATGTGGAGAGCAGCCGATCCAGCTCGGCGCCGAGCTTCTGGTCGGCCGGGGCGGCGGGGCGGGGCCGCCGGTCCGCCACCTTCCTCATGATCAGCGTCGCGATCAGCTCCGCCTCCTGCTCGTCCCGGTCCGAGTACGACCCCCGCCCCAGGAACCGGCTCACCAGCGCCGGATCGAGATCCGGTGCGAGTAGCGCGGCGAGATCGGTGCCGGCGCCGCCGCCCCGGTGGTCGCAGAGCATGTGTCCCAACTCGTGCAGCACCGTGTGTTCCTCGAGCAACGGGGTGGTCCGCGCGTAGCCGATCACGTCGGCGTCGGGCAGAGCCATCCAGAGGCCGCACATCGCGCCGGCCACGTGGTCGTAGGGAAGCAGGTGGATGGGGCGGCCACGCCACTGCGAGATCCGCTGGACGAGCGTGGTGAGGACGAACGGGTCCGGTATGCCTACTTCGCGCTCAAGGCGCCGTACCTGCTCGCCGCAGAAACTGCGCAGGTCTCGGCCGTGCACGCTCCCCGTCTCCTCCCGTTCGACCGCGCGCTCGGGCTGCACCGCGCCACGTCGACCGAGCCACCTCCACGGACCGGATCGCAGCTGCCGCCGTCATCGTGGTGCCGCGCGATCTTAACGACCGTGGGAAGTGGTGTCGAGGCAGAACGTGAGCGCCACTCAGGACGGTGGCTGTTCCCGGCCGCGCTCGACTTCCTGGAGTCGGGCGACCATCTGCTCGACCACCAGGGCGCTCGCCGGGGAGAGCCCGGTGTCGGCGAGGACGGTACGCAGCGCCACCTGTTGCACCTTCATCTCCCGCAGCTGCGTGAGCATCGTGATCTGGTCCTGGACCCGTTGGGTCACCTTGTCGTCGACGAAGAAGGCCGGGTCCACCTGGAACGCCGCCGCGAGGGCGAGGATGTGTGAGGTCCGGGGGTCGTCGGCGACGCCGCGCCGCAGCTCGCCCACGTACGCGGCGCTGATCGTGACGCCGGAGGTCGCGGACCTGCGGTTGATCTTGTCGGCGATCTCCTTGTTCGTGTACGGGCGACCGAACTCGTCGGCGTCCAACTCGTCCCGCGTCGGCCGGATCTTGTCGAACAGGTAGTTCAACTTGTCGGCGAGCGTGTCGAGGGACGGTGGCCCGCCCTCCCCTCGGACATCCTCGACCATCACCCACTCCTCAGCCTCGTGTCGGCGCGAGACAGCCGTGCGTGCGCGCCGGGTCCTGCGCCTGCGCGTAGGCCACCCTACCGCCGTCTCGGGATGAGCCCCTGCCCGGCTGCGCAACAACCGTGAGGTGCTCAGACCGCAGGATAAACGGATGTTTGATTTGATGGGAGGGGTGGTGTGCCGCCGGTGGAGCGCTAGCGCCTGTCCGCAGCGTCCATCGACGCCACCGGGTCGCCGTAACTGGCGGGGGAAGCATAAACGCTCGTGTAGTGATCTGTGTGTCCCTTAAACGGGCGTTGACAGCTTCTCCGGGCTGAGCCCTATGATGAGTCCTGCCCGCAGATGTTCCGCGAGGTTTCGAGGACGAGGTGCAGGCAAGGGGGCGTCCGGGCCAGTCTCGGGTCGCGCGAGCACCAGGAGCGTTCCTGATCAACGGGGGCTCGCTGCCGCTCCGGCCTTGGGAATGTCGGAGCGGCAGCGAGAATTGGGCTCGCGCTGAAGTGGTGCTCGATTGACAGCGGCTGTGCGGGCGGACGAGACTGGCCCGACAACTCAACAACCGCGTGTGCGTGCGGGGGAAGTCCGGTCGAAGTCCGGCGCTGGCCCGCAACGGTAGGCCGCCGGGGGTGTACCCGGTGGCGAGCCCGAATACCTGCCGCACCCGCGAAATCCCTGCTCCTCACCCGTCGTGGCCCACGGGTCGGAGGCCGGCCAGCCGACTGCTCGGCGAACGGGCCGGGTTTCTGACGACCGCCGGGCCGGAAAGGCGCTTCCGATGGTCGTCCGCCTCAGCCGGTACCGCCTGCTCTCCCTGATCTGCGGCGTGTTCGCCGCTCTCACGCTCACCACACCGGCGCCCGCCACGCCTACTCAGGTCGGTGCCGTCCAACCGGATGCGGCCGCAGCCTGCACCGGCACGTCCGGCGTCACCGTGGTGGTCGACTACGGTCCACTCGGCGGCGGCGTCCAGGTGGAGTGCGCTCTCGGTGACCCGGCCACCGGGCTGGCCGCGCTACAGGGCGCCGGCTTCGCGGTGACCGGCACGCAACGCTGGGGGTTGGCTTTCGTCTGCCGGATCAACGGCCAGCCGACCGCCGCGACGGAGCCCTGCGTGAACACCCCACCGGCCAGCGCGTACTGGTCGTACTGGCACGCCTCCGGCACCGGTGCCGCCTGGACCTACAGCACACTGGGAGCGAGCAGCTACGACCCAGCACCGGGCACGGTCGAGGGCTGGTCCTTCGGCGCCGGCGCGCCACCCGGCATCACCGCCCCCTGACGGGCGTGTACCCCTGCCGGATCCCGCTGCGAAAGGCACCCCTCATCATGTCCATGTCCTCGTTGCGGCGCATCGGCGTCGGCCTCGCCATGGTCACCGCCACGACGCTCGCCACCGCCGTCGGCGTACCCCTCGGTGGGGTGGCTGCCCCCACACCCGTGCACACCGCCGCTGGCCGCGACGCCGCTACCTGGCTCGCCGGTGAGTACGTCGGCGGGGTCCTGCCCGGCCCGTTCGGCGGAAATGACTGGGGGCTGAGCATCGACGGCCTGCTCGCCCTCGCAGCCACCGGGGTGGCGACCTCGACCCGGCAGGCGGCGACGGCGCGGATCGCCGCGAACGTGCGGTCGTACAACAGCTACGACGACTGGGGCATCGAGGGCTTCACCGACGGTGGCGCCACCGCGAAACTGCTCTACGCCGCCTCCGCCGCCGGTGCCGATCCCACCGATTTCGGCGGGTGGGACCTGCGCGCCGAGACCCTCGCGCTGGTTTCCGGGCCGCAGACCGGTCACCGGTACGGCCGGATCACCAGCCGGATCACCGAGGAGACCGGCCCGGACCCGAGCAACACCTTCGACCAGTCCTTCGCCGTGCTGGGCCTGGCCCGCAGCGGCGGCGCACCGCAGGAGGCCGTCGACTTCCTGGCCCGCCAGCAGTGCGCGGCCGGTGGCTTCCGGCTCTATCCCGACGCCGACGGGGCGCCGTCGCCGTCCTGCGACGCCCAGCCCAACGCCACACTGGACGTCGACTCGACAGCGATGGCCGTTCAAGCGCTCCTCGCCGCAGGTGCGGACGAGGCGGCGCGGCGTGGCGCGGACTGGTTGGTGGCGCAGCAACGCGCCGACGGATCATTCGGTGGCTCCGGGCCTACCAGCGGCGCGAACTCCAACAGCACCGGCCTGGCCGGACAGGCCCTCGCCGCAGCGGGTCACCACGCCGAGGCGGCCCGGGCCGCGCAGGCCCTGGCGGCACTCCAGCTCACCGCCGACAGCGGTGGTACGGCGGCGGCAGATGCCGGCGCCATCGCGTACAACACCGAGGCGTTGACGGCGGCCCTCGACACCGGGATCACCGCGAACTTCCGGGACCAGTGGCGTCGCGCCACCGCCCAGGCGTTGCTCGGGCTGGCCCAGGTGCCGCTCGGACGGATCGGCCTGGACATACCGCCGTCCGGCGAACCTTCCCCTTCAGCCACCGGCTCGCCGACGCCGACCGGGTCACCCACCCCCACCGGGTCACCCATCCCCACCGGGTCACCCACCCCCACCGACTCGCCGACGCCCACCAACTCGCCGAGCGACGGGCCGACGCCGAGCGACTCGCCGTCGACGCCCACCGCTACCGCCACCGCGCCGACCCCCACCGGCTCCGCCAGCAGTCCCGGCGGGGGCGGGGTGGGCCGCCTGCCGACCACCGGCACAGCGATCGGCGGGTACGTGCTCACCGCGCTGCTTCTGGTCGGTGGGGGAGCGGTACTGCTGGCGCTCGGCCGTCGGCGGGCCACATGACCGCCCGGGTAACCCGCGTCGCCCTCGCCCTCACCCTGGCCAGCGCCAGTGCGCTCGTCGCACCGGGACCGGCTGCGGCTGCCGGCGGCGCCGGCTACTGCCCGGACGCCAACGGAGTCACCGTCGTGGTGGACTTCAAGGAACTCGGTGGCGGGACGGTCGTCCGCTGCGCCCCCGGCGAGCAGGCCACCGGCCTGGCGGCGTTGAAGAACGCCGGCTTCCAGATCGCCGGCACGCTGCGCTGGGGCGAAGGGTTCATCTGCCGGATCGAGGGGAGGCCCTCGGCCGGCGAGGAACGATGCGTCGACACGCCGCCGGCCAGCGCCTACTGGTCGTACTGGCACGCACCCAACGGTGGTGCCTGGACGTACAGCGACAGGGGTGTGCTCAACCGCAAGCCACCGGCGGGCAGCTTCGAAGGCTGGTCGTTCTCGCTGAACCGCAGCGCCGACAACGCCCCCCGACCCGCGGTGGCACCCACCCGGCCGGCGCCGCCGCCACGCACCACGCCACCGGCGCCGGGCAGCACCCCACCGGCCCCGCCGCGCAGCACCCCGCCCGCGCCGCCCTCGCGCACCACGGCACCGCCGCCGGCCGCACCACCACCGGCCGCCGGTGCACCCGCCTCCGCACCCACCGTGCCGGGTGCTGCCACACCGGCCGGTACGACCGGGTCGACCGCCGCTGCCAGCGTGGCGTCGACCGGCGGCCCCGTCGTGCCGACGGCGGACGCCGGCGTGCCACCGCTCGGAGCCGACCCCGCCGCGTCGCCGGACCGGTCGACGGACTCCTTCCCGCCGACCGAGGTCACCGCTGCCCGCGAGACCGAGGGATTCCCGTTGGGCAGCCTGGCCGGGCTGCTCCTGCTGGTCGCGCTCGCCGGCGGAGGGATCGTCGCGGCCCGCCGTAGACGGACCGCCGAGCCGGATGACTGACCAGGCCACCGGCAGCAGGGTCGCCCGGCGGGCACCGGTGGCCCCGCCCGCCGTAGCGGAGACCGGGCGGCTGCCGAGGGCCCTGCATCCGGGTGCCTGGTGGTGCTGGGCGCTCGGTCTGGCGACCACGGCCAGCCACACCACGAACCCGCTGGCCCTGGCGCTGATCATTGCCGTCGCCGCGCTCGTGGTCGTCCGCCGTCGCGGCGACGCCCCGTGGGCGCTGTCGTTCCGGATGTACCTGGTACTCGGCGCGTTGATCGTGACCATGCGGGTGGTGTTCCGCCTGGTCTTCGGTGGCGGACAGGGTGACCTCGTCCTGTTCCACCTGCCGGAGATACCGCTGCCGGCGTGGGCGGCCGGCATCCGGCTGTTCGGGCCGGTCGCCGCCGAACAACTCCTCGGCGGCTTCTACGACGGGTTGCGGCTGGCCGCGATGCTCATCTGCCTGGGTGCCGCCAATGCCCTGGCCAACCCGAAACGGCTGCTCAAGGCGGTCCCCGGTGCCCTCTACGCGGTCAGCACGGCCGTGGTGGTCGCGCTGTCGGTCGCTCCGCAGTTGGTGGAGAGCGTGCTGCGGGTTCGCCGGGCCCGCCGGTTGCGGGGCGCCTCCGGTCAGGGGGTGCGCGCCCTACGCGGGATCGCCCTGCCGGTGCTGGCCGACGCCCTGGACCGCTCCCTCGTGCTGGCGGCGGCGATGGACTCGCGCGGCTACGGCCGCAGCGCCGCGGTACCGGCCGGCCAGCGCCTCCTCACCGGTGGGCTGGTGCTCGCCGGGTTGGTCGGCGTCTGCGTCGGCACGTACGGGCTGCTCGATGCCACCGTGCCCGGTCACCTCGGCCTGCCCATGCTGCTGGCGGGTCTGGCCACCTCCGTGGCCGGAATGCTGCTCGCCGGCCGTCGGGTCCGGCGTAGCCGCTACCGGCCGGACCGCTGGCGGAGCACGGAACTCGCCGTCGCCGGCTGCGGGGTGGCCACCGCCGCGCTGATGATGCTGGCCGGCTCCGTGGACCCGGCCCGGCTCTACCCGCCGGTCAGCCCGCTCAGCTGGCCCGAGCTGACCCCGCTGGTGCTCCTCGCCGTCGTGGTCGCGCTGGCTCCGGCCTGGCTGGCGCCGCCGCCGGTGCTGGCGGCGAACCCCGCGCCCCGACCGGAGGCGAAACGATGATCGAGTTCGACCGGGTCACGGTACGCTACGCCGAAGCGCGTGAGCCGATGCTGCGCGATGTCGACCTGCACATCCCGGAGGGCGAGCTGTGCCTGGTCGCCGGTCGTACCGGCACCGGCAAGTCGACCCTGCTGCGGGCCATCAACGGGCTGGTGCCGCACTTCACCGGCGGCACCCTGTACGGCACCGTCACCGTGCAGGGGCGAAACACCAGCAACCACCCACCGCGCGACCTGGCCGACGTCGTCGGCGTCGTCGGCCAGGACCCGCTCGCCGGCTTCGTCACCGACACCGTCGAGGAGGAACTCGCGTACGGGATGGAACAACTCGCCCTGCCCGCAGCGGTCATGCGCAAACGCGTCGAGGAGACCCTCGACCTGCTCGGCATCGCCGAGTTGCGGGACCGTCCGCTGCGGACCCTCTCCGGCGGGCAGCAGCAGCGGGTCGCCATCGGCGCCGTGCTCACCAGCCATCCGCAGGTGCTGGTCCTAGACGAGCCGACCTCGGCCCTGGACCCCACCGCCGCCGAGGAGGTCCTGGCCACCGTCACCCGGCTGGTCCACGACCTCGGCGTCACCGTCGTGATCGCCGAACACCGGCTCGAACGCGTGGTGCAGTACGCCGACCGGCTGCTCTACCTGCCCGGCGACGGTACCGTCGTCAACGGCGAACCGGCCGTCGTGCTCGCCGACATCGACCTTGCCCCACCCCTTGTCGAACTGGGCCGCGTCGCCGGCTGGGCACCCTTGCCGCTGTCCGTACGCGACGCCCGTCGCCGCGCGGCGGATCTCCGGCAGCGGCTCGCCGGCACCACCGCACCGCCGGCACCGCCGCCACCGGACGGCGTTCCCGCGCTGACCGCCCGCGAGGTCGTGGTCCGCTACCCCGGCACCGTGGCCGTGGCCGGCGTCGACCTCGACCTGCACCCCGGTCGGGTCGTCGCCCTGATGGGCCGCAACGGTTCCGGCAAGTCCAGTCTGCTCTGGGCGTTGCAGGGCAGCGGCCCCCGGCAGGGCGGCACGGTCACCGTCACCGGCCCGGACGGTGCCGCCGACCCGAAGACCCTCACCGCCGCCCGGGCCCGACGACGCGTCGGGCTGGTCCCGCAGACCCCCGGGGATCTGCTCTACCTGGAGACGGTGGAGGCCGAATGCGTCCAGGCCGACCGGGAATCGGAGGCACCCGCCGGCACCTGCCGTACCCTGGTCGACCAGCTCACCCCCGGGCTGCCCGGCGACCAGCATCCGCGCGACCTGTCCGAGGGACAGCGGCTCGCCCTCGCGCTCGCCGTCCAGCTCACCGCCGCCCCGCCGGCCGTCCTGCTCGACGAGCCGACCCGGGGACTGGACTACCTGGCCAAACAACAGTTCACCGCGATCGTCCGACGGCTGGCCGCCGACGGCCGGGCGGTCGTGCTCGCCACCCACGACGTGGAACTCGTCGCCGCCCTCGCCGACCGGGTCGTGGTGATGGCCCAGGGCGAGATCGTGGCCGACGGCACAACTGCCGAGGTCATGCTCGCCTCACCCGCCTTCGCCCCACAGGTCGCCAAGGTCCTGGCACCGCAGCCCTGGCTGACCGTGGACCAGGTCACCGCCGCGCTGGCCGGGCCGCCGGCGTGAACGTGCTGCGGGTGGCTCCGCGTACCGCTGTCATCCTGACCCTCGCCTCTGTCGCCGCGCTTGCGACCTTCACCTGGCCGTTCTTCGTGCCCGCCCGACCCGAGACGATGGCTCGTACCGCCGAGGCGCCACTGGTCTTCATCGTCGTACTGCCGGTTCTGCTGGCTCTCGTCCTGGCCGAACTCAGCTCCGGCGGCATCGACAGCAAGGCCCTGGCCATGCTGGGTGTGCTTGCCGCCGTCAACGCCGCCCTACGTCCGCTCGGCGCCGGCACCGCCGGCATCGAGACGGTGTTCTTTCTGCTCGTGCTCGCCGGCCGGGTCTTCGGGCCCGGTTTCGGGTTCCTGCTTGGCGCGATCTCGCTGTTCGCCTCGGCCCTGCTCACCGCCGGTGTCGGCCCGTGGCTGCCGTTCCAGATGCTGGCTGCCGCCTGGATCGGCCTCGGCGCCGGCCTGCTACCGGCCCGGCTGCGCGGTCGGGTCGAGATCGCCGTGCTGGCTGGCTACGGCACGATCGCCGCCTACGGCTACGGGCTGCTGATGAACCTCTGGTTCTGGCCGTTCAGCATCGGCGCGGAGACTCAACTCTCCTACGTCGCCGGGGCACCGGTGCTGGAGAACCTGCACCGCTTCGCCGTGTTCACCGCCGTCACCTCCACCTTCGGCTGGGACACCGGCCGCGCCATCACCACCGCCGTCGCGATCATCCTGGTCGGACCCGCCGTCCTGGCCGCATTGCGGCGTGCCGCCCGCCGGGCCGCGTTCGACGCGCCGGTAACCTTCGCGACGCCATCGGAGCTGTCCCGACGACCCGACGGCCTGCCCGGGCTCATCGCCGGGCGGCGACCAGGGCTTCCGCGAGAATGTCGAGCGCCCGCGCCCGGCGTACGGAATCGGTCAGCTCCTCGCTGACGGCTCGGGCGAGGGTGGCGTCGGTCAGGCAGTCGCGGTGTTGCCCCATCCGCAGCCGGGCCTCGGCCGCGACGAGGAGCGCGTCACACCGGACGACGTCGTCGTTGACCCGGCCATGCAGGTCCAGTGCGACCTGCGCCTGGGCGAGGGCGGCTTCGGGGTGGCCGGTCTGGACGCTCAGTTCGGCCAGCCGGACATGGTTGAGACTCTGCCCGCGCAGCGCGCCCGCCTGGTCACAGACGGCGAGTGCCGCCTGGTAGAAGCGGCGCGCCTGGTCGTAGCGCGCGAGCTGTCGATGGGCCTCGCCCAGTTGGTGGAGGGTGGAGGCCTCACCGTGTGAGTTGCCGGCCGCCCGGCAGCCGGCCAGCACCCGGTCGAAGACCTCGACGGCGGTCGCGATGCGGCCGGTGCGCAGGTGGACGGAGGCGAGGTTGTGCAGGCAGGCCAGTTCGATCTCGGGGAAGCCGTTCTCGACGGCCAGGTCGAGGGCCTGCGTGAAGAGTTCGCCGGCGCGTTGGTAGTCGTGGCTGGCGAAGTGGGCGGCACCGAGGTTGGCCAACGTGCCGGCCCGGCCGGGGAGGTGACCGTCCGCGGTGGTGGCGTCGAGGGCGACCTCCAGCATGTCCCGCACGTCGTCCTGCGGGCCGGAACGGTCGTACACCTCATGGAGCGTGTCGACGATCTGCCAGGCGTGGCGGGCGAAGCCCGCACCGGCGGCGGACCGGACCACGCCGGGCAGGTTTGTGCGTTCCGCCTCGCACCAGTGCAGCGCGTCGCCCTCGGTCGGGAACTCCATCGGGCGGACCGCGCTCTCGGGAAGGTCCGGCACGGCTGGCCGCTGCGGCGCCAACCACCTGACGGCGTTGACGGCGGTCAGCAGGTACCAGTCGAAGAGCCGACGCAGCGCGGCGCACCGCTCGTCGGCCGGCCCGTCGAGCCGGTCACGGTCGGCGGCGTACCGGTGCAGGAGGTCGTGCATCCGGTACCGGCCGATGGCGTCGTGGTTGACCAGGTGGGCCCGGGCGAGCCGGTTCAGGGCCCGTTCGGCTTCCGTCGGCTCCGTCCCCAGCAACGCGGCTGCCGCCTCGACCCCGATGGTCGTGCCCGGGAACCGGCCCAGGCCGCGGAAGAGTCGGGCCGGCAGCGGGGCCAGCGCATTGACCGACCAGGCGAAGACGGTACGCAGGGTGAGTTCGTTGCTGTCGTCGCCGTCGATGTCGAGCAGCCGGTCCGCGAGTTCGTCGGCCAGCTCGCCGAGCGCGGCCCGGGGCTGGGAGGCGACGTGCTCGCCGATGATCCGCAACGCGATCGGCAGCCCGCCGGAGAGCCGCCCCAGGGTGCGCATCGCGGCGGGTTCGGCGTGGGCGCGTTGCGATCCGATGATCCGGGTGAGCAGGTTCTGCCGGTCGGCGTACGGCAGCGGTGTGACGGTCAGGCTCCGGACGCCGTGCCGGACGCTGAGTCCGCTGAGCCGATTGCGGCTGATCACGATCGTCAGGCTGGTCGCGGAGCGGGGGATGAGCTGTTGTGCCTGATCGGAATCGAGGACGTTGTCGAGCACCACGAGGATGCGTCGCTCGCTCAGTAGCCGGTGGTACAGCTCGCCGCGCTGCATGGGGTCGGCGGGGATCCGATCGGCGGGGACACCGAGGCCGACCAGGAAGCGTCGTAGGGCGTCCTCCGGGCGTACGGGGGACAGCTGACTGTATGCCTCGGTGTTCAGGTAGAGCTGACCATCGGGAAACCAGTCGCGACGATGATGACCCCAGCGGGTGGCAAAGGCCGTCTTGCCCACTCCCGGCATTCCGGTCAGCGCGATCACATTCGGGGTGCCGCTGTCAGTGGCGAGAACGTCAAGCTCGGACAACAGATCGGTGTGTCCGGTGAAATCCGGTACGTCGTACGGCAGTTGTCGGGGCACTGCCGTCTCCTGGGCCGGGGCGGGGTCGTCCCGATCCGGGCCAGGGGAGGAGGGTGCCAACTCAGCGATGTCCAGGTGCGGGTCGGTACGCATCCTGCGCCGGTAGCGGCGCCGGAAGGCGACGACGAATCGGTGGGCGTCATCGCTGCGGCCGGCATTGCATAGTGCGGTCGCCTGTAGTCGGGCCAACGCCTCGTCGAACTGATTGTCCGCGAGGAGTGGCTCCAGCCGGAGCAACGCCCGGTCGTGCTGGCCGGCGGCCAACTCGCTCGCGGCGAGCAGCTTCTCGGCGGCGAGCAACTGCTCCTGCATGTCCCGCCGCAGATGTTCGCCGCGCGCACCGTGCAGTTCGGCCAGGGGGTCGTGCCGCCACAACTGCACCGCCGTGGTGAGCAGGGCGATGCACCGGTCGTGCTGGTCCGCTGCGGCGGCCCGGCGTGCCTGGCTGGCCAGCCGCCGGAACCGGTGGTAGTCGACCAGGGTCGCTTCGACGTCCAGGCGGTAGGCGTTGACGCCGGGTACCCGTTCCAGCGCCTCGGGCAGACCGGCGGTCCGCAGCACGGTACGCAGCCGACTGGCGAGCGTGTAAAGCATGGAACGGCAGGCATCCATGGTGCGATTCGGCCATAGAAATTCCACGATGGTCTCTGCTCGTACCGGATCGCCGGCGTGATAGAGCAGGATGGCGAGGAGGCCGCGTTGCTTCGCGGTGCCGAGCGGTACAGATCGTCCTCCGATCCTGAGTTCCGTGGGCCCCAGAATCGTGAACTCCATAGACCTCACCCCTCGCCGGATCTGATCAATGATCGGCTATTTTCATTCTGTTCGATGCTGTCGAGAGCGCCAACCCTCCTGCTCAGAGTCTGAAACCGGACATTCCACTGTCTAGTGTCGGGTGAGCCGGTTGCAGGGTCGCTGGCAATGTGATCGCAAGTTCTCCTTCGGACGCTGACCTCCTCGGCTTCATGACAGGGGAGGAAAGAAATGACGTCACTGGAATGGTTATCCGCGCCGGTTGGCATCGACGCAGACAAGTGGGTTACCCGCGCCGGATGCCGAACGGTGCTCGCCGTGGCGCACACGATCGCCAGCTGCCACCGGCTGCTCGACGTAATCGATCACGTCGAGGGGGATTCCCGGGTGCAGGTGGTTTTCACAGTGGCACCGGACGTGTTCAACCAGCAGGTGCACCGCCACCTGGAACGGCTCGGCGCGCTGCTGCTGCCCTGGCGGCAGGCGGTACGGGAACGATTCGACCTCGGCATCGCCGCCTCCTGGGGAGGGTTGCCCCAGTTGCACGCCCCCCTGCTGGTGATGGCGCACGGCGCCGGCCGCAGCAAGCGGGTACGGCCGGGGTCGTACGGCGGCCCGACGCTTGCCGAACCTGCGATCTACGGTCTCGACCCGCAGCGGCTGACCCATGGCGGCCGGGTGCTGCCGACCGCCCTCGCCCTCTCCCACGCACACGAACTGGAGGTGCTGCGCGCCCAGTGCCCGGAGGCGCTGGCGGTCGCGACCGTCGTCGGCGATCCCTGCCTCGACCGTCTCGTCGCCAGCCTTCCGATGCGCCGCGCCTACCGCCACGGCATGGGAGTGCAGGACCATCAGGAGCTTGTCGTGGTCAGCTCCACCTGGGGCCCGGACGGCCTGTTCGGACACCGCCCCGACCTGCTGCCGATGCTGATGACCCAGCTTCCGGCCGACCGCTACCGAATAGCCGCGCTGCTGCACCCGGCCGTCTGGGACGCGCACGGACACCGTCAGATCAGGGCGTGGCTGCGGCACTGCCGCGAGGCGGGGCTACTGCTACTCGACCCCACCCAGGACTGGCGTGCCCTGGTCGTCGCCGCCGACCACGTCATCGGTGACCACGGTTCGGTCACCGCGTACGCGGCAGCCGTCGGGCGACCGATCCTGGTGCTGCCCGGCCGGCGGTCGGCACCCGCCGCCGGGTCGCCACAACACCTGGTCACCGCCACCGCCTCCCGCCTGGATCCGGACCAGGCGCTGCCACCTCAACTCGACGCGTCCCGGGTACTCGACAAACAGGCGGTGCTGGCCGCCCTGACCGACCACCCGGGACGGGCCGGCACGCTGCTGCGCCGCACCATGTACCGCCTTCTCGGGCTCACCGAGCCGGGTCGGCACCGACGAATCGATCCCGTACCCGTGCCGCATCTGACCGCCGGGAGGCCGTGCCGTGACACCTTGCACTGATCTCGTTGTGATGGCTCTCCTGCCGTTCCGGCCGACGTCCCGGCTCACCAGACTGGCCGACGTCGTCCTCACCACGATCGAGCACGGGGCTCCGGCCGCCGTCTGCGACGACGTGTTCAGCGCCTACCCCGGGGTGTCGCTCGTGGTCACGCAGGGACCCGGGGGCGAGGTCGTGGCGCAGACCCGCGACGGCCGCCGGCACCGCCTCGACCCCGGCACGCCACCGGTACGGCTGGCCGTTCCGGCCCTGGCTGCCCTGGCCCGGGAACTCCACCACCGCTGGGTCACCGACGAGCTTGCCCGCCGGCCGCCGGGACCGCGGGACCCGCTACGGGTTGTCGAGTCGATCGAGTCGACCGCGTACCGCCGCGAGTCGGGGCGAGCCGATCGCGTCGAAGACCTCGACGGCCGCGAGATAGTGGCGCCGTGCCTGCTCGTCGTCACCCCGCCGCTCGGCGACGCGCCCGAGCAGGTCCAGTGCCTCTGCCCGCTCGTTGGCGGACCCGAGCTGAGTCATCCGCCGAGCTGCCTCGGCCGCCGCCTCGGCGGCGGCATCGAGATGACCGAGACCGAGTTCGGCATCGGCGAATCCGAGCAACACCCGCGCGCCGTTGTAGGGGTCGATCTCGGTCAGGCCGCGGAAGATCTCGTCCGCCTCGGCCAGCAGCGGCAGCGCCTGCGCCGGTCGACCCGTCCGGGTCAGTAACATGCCCAGGTTGAGGCAGGTCAGGCCGAGACTGCGCGGGTTTGGCAGGTCCCTGCGGGCGGACAGGATCCGGGTGTACGCCGCCACCGCCTGCTGGTCCCGGCCGGTGTCGGCGTACAGGGTGGCCAGTCCTTCCTCGGCGTCGACGGCCCCCTGCACATCGTCGGCGGCCCGATACCGGTCCACCGCCGCCAGCCCGTACGACTCCGCGGCGTCGTGCCTGCCCATCCTGCTGTGCACCCTGCTCAGCCGCTTGAGCATGTTCGCCTCGGCCAGCAGGTTTCCCCAGGCCCGCGCCGCCTGGAGGCCCCGCTCGTCCACTTCGAGGCGATCCGTGTAGTCCTTGACGTAGAGGAACAACGGCCACATCACGTCGCTGAGCTGCCAGGCAAGCTCGTGACAGCCGAGCCGGAACGCGGCTCGCCCGGCAGCCAGCAGGTTGCTCCGCTCCCGCTGCAACCAGGCGAGGGCGGCGGCGCGGTCGCCGAAATCCGGGAGCACCTCGGGCGGCCGCTTGTGGACGTAGGGCAGGCGGCGGCGATACGGCGTCACCACGAGATCGGCGCGGTGCGCGGCGGCGAAGTAGAACTCGGCCATCGCCAGGTGCACCGCCTGCCGCTCCACCTCCGGATCGTGCCGCTCGGCCATCTCGCGGGCGTAGAGTCGCAGCAGGTCGTGGTAGCGGAACCGATCCTCGGCGACCTCCTCCAACAGGCTCGCCTCCAGCAGCTCCTCGACCAGGCCCGCCACCCGGGCATCGGCCCCGGCCACCGCGGCGACGAGCTCGGCGCAGAACTCCGGCCCCGGATGCAGCGCCAACCTGCGGAACAGCGCCGCGCCCTCAGGCGTCAGCGCCTGGTACGACACCTCGATCATCGCTCTGATGGAGAGCCCTTCCACGGCGGACAGGCGCGCCAACCGTTCGGTCTCGTCGGCGAGTTCGGTGACCATCCGCCGGACGGTCAGCCGTGGTCGACCGGCCAGGCGGCCGGCGGCCACCACCAGTGCGAGCGGCAGACCGGCGCAGATCCGGACCAGCTCCTCAGCAGCCCCGGGCTCGTCGGCGATCCGCTGCCGGCCGACCGTACGCGCCAACAGTTCCACGGCGGCTGTCGACGGAAGCGGGTTCACCTCGAACAACCGGGCGCCGTCGGGGACCAGTCCGGTCAACCGGCGGCGGCTGGTCACCACGACCATCGCGGACGCGGACGCCGGCACCAGCGGCCTGACCTGGGCGGCGGAGAACGCGTCGTCGAGCAGCACAAGCATCGACCGGTTCGCGGTGACCGTCCGGTAGAGCGCGACCTGCTCCGGCAGGTCCACCGGGATCCGCTCCGGCGGCACTCCCAGGGCCCGCAGGAAAGCCGCGAGCGCCGCGCCGGGATCCAGCGGCGCGTCACCACTGAAGCCGCGAAGGTCGGCGTGGATCTGCCCATCCACAAATTTTTCGCGTACGCCGTGCGCCCACTGTCTGGCCAATGCGGACTTGCCCACGCCGCTCGGTCCGCAGAGTACGACGAGGTTCCCGCCCTGGCCGAGAGTCTGATCCAGTTCGCGCATCTCCGCCGACCGGCCGATGAAATTCGTCGAGGCTGCCGGAAGTTGCCGGGGAATCGGGTTCCGTTCGCGTACCGGGCCGGTGACGTGCACGTCACCGTGGATGACCCCGGCCTGCACACTCGGCCCGAGCACCGTTCCGGAAAGCTCATTCGCCGTCACCTGAGGCGCGCCTCGCCCGACTCCGGGATGTTCGGATTCCAATCGACGACGCCCTTCGCCTGCGGCTGGCCAGAAATCCGCCGTCGAAGACTAGAAATTGATGTCTCCACGGATGTCATGTGCCTGCACCACCCGCTCTGCCGTGCCGTTGAAATTGTTTACCACATTGTGCTGGTGATTCTCGCCCGGTGAATTCGACAGCCGGCGCCAGGCACTTGTCACCGCCGCAGCGAAGGCGGGATCACGGGACATCTCGTTCGTCAGGAACGCGGCCAGGGTGGCCTGGTGGGACCGCTCGTCCGGGTGATCCATGGCGGCGGTCAACGCGTCGCCCTCCCGGGTCCCCGGCCGGAAGCGGGACCGGACCACGCGTACGAGCGCAGCCGTCGCCGTGCGCGCGCCCGACGCGAGCGCCTCGGCACCCTTGGTTGCGAGCGTGGTCGCGACGGCCAGAACGAGCTGATCTTCCATCGGCGCCCCCCGGCCGAGCTGGAGATAGGCCGACCTCAGTGTCGTGACGGTCAGCCTACCCTGCGTGAGCCGAACTTTGACCGTACGTGCAGATAGTGTTGACTTTCAATTATCAGTCATGTGCAGCTATTGCCCACCTTGTTTGCGCCTGACGGGCTATGCCATCACATATCGTGAAGGATCTTGCATGTGTCGCCTCGATCGCATAGCCTTCCGCCGTGGTAATGATCTTTACGTTTGTCGCCGTCGCCGCCGACCTCGCCGCCAACCTTGCTGCCGTCGCATTGCCTGCTGCGGAACAGGCGACCATCCACGATGGTGTAGAGGTCCTGGCCTGGATCAAGTGGGTTTAGTGACGCTCTGTAATGGCGTAGTAAGACTTTGAAGTGTGCC
Organism: Micromonospora sp. PRAS1; assembly: GCF_059553435.1. Lineage (NCBI taxonomy): Bacteria > Bacillati > Actinomycetota > Actinomycetes > Micromonosporales > Micromonosporaceae > Micromonospora > Micromonospora sp. PRAS1. The sequence continues at coordinate 162,132 of NZ_JCANNB010000012.1, forward strand.
GCCCGGAGGGGCGGCACACATCTTTTGGATGGGTGGTGGCCGGTGTTCTGTTCCACAGCATGCGGAGCGCCGGCACGCTCATCGCCACTTCGGTTCGCGCGCGGGGGCTGTCAGTCGTCCGCGCGGTGCTCGGCCAACCGGGCGAAGGCCGTGGCCTCCTGATCGAGGAAGTGTCGGGCCCGCCGGCCGAACAGCAGTCGTACCAGCGGGGCACCCGGCCCGGACCAGGAGATGCCGAGCTGCAACGACACGGCGGAGCCGGCCGGACGCAACAGATGCGTGGCCGTGGTCCGGACCCCAGGGGACTGGGCCACCCAGGTGAAGTCCGCCTCGGGGTGCCACTCGGTGATCCGGTAGGTTGCCGCCAGGAGGCCCGGCTGGCGAATCCGGAAACCGCTGCCGACCGTGATCGGCCCGGGACCGTCGACTCGTTCGATCTCGTCCACGGTGGGAAGGAACTCCGCCCAGCGGTCGAGGTCGCTGATCACCCGCCACAGCGAGGCGCGATCGGCCCTGATGAGGCGGTCGACGGTTATCGACATGACCCGGATGGTACGCAGACCCGCTCCGTCCCTGGCCGAGTCTGGCTGAGGTGCTCGACCTGCGGGCCGACCGGCAGGCCATGGTGCGCGACTTTCTCGCGAGCGTCACCCCGGAACAGCTCACCGAGCCGCGTCAGCACCCGTGGTCACCCGAGCGCGAGGTGTCGGTCCTGCGCTGCCTGCACGTGATCCTGCACGAGGAGTGGGAGCACCTCCGCTTCGCGCTGCGCGACCTCAACGCGCAGCAGAAGGACTCGGCGTCGACCTGACGTACCGGGTGATCCAGAGGCGCGGGATGACCTCCTGCTCGGCGACCGGTACGAAGCCGAGGGCCTCGTAGAGGGTCCTCGCCGGCAGGTTCGCTCTTGCGGTGGAGACGATGGTCCGACGGTGACCGGCTGTGGCGAGAAGCGCGCCCACCAAGGCTCTGCCCGCCCCCTGCCGGTGCGCCGCCGGATCGACCACGAGCCGGTCGATGTCCACCTCCGCGTGCTCCTCGGACCATGCGATCGCGCCGATCAGTCGCCGCTCCTGGAAGGCGCCGAGCCAGCGCAGTGGCGCCCTGCGCAGCTCGTCGAGCGTCTCGTGCAGGGGCGGGATCCGGTCGTCGCCGATGATCGACGCCTCCACCGCGTACGCCGCCTGCTGTATCGAGTGCAGCGCTTGCGCCAGGCGTTCGTCGCCGCCGGGCTCGATCTCGGTGATCTTCACCAGCCGATTGTGGTGTACGGATCGCCGTTCCGACATGACGGCGGTCAGCGGCGGGTCGCGAGGACCACGCCGCTGAGGCAGAGCGCGCCGCCGAGCAGGGCGAGCACTGCCGGCACCTCGCCCAGCAACGTCCAGGACAGCAGGACGGTCACCGGCGGCACCAGGTAGGTCGCGGCCGTGGTTCGGCCCGCGGTCCAGCGGGACAGCACGTAACCCCAGGTGAGGAAGCCGATCGCGGTCGGGAACACGCCCAGGTAGAGCATGCCGAGGGTGGCCGCTGCCGGGGCCGCGGTCAGCTCGCCGAGGAGCGCCGGGGCGAAGGGGAGCAGGGCCGCGGTGCCGGCCAGCGCGCCGAGCCAGGTCATCGTCACCGCGTCCACCCGGGCCAGCAGACGCTTCTGAAGGAGTACGCCGAAGGCGTACAGCATGGCGGAGAGCACCGCCAGCGCGACGCCCACCTTGTCGGCGTGCCCGGTGAAGCCACTGGCGGCGATCAGGGCCACGCCCGCGAAGGCGACCGTCACCCCGACGCCGAGTCGGCGGGTGAGCCGCTCGCCCAGGACGAGCACCGCGGCCACCGCGACCAGGATCGGCGCGACCGAGACCAGCAACGCGGCCGTTCCCGCGTCGACCAGCCGCTCGGCGGCGTTGAGCGCCACGTTGTAGCCGCCGAACCAGGCCACGCCCCAGAGCGCGATAAGCGCCAGCGTCCCGCCACGGGGTGCGCCGGGCCGCCGCGACGTCGGCCCATCCGGCTCGACCGTGCCGGGCCGGGATCGTCCGCTGCGGTGCCGCAGGGCGGCGGTGACCGCCACGAACGCGGTAAGCGCGATCGACGCGGCCAGCATGCGGCCCAGCGCCATGGCGCCGGGGGAGTAGTCGTGCCCGGCGAACCTGATGCCGACGAAGGCCGACGCCCAGAGCAGCACCGTCGTGCCGGCGGCGGCCACGATCGGCCAGGAACGGGGCCGCCCGGCGGGCGGGGCGGACGCCCGGGGTCGGGCCTCCTCGGCGGCGGCCCGGGTGGGGGCGGCCCCCTCGGCAACGGTCTCCAGGTAGGTCATGCGCTGATTCTCGTCCGCGCGACTCTTCAGTACCAGCGACTATTTCTTCACGACGATTAAGCCGCGCTTTATAGTTGTCGGATGCTCGACGTGCATCGCCTCCGGGTCTTCCGCTCCGTCGTGGCCTCCGGGTCCGTTCAGGCAGCCGCCGCCAACCTGGGCTACACCCCCTCCGCGGTCAGCCAGCATCTCGCCGCGCTACAGCGCGAAACGGGCCTGGCCCTGCTCTCCCGGGCCGGACGGGGCCTGCGGCCCACGGCCGCCGGGCATGCCCTCGCCGCCGAGGCGGACCGGGTGCTCGCCCGCCTCGGCGAGGCCGAGGCGTTGATCGCGGACCTGCGCTCGGGTCGTACCGGCGCGTTGTCCATCGCGTACTTCGCCTCGGTCGGCGCGGCGTGGATGCCCCTCGTGGTGCGCCGGGTCACCACCGAACTGCCCGGCGTCCGACTCGACCTGGAACTGCGTGAACACATCCCGGACAGCCGCGAGGAGCGCGCCGACCTCCAGGTGGTGGTCGGACCCCAGGGCTTCGAACCCGGCTCGGGCTTCACCGCCCACCATCTCCTCGACGACCCGTACGTCGCCGTGCTGCCCGCCGGGCACCGCTTCGCTGACCGGCAGGAGATGGACCTGGCCGACCTCGCCGACGAGCGCTGGATCGACAACGACTTCGCGCGCGGCTGGTGCCGCGCCAACCTCATCGAAGCCTGCACCGCCGCAGGTTTCAGCCCGGCCTTCCAGGTCGAGGCGCACGACTACCCGACCGCGCTGGCCTTCGTCGCAGCCGGCATCGGCCTCACTGTGCTCCCCGCACTCGGCACGGCCAAGCTGCCCGACGGCGTGACCCGCGTCCGGCTGCTCCGCCCCACGCCGATCCGGTCGATCTACGTGGCGGTGCACGACGCCGTCGAGCACACCCCGGCGGTGCAGACCGCGCTCGCCGCGCTCCGCGAGGCGGCGGGCACGAGCCCGCAGTAGCAGCCGAGTCGCGCGGGAGATGCCCATCGACCCCTGGTCGCCGCGTGGCGAGAAGTAGGAGATGCCTTCGTCGTGGGACTCAAGGCGGACAGCCTGCGGTGACGGTGGCAGGTCCCGCGACCGGCTCGGTGACCAACATCCACGCCGGGCCGGCATCGGGGGAGCGATGGTCAGCTGTAGCGTGATTTCACTGTGAAATTTTGATTTCCCTGTGAAATCACGGCTGTTCGATGACGCGCCCGCGCCCGCGCCCCTGGCACCGTGGCGCCTCCGCTACGCCAGCCGCTGTCCGGCAGATTTTTGGCCGGCGATGTCGAGAACCGGTGGTCGGCTCCGTCCCAGGGGTGCGAGTGACCAGAATGGGTCGCACCAGCACCGAGGAGAACCACGATGGCCAAGTACCTGCTGCTCAAGCACTACCGGGGCGCTCCGGCTGCGGTGAACGACGTGCCGATGGAGAAGTGGACGCCGGAGGAGATCTCGGCGCATGTGCAGTACATGCACGACTTCGCGGCCCGGCTGGAGAAGACCGGGGAGTTCGTCGACGGTCAGGCGCTCGCCCCCGAGGGGACGTTCGTCCGCTACGACGGCCCGGGGCGCCCGCCGGTCACCGACGGCCCGTTCGCCGAGACCAAGGATCTCATCGCCGGCTGGATGGTGATCGACGTCGACAGCTACGAGCGTGCCGTCGAGCTGGTCGGGGAATTGTCGGCCGCGCCCGGGGCGGGCGGGAAGCCGATCCACGAGTGGATCGAGCTGCGCCCCTTCCTGACCGCGCCGCCCACCATCACCGAGTGACCCACCCGATGGACGAGGCCCTGCTCCGGCGCCTCACCCCGAGCGTGCTCGGTATCCTCGTCCGCCGCGGCGCCGACTTCGCGGCGGCCGAGGACGCCGTGCAGGACGCCCTGGTCGAGGCGGTCCGGGCCTGGCCGGCGGACCCGCCGCGCGACCCTAAGGGCTGGCTCGTCGCGGTGGCCTGGCGCAGGTTCCTCGACGCGACCCGGGCGGACGCGGCCCGCCGCCGACGGGAGGATCTCGTCGACGACGAGCCGCCGCCCGGGCCCGTGCCCGAGGTGGACGACACGCTCCAGCTCTACTTCCGCTGCGCCCACCCGTCGCTGACGCCCTCCTCCGCGGTCGCGCTCACGCTGCGTGCCGTCGGCGGGCTGACCACCCGGCAGATCGCCCAGGCCTACCTGGTGCCGGAGGCGACAATGGCGCAGCGCATCAGCCGGGCCAAGCGCACCGTCACCGGCGTACGGTTCGACCAGCCCGGCGACGTCGCCACCGTGCTGCGGGTCCTCTACCTGGTCTTTAACGAGGGCTACTCCGGCGACGTCGACCTTGCCGCCGAGGCGATCCGGCTCACCCGGCAACTCGCCGCCGCGATCGACCATCCGGAGGTGGCGGGCCTGCTCGCCCTCATGCTGCTGCACCACGCCCGGCGGGCCAGCCGGACCGCGCCCGACGGCAGCCTGGTGCCACTCGCCGAGCAGGACCGGGGCCGCTGGGACACCGGGTCGATTGCCGAGGGAGTGCAGATTTTCCAGGCGGCCCTCGCCCGCGACCGGCTGGGCGAGTTCCAGGCCCAGGCCGCGATCGCGGCACTGCACGCCGACGCGCAGAGGGCCGAGGAGACGGACTGGGTGCAGATCGTCGAGTGGTACGACGAACTGGTGCGCCTCACCGACAGCCCGGTCGCCCGGCTCAACCGCGCGGTGGCCGTCGGCGAGGCCGACGGAGCGCGCGCCGGGCTGGCGGCGCTCGCGGCGCTGGACGACACGCTGCCACGGTACGCGGCGGTGGCGGCGTATCTGCACGAGCGCGACGGCGACCTGACCACGGCGGCGCGGCTGTACGCCGAGGCCGCCCGCAAGGTACCCAACCTCGCCGAACGCGACCACCTGACCCGTCAGGCCGCCCGGGTCAACGCCCACCGGTCGCGCTGACGCGTCAGGGGTCGGGCGATCGTCCGGTCCGTGACGCAGCGCGCCCGTCACATCCGGCGGCGCTGTCCGGTCCTGGTTGGCGTCGCCGGGCGGACACGCCTGGCGTCCCGACCGAGACAGAGGGTGTGAGAGACATGAAGATCGCCGTACTGGGTGGTACCGGGCTCATCGGGTCGCAGGTGGTCAGGATCCTCCAGGGCAAGGGGCACGAGGCCACGCCGCTCTCCCCGGCCAACGGGGTGGACCTGCTCACCGGCGAAGGCCTGGACACCGGGCTCAAGGGCGCCGACGTCGTGGTGAACCTGACCAACTCGCCCACCTTCGACGAGGAATCGGCAGGCTTCTTCCGCACCACGATGGAGAACATGCTCGGTGCCGCCCGGCGGGCGGAGGTGGGGCACGCCGTGATGCTCTCCATCGTCGGCGTCGACCTGGTGCCGGAGAACCCCTACTACCAGGCCAAGGTGTTGCAGGAGGAACTGCTCAAGGCCGGTCGGCTGCCGTACTCGATCGTCCGCGCCACCCAGTTCTTCGAGTTCGTCGACGCGATCCTCTCCTGGACCAGCGACAGCGACACCGTACGGCTGCCCGACACCCCGCTCCAGCCGATGGCCTCGGCCGACGTGGCGAAGGCGGTGGCCGAGGTCGCCGTGGGCGCGCCGCTGAACGGCATCCGGAACGTGGCCGGCCCCGAGGTCTTCCGGCTCGCCGAACTCGGTCGGGTCACCCTGGCCGCCAAGGGCGACCGCCGCCCCGTCGTCGTCGACCCCACCGCCGGCATGTTCGGTGCGGTGCCCGGCGACGCGCTGATCGCCCCCGAGGACGCGTTCCTCGCGTCGACCGCCTACCGGGAGTGGCTGGCGACCCGCTGACCGACGCGGGCGGTGGCCGGCACGTCCTGCGCGTTGCCGGCCACCGACCATCGGCAGCCCCGGCGCCAACTGGCCCGCCCACCGGAACGGAAAATGGTCATGAGTCGACTCGGCACCCTGTCCACCCTGCTCGATGACCCGGAAGTACATGAACTGATCTTCGGGCTGGCGCACGTCGTCACCGCGACCTCATCCGCCCGGCCCGGTGCCCCGCGACTGCGCGCCGTCGTCCTCCGGCTCGCCCAGGCCACCGAGCCGGAGCAGTACCACAGCTGGTTGTCGGCGGACGCGCCAAACCGGACGATGACCGTCGAACAGGTCCGGCTGGCCATCGGCGACCGGGCGATCGGCGACCTTGCCCTGCTCATGCGGGGCAGCCCGGGCGCGGTCGCCTGGCAGCTCGCCGCCGTCCTGCCGGACCTCGTGGACGCGGCCAGTCCCAGTGGGGAGGTGCTGGACGCGGTCCGGCTGGCTCGGGAGATCGCGTGGCAATGGTGAGCGCCTCTCCATCGTCGCTCGGACGACATCGCGCTGCTCGCCGTCCGGGTTGACGGCTGACCGGCCGGGCGCACGCGGCCGGTTCAGTCCTCGCTCGCGGCCGCGCCGGCCCCGGCGAGGACGGCGGCCAACTGGTTCCGATCGGTCACCCCCAACCGGGGGCAGATGTGCTCCAGCTGCGATCCGACGGTGCGGTGCGAGATGAACAGGCGCTGGGCGATCTCCCGGTCGCTCATGCCCCGCGAGGCCAGGACCGCGATCCGCAGCTCCTGGGCGGAGAGCCGCTCGCCGATGTGCCGGTGCCGCCGGCCGCCCGTCTCACCCGTGGCCCGCAACTGCTCCCGGGCCGCTTCGGCCCAGTATCGGGCGCCGAGCCGGTCGAACTCGTCGCGGGCCGTGCGCAGCGGCTCGCGGGCGTCGAGGTGCCGGCGTCGGGCGAGGAGCCAGCGCCCATGATGCAACCGCAACCGGGCCCGGATCAGCCGGCAGCCGGCCGGTAGCTCGGCCGACGCGGCGGCGTACCGCTGCCCCGCCTCGCCGTCGGGAGCGAGCACGGCGCTGGTGTAGGCGTGCGCCGCCGTCATCATCTCCGAGGGCAGCATCCGGGCCAGCCCGGGCAGGTCGGCCAGGAGTTCCCGGGCCGCCTCGACGGCACCTGCGGCCACCGCAGCGTCGGCCAGGTCCGGCGCCACCAGCCAGCGACTCACCGAGTGGTGGTGCGGGTCGGCCGGGTCGAAGGCACAAGCGAGGAGGTCGTACGCGGTGCTGGCCTGCCCGGCGAAGAGGGCGAGCAGGCCGTCGACCTGCTGCGCCATCACGGTGGCGAACGGCATGTACCGGAACAGTTCGGCGGCCCGTAGCTCCTGCACCAGCCGCTGTGCCGTCGCCGTCTCGCCCCGCAACGCCGCCACCAGCCCTGCCGTCGCCGTCAGCCCCAACAGTGCGATCGTCTCGCCGGTCTCCTTGGCCAGCAGGTAACCCTCCTCCGACTCGGCCCGCGCCTGATCCAGCTGACCCAGGTAGACGCGGGGCCACGAGCCGGCCAGTGCGCGGGCGAGCAGCCCGAGCCGCCCCTGTGCCCGCCAGGTCGCGGCAGCCTGGGCGAGGTACCGGGTGCTGCGGGTGAAGTCGCCGAGAACCATCGCGCCGGTACCGAGGAAGTGCATGGTCCTGCCGTCCTGATGCTCCGGCGCGCCGACGTCGAGGCGGGCCAGCACGTCGGCGCCCCGCCGGTACGGCTCGGTGTACGCCCCCACCGCCAGCACGTGCGCGCTGTCCCGGTCGGCGTCCCACCGGTCCAGCTCGGCGGCCGCCTCCGCCCGGGTCTGCGCGTCACCGTCCTGGAAGAAGCAGCGTGCCGCGGCCCGCCACAGCAGGTTCTCCGCGACGTCCCGAGCCCTCTCGTCGAAGGCGCCGGCCGCCGCGCGGACCATGTCCCGAATCCGCTGGCGGGGCTGGTCCGGTTCGAACGCGGCGTTGTCGGAGACCAGCAGGAGACGGGCGCGTTCGACCGGACCGAGCACGTTCAGGTCAGCGCGGGCCAGCAGCATCCGGGTGTGCTGGCGGTCGTTGAGGTCGCTGGACAGCTCCGCCGCCCGGACCAGGATCCGGGTGCGGCGACGGGTACCGGTCACCAGACCCGCCGCCCGGCTCAGCGCCGGTACGGCCGCAGCCACCTTGCCCTGGGCCTGCGCGGCTTCGGCGAAGCGTTCGAGCCGGTCGGCCAGCTGTTCGTCCGGGCCGAGGGTGGCCGCGACGAGATGGGCGAGCTGCCGCTCGGGAACATCGCCCAGCACCGTGGCCAGGGCCCGGTGCACGGCGAGCCGGTCGGCGAGCGCCGCCCGTTCGTAGATGGCCGAGCGCATCAACGGATGCCGGAACTCGGGCTTTCCCTCGACGAACGCGACAAGTTCCGCGTCGACGGCCTCCCGCAGCACGTCCTCGGTCACCACCGGGCCGACGAGCTGGTTCGACACCGCCAACAGCCGGTCCATCGGCGCGGTCGGTTCCGCGGCCAGGACCAGCAGGAAGGTACGACAGGCGGCGCTGGCCTCGTCGGTGCGGGCGGCGAAGGCGGCCTCCAGCCGCTGGGTCAGGGGCAGTTCCCGCACCCCCTGGTGGGCGCCCTGCGCCGCCTTGGGCAGCTCGACCAGGGCGAGCGGGTTGCCCGCGGAACGTTCCAGGATCAGCGCCCGCACCGTCGGCGACAGGTCCGGCGCGCCGGCGTCGAGCAGCTCGGCGGCGGCCGTCCGGCCGAGGGGTTCGAGGTGCAGCTCCGGCTGGTTCATCGTGCCGCGCCAGTCGGAGCCGTCGGTACGCGCGGCGCCCAGCACCAGGATGGCGTGGTCACGGGCGCGCCGGGCGACGAAGCCCAGCACCTCCCGGCTGGGGGAGTCGAACCACTGGAGGTCGTCGCAGAGCAGCAGGAGGGGCTGCCGGTCGGCGCGGTCCGCGAGCAGTTCCAGCACCGCGAAGGCCACCCGGTACGCGTCCGGTTGGCTCTCCGCGCCACCGAACGCACCGCGCAGGGCCAGCCGGTGTGCCTCCGGCAGTTCCTCGACGTGGCGGGAAACGGGTTGCAGCAGCAGGTGCAGCGCGGCGAAGGGGAACCACCGCTCGGTCTCCACCCCGGCCGTCGACAGCACGACGAAGCCGTGCGCGGTGGCGTCGGCCGCGACGGTACGCAGCAGTGCGGACTTGCCGACGCCGGCCATGCCGTGCACCAGCAGCGTCGACCCGCGCCCGGCGGCCGCCTCGGCGAGCAGCCGGCGCATGGCCCGCAGCTCGACGTCCCGGCCGATCATCGTCGACGCGGCGGGCGCGTGACCGGTGCCGTCCCGGCCGTTGCGTCGAGGGGCCTCGGGTGACGGTCGAGGCGGTACGGGTGCCGCCGGAGCCGGCACCGCGGCGCGTTGGTGCAGCAGCCGGTCGTACGCGTCGAGCAGTTCCGGGCCGGGACTGATGCCTAGTTCGTCGCGGAGCCGCCGGCGAATCTCCTGGAACAGGTCGAAGGCCTCCGCCTGCCGGCCGTCGGCGGCCAGCGCCAGCACGAGCCGGGCCTGCAACGCCTCGTCCAGCGGATCCTGGCCGGTCGCCTGGCGCAGCACCGGAATCACCGGGTGCACCTGCCCGGTCCGCAGCGCGGTGTCGGCGGCGTCCCGCACCGTGTGGGCCCGCTCGGCCTCCAGGGCCACGAATGTGGGATGGGTACGCGAGGTCGGTTCCAGGCCGGCGGCGCACCGGCCCTGCCACAGCGCCAACGCCTCGAGGTGCAGCCGTACCGCCTGGTGTGGATCGGTCGCTGCCCTGGCCAGTGCCGTCAACCTGCGGAAACGCAGCAGGTCCAGCGAATCCTCGTCGACCCGGAGCTGATACCCGGCCGCCTGCCGGATCAGATATCGGCCGGTGGCCCGGACCGGCAGGTCGGGCTCGATCAGCCGGCGGAGCGCACCGATGTAGCGGTGTACGACGTTTACCGCGCTCGCCGGTGGGTCCTCGTCCCAGACCGCGTCGATCAGCTCGGTCAGGCTCACCACCGACCCGGTCCCGGCCAGCAGCAGGGCGAGTACGAGTCGCTGCTGCCGGCCGCCGAGGTCGAGGTCGGTCGAGCCGCGCTGGACGCGTACCGGTCCAAGGATCCTGAACTGGACGTCCGTCATGCGCCGGGTGCGCCTTCCCGAGCCGGACGGTGCCGGTCGTCAAGAGTCGTTCCCACGTGATGCCTCCGTTCACCGCTGTCGGCAGCCGAGACATGGTGGAGTGCCGGGTTGTGACACCAACCGGGAGTGATCCAGGCCATACTTCCCGGCCGGTGTCGCGGGTAGTGCCGACGTCACTTGGCGGTCACTTTCGCCGGCACTTCTTCGGAACTTCTTCCGCACTGCGCGCTCCTAGCGTCAGGGACACCGAGAGTCACCGACCAGGAGGCGTCGATGTCCCAAGCCGTTCTCGAATCGACCCACCCCGACCACCTCGCCGACTTCCTCGACGTACGCGACCGGCTGCTGCGGATCGCCCGCCGCATCGTCGGCGAGGAGGGCGACGCCGAAGACGTCGTGCAGGACGCGTGGCTGCGCTGGGATCGCTCGGACCACCGCGACGTCCGCAACGCGCCGGCTTTTCTCTACCGGACGACCACCCTGCTGTCGATCAACGCGATCCAGACGGCGCACGTACGCCACCGCAGTTCGACGGCGGCCTGGCAGGTGGAGCGGCCGGACCGGGGCGACGACCCGGCGACGGTTGTGGAACGGGCGGAGGAACTGCGCGGCGCGATCCGGCTGCTCGTCGAGCGACTCGCACCCCGGGAGCGGTGCGTCTACATGCTGCGGGAGGCATTCGGCTATCCGCACCGGCAGATCGGCGACGTGCTCGGACTGACCGAGGCCAACGCCCGCCAGCTGCACCGGCGGGCCCGGGTCCGGCTGGCCTCCGACACCGGCCGACCGGCCCCGCCGGTGGAACAGATCAGGCTGCTCGCGGCATTCTGGGACGTCGCGCACACCGGCGACCCGACCGCGCTCGTCGAGCTGGCGAAGGCCGCGGAGCGCAGCTAGGACGGGCCGTTCGGGTCAATGCCGGCGTCGGCGAAGGCGCCGAGCTTGTCCGGGTTCAGCAGCCACCACAACTGCTCGATGCCGGCCTCGGAGCCCATGACCGTGAGGATGCCGATCAGCCGGTCACCCCGGCGCAGCGCGGCGGCGGTCTGCCCGTTCGTGGTGACCCAACCGACGTCCACCCCCACCCAGAACCAGCTCGAAACCGTCGCGACGAACCGCGCCAGACGGGCTCCACCAACGATCGACCTGCGGGCAACCCGTCGGGCGCCGTTACCGTCGGAGATGCTTACCGCATCGGCCGCGAACAGCCGCTCCAGCGCGTCGAGATCACCGCTGCGGGCGGCGTCGAGGAAGGCCGCAAGCAGTTGCCGCTGGGCGGCCTCCGGCACCGTCGCCTTCCGCTCGTCGGCGATGTGCCGACGGGCCCGGCTGACCAGCTGGCGGACCGCCGGCTCGGTGGAGTGCAGGACCTCGGCGATCTGCGCGTACGGGTAGACGAACGCCTCGCGCAGCACGTACGCCGCCCGTTCGTGCGGCGTCAGCCGCTCCATCAGCCTCAGCACCGCGAGTTCCAGCGCCTCCCCGCGCTCGGCACCGAGCAGCGGATCCGCACTCGTGTCGACCGGCTCCGGCAGCCACGGCCCGAGGTAGGTCTCCCGGCGCGCCCGCGCCGAGTGCAGCTCGTTGATGGCCAGTCGGGTCGTGGTCGTCGCCAGGAACGCCCGCGGACTGCTCACCACGGTGCGATCCGTCGCCTGCCACCGCAGCCAGACGTCCTGGAGCAGGTCCTCGGCCTCGCTGACGCTGCCGAGCATCCGGTACGCGATCCCGAACAGGCGTGGTCGTACCGCCGTGAAGACCGACGCAGCCTCGTCGAGATCCCCCGCCACCGTTCCTCCCCACGGTCACCCGTGCGCACAGGCTATCCGCCTGTCACAGACCCGGGGGCCGCCCGGTCTCCACCATCGACAGGCACGTCATCAGCGAGAGGCAGGCACATGACCGAGCACGTTCTGGAGCCGGCGGCGCAGGAGATCGCCGACGCCACAAGCAAACCCCCGTTCCTGTACGAGATCGGTGTCGACGCCGCCCGCCAGGTGCTCGACGACCTCCAGGCCGCGCCGATCGACAAGCCCGACGTGGCCGACAAATGGATCACCGTCCCGGCCGCGGTGGGTGACGTCCGGGTACGCATCGTCAAGCCGGTCGGCACCACCGGCCCGCTACCGGCGATCCTGTACGTCCACGGCGGCGGCTGGATCCTCGGCAACGCCGGCACCCACGACCGGCTGGTCCGCGAGCTGGCGGTCGGCGTCGGCGCCGCGGTCGTCTTCGTGGAGTACGACCGCTCGCCCGAGGCCCGCTATCCGGTCGCCATCGAGCAGGCGTACGCCACCGCGCAGTGGATCACCAAGAAGGGCGCGACCGAAGGGCTCGACGCCTCCCGGCTCGCCGTCGCCGGCGACTCGGTCGGCGGCAACATGGCCGCGGCACTGGCCATCCTCGCCAAGCGGCGCGGCGACGTCACCTTCATTCACCAGTCGCTGTACTACCCGGTCACCGACGCGGGACAGGACACCGACAGCTACCGCGAGTTCGCCGACGGGCCGTTCCTGCTGGCGAAGAGCATGGCGTGGTTCTGGGACGCCTACCTCCCGGAGGTGGAGAGGCGCTCGGAGATCACCGCCTCCCCGCTCCGGGCCACCCTCGACGACCTCGCCGGCCTTCCGGAGGCGTTCGTCGTCGTGGACGAGAACGACGTGCTCCGCGACGAGGGGGAGGCCTACGCCCGCAAGCTCACCGCAGCCGGGGTCCGCACCACGAGCGCGCGCTACAACGGCGCGATCCACGACTTCATGATGCTCAACCCGGTCCGTGGCACCGCCGCCACGACCGCCGCGATCGAGCAGGCCAGCCACGTCCTGCGCAAGGCCTTCCGCCGAGAGGGGAACTGACATGTCCACAGTTGTTCTGGTGCACGGCGCCTTCGCCGAATCCGCGAGCTGGTCCGGCGTCGTCGAGGAGCTGACCGCGGCCGGTCACCACGTCGTGGCGGTCGCCAACCCGCTGCGCAGCCTCGCCGGCGACGCCGCCTACGTCCGCGACGTGATCGCCAGCACCGGCGGCCCGGTGGTGCTGGTCGGCCACTCGTACGGCGGCATGGTGATCACCGAGGCCGCGGCCGGCTCCGACGCCGTCACCGCCCTCGTCTACGTCTGCGCGTTCGCGCCGGCGACCGGCGAGTCCGCGCTGGAGCTGTCGACGAAGTTTCCCGGCAGCACCCTCGGCGACGCGCTCGCCACGTACCCGCTCTCGACCGGCGGCACCGACCTGGCCATCCGCACGGACGCGTTCCATCAGCAGTTCGCCGCCGACGTGCCCGAGCAGGAGGCCGCCGTCATGGCCGCAACCCAACGCCCGGTCACCCAGGAGGCGCTAGCTGCCGGCCTGGTCGCCGAGCAACCGGCCTGGACGACGATCCCCTCCTGGTTCGTCTTCAGCGACCAGGATCGCAACATCCCGGTCGCCCTGCACCGGTTCATGGCCGAGCGGGCCGGCGCCCACGCCGTACGCGAGATCACGGGTGCCTCACACGCGCTGAGCGTCTCCCAGCCCACCGAGGTCGCCGACATGATCCTCGAAGCCCTCAAATAACCCTCCGGCGGGGTCGGTGTCCCGGTTCGGCCGGGGCACCGACCCGCGGTGTCGCCCGTCCTGATCAGTCCTTCTCGGCCTCGGCGGCGACGTCGCTCAACGCGATCCGGTTCGGCAGCCCGGTCTTGACGATGAGGCTGGAGACGTGCCGCTCGACCGTACGGGGCGACAGGTGCAGCCGCTCGGCGATCTCGCGGTTGCTCAACCGGCCGGCCAGCAGCCGCAGCACCTCCAGCTCGCGTACGGTGACGCCCACCGCCCGCAGCGTCGACGGGATCTCCCCGGCACCCCGCCGACGTTGGGCCACCCGGGCGCCCGCCTGGCGCAGCAGCGTACGACAGGCGTGCGCGACCGGTGCGACGTTCGCCTGGTGGAAGTAGTCCTCGGCGGCCCGTAGCCACTCCACCGGGGCGCCCCAGCCGTCGGCGAGCGCCGACTCGGCGACCAGCCGCAGTGCCAGATGCCGCCCCATCGCGTAGAGGGAGGCGACCTGGATCGCCTCGACCATGGTGGCGGCGGCGGCCTCGTGCCGGCCGGCGCGGCCGAGCAGGACCGCCCGAGCGAAGAGCGCGAACTGCCGATCCCAGCGCAGCTGGCTCGCGGGAGTGGCGGTGATCTGCTCGTACTCCGCCCAACTGATCTCGTCGGCCATGGCCCGCAGCAGCAGATGGAGACCGAACCGCCCGCTCAGGTGGAACACGGTCGGGCTGGTCTCCTCCGCCCGGACCGCCAGCGACAACTCGGCAAGCGCCTGCGGGCGGTCCTCCTCCAGCAGCGCGCAGAACGCGCCGGCCAGGCCGTGGACCCGCTGGATGTGCAGGCTCTCGTCGCCGCCCCAGTGCTGGAACTCGGTCAACGCGTCCCGCATCTGCGTCCGCTGGCCCCGATGCGCGGCGAGCACCGCCCGCAGCAGCAGCGTGTACTGGGTGGTTTCCATCAGCTTCAGGCGGGTGGTCGCGGTGAGCACCTGGTCGATCAGGTCCTGTGCCGGGTCGTACGCACCTCGCATGATCAGGTGCAGCGCGATGCTCGCCTCGGCCTGCTGACGGGCGGTCACCGCGCCGGCCTGTCGGGCCCGCTCCCGGGCCTGTTCGAGCCGGTCCAGCGCGCCGTGCAGCAACGCGTCGTCGTTGCCGAGCCGGATCAGCGAGTGGACCTCCCAGATCGGCAGGTCGTGTTCGGCCGCGATCGACCGGGCCCGCTCCAGGCAGCGGGTCGCCTCGGCCGGGTCGCGGTGCCGGACCAGCGCACCGAGCAGCTGCCAGGCCTGGCAGGCCACCACCGGCAGGGGCACCGCCACGCCGACCGTGGCGGCCCGACGGGTCAGGGTCTCGGCGACCTCCAGCTGGTCCTTGCCGGGGGTGTCCAGGGCCAGGTGCGCGGCGACGATGTCGATCGGCGCCTCGTCCTCAGGAGCTGGCGTCGGACCGAGCAACTCGCGGGCGATCCGCACCTGGCCCAACGCGTCGGTCAACTGCCCGGCCACCATCGCGGTCCAGGCCAGCCGGGTGTGCAGCCGGGCCCGCCGCCGGGCGGGCAGGACGCCGACCTGTTCCGGGCTGTTGACCAGGTCAAGGGCCCGCCCGACCAGCCCGGCCTCGGCGAGCGCCTGCAGCAGCGTGTCCAGGGTGTCCGCCCGGGCCTCGGCCGACGACCCGGCCTGCAACTCCCAGGCATGGTCGAGCAGGGCGACGGCCGAGGTGGCGGCGCCCTGGGCCAGCGCCCGCCGGCCGGCCTCGGCGAAGAGCTGACCGGCCGACAGGGTGTCACCGGCGTCGAGGCGCAGCGCGGCCGAGATCTGGCACCACTCCCCGGGTAGCTCCGGATGGACCTTCGCCACCGCGTCGGCGACCCTGCGGGCCAGCTCCCGCCGGTCGGCCGAGCCGACCAGGGCCAGCAGCGACTCCTGGGTGACCCGGTGCCGGAAGGCGTACCAGTCGCTCAACTGGTCGTCCGGCGTCACCAACTGGGCGACCAGCTCACCGTTGAGATGATTGAGCAGGTCACGGTCGGTGAGGCCGGTCGCCGCCTGCACCACGGTCACCGGAAAACGCTGCCCGATCAGGGCGCCGCAGGAGAGCAGCTCACGGGCCGGCGGAGCCAGCTTCCCGATCCGGTGGGCCATGCTCCGGGTGAACGCGGCCGGCAGTGTGGCGGGCGGCTGCGAGACGAGCTCCCACCCCTGCGCCCCGCGCAGCAGCAGCCCGTCCTCCACCATGGAGGCGAGGATCTCCTCGATGAGGAACGGGTTGCCGCCGCTGCCGCCCCAGAGCAGCTCGGTCGCGGCTGACGGCAGCTCGTCGCCCGGCACGTCCAGGCACGCCCCGGCCAGGTCACGCAGGTCACCGGGGCCGAGCCGGTCCAGCGTCAGCAGGGTGCAGCGGCCCCGGCGGGCCGCCGCGCGGGCGACCTCCAGCGCCGGGGAGTCGTCGGCCCGGATGGTCCCCAGCAACAGCGTGGACTGGTGGTCGAGGTTGTCGATGAGGTATTCGACCACCATCAGCGTCTCGGCATCGGCATCCTGGAGATCGTCCAGGACCATCAGGCTGCCACGGTCCTGACCGGCGAGAGCGGCGAGCCGGAGGACGGCCTCGGCGAGGATCACCACCGACCCGTTCTCCTGGTCGGGAGGGGACACGGTGCCCCAGTCGGGCACCAGCCGCCCGAGCACCGGACCGTACGGGCCGAGCGCGGCGACGTCCACTGTGGCGGACCTGAGCAGGGAGAGCACCGCCTCGGTGAGCGGTCGCAGCGGTACCCCGGTGCAGAGCGTGCTGCCGCGCCCCCGCAACAGGCTCATCTCGGCGGAGTAGGCCAGCTCCACCGCCGCCGCGGCCAGCCGCGACTTGCCGATGCCGGCCTCTCCGACGACGAAGACCGCTCCGCCGCGGCCAGCGCGGGCAGACTCGAGCAGATCGTGCAACACGCCGAGTTCCGCATCGCGACCTACCATCATGCGGGATCGGCACTGCACGGCGGTAACGATAGCGAGGCGGTCCGTGATTCACCACGGTCGACAGTGGATCCAAACAGGCGGATTTCTGCCGCGATCGGACGGACCGCCGCGCTGACCGGACGGTTTTCGCCGTTACATTTCGAACGTCGGGCAGCAGGTGATGACCGGTGCGGTGGACACGTCGGCGCCACCTGCGGCGTCCCCGGCGATCAGTTGCCCCACCAGCAGGCCAACCGGAACGGCGAGTCCGGCCAGCGCCGCCGTACGCAGTCCGAAGGTGACCAGCGGGCTGGTCCGCGGCTCCCCGACCGGGTGCGCCTCGGCGGTGTCGTCGATACGGGCGAGGTCGGTGGCGAGGTCGTCAGACATGTTCTTTCTCCTCAATCGGGTGGTTTGGTGCACGATGGTCAGCGGCTTCGGCTGACCGTGGGTTCGGTTCCAACAGCAGCGCGGACGGTATCCGCGTGGGTAGGCCGAAGCGCAGCAGCCCGTAGCCGATGCCGGAGAGCCCGGTCAGCAGGCCCGGGGTGAGCACTCCGTCGGGCGTACCGCAGTAGCGGGTCTGCCATTGCAACGCGTCAAGGATCAGGGTCGCCCGCCGACGTAGCGCGGCGGCTGCCGCCGGCCCGGCCGGCCCGGTGGCCAGCGCGGTGAGCGCCTCGCCGATGCCCGCCTCGCCATGGCAGAGGCTGAGGTCGCGCGACGGTGGCCGGTCGGCCAACCCCCGGACCAGGCGGGACAGCTCCGGGACAGCGGCTCCGCCGGGGGCACCGGCGTCGCAGCCGGTGAGCGCGAGGGCCAGACCGGCGCTGCCGACACACCACCCGGCAGAGTCCGCCGGTGTGCGTACGGCGTGCCGCAGCGCCACCCGCGCGGCGTCGGCGTGCCGGGGGGACCCTGCGCCGGTGTCGTAGTACCGGTGCAGGGCGTACGCGATGCCTGCCGTGCCGGCCGCGAAGCCGGCCGGGCGCTGCGGAGTGTCGAAACCCTCCACCGCCTCGGCCAACCGGTCGGCACAGCTGCCGGCCAGCGCCGCCGCCCGGTCATGGCCCAGTTCGGCGTGGATCGCGGACATCGCGGCCAGGCAGCCGGCCCGGCCGGTGGCCCAGTCGTCGGCGGCGGTGTCGACGGCGGCTACCTCGGCCAGCTCGACCGCCTGGTCGACCCACCGGCCGATGCCGGGGTCGTCGAGCAGGACGGAGAGCCGGGCCAGGCCGTAGGCCACCCCGCCCAGGCCGTGCAGGCCGCCGCAGTCGATCGCGGTGACCAGCTCCGGCCGCGCGGAGAGCAGGTCGAGCAGGCGGGGCGTCGCGGTGACCGCCCGGCGGGCCACCTCGGCGTACCGGGCGACGCCGCTGACCTGGGCGAGCTGGCCGAGGAAGAGCGCGACGCCGAGGTACCCGTTGGCCAGGCTCGCGCCCATCGGCAGCAGCAGCCACTGCCGGTCGTCGACCAGCTCCAGGCCGAGCCAGTTCACCCGATCCCGGCCCGGCGCGCCCCGGGCCACGAGCTGGTCGGCGATCGCGCACGCCGCCGCGACCAGCCGTTCGGTGGGCGCTGCCGTGCCGTGCAACGGACCCGGCAGCGGGGCGGCGTCCCGATGACCGCCGACCGGCCGGCGGGTGGCCAGACTGGCCAGGATGATCCACTCCTGGTCCTGCCGGTCGGCCTCGCCGAGCCGGGCGAGCTGGTCCAGCGCGGTCTGCACGCCGCTGCGGTGCAGCGGCACCGCGGTCGGCTCGCCGTCGGCCCACACCTGCCGGCCGTCGGCCCGGGCGTGGAAGTAGGGCACGTCGCCGCGCCACAGCGCCACCAGGTCGTGGTGTGCGAAGGCCGGATCACCGGGGAACTGGGCCTGATCGTGGAGCTGGCCGAGGAAACGGTCCCGGTCCAGGCCGTCGCGCAGCAGATCCGGGTGGGTGGACTCGTCGAGCAGCATCCGGTACGTCCAGGTGGGCCGGACGACGAGGCGCACCGTCATCGCCGAGGACTCCTCGACCAGCCGGCCGAACTCCGCGCGGTGCGCCTCGATGGCGTCGTAGCCGAGCCGGAAACCGGCAAGCATCGCTGCGGCGTGCTCCTCCGGATCGACCACCCGGTCACCGAGCCGGGGCCGGTTCGACGCGCCGTCGAAGGTGCCAGCCCGGCGTACCAGGCGCATCCGGTCGGTGCCCGGGTCGGCCCAGTCGACCCGGCTGGCCGGGCTCTGCCGGCCCTGGTCACCGCCGGAGCCGGAGAGGTCCATGATGCCCTGCTCGCCGACGACGATCATCGGCAGCAACGAGGTCCGCTGCACCGAGGCGGTGAGCAGGTCGCTGGCCGGATCACCGCTGTCGGTCGCGCTCTCCCAGCGCGGCCGGAACAGCGTCTCGACGTCGATGGCCACGGGATCCTCGCCGCTGGCGATCAGGTTGTCGTAGTGCAGATCCGTGGTGTTCAGCGCGTGCGCGAGCGCGAGCAGCGCGCCCTGCCGCCGGTAGAAGCGGTCCGCGCCGTCCGGGCCGGTCAGCGCGGCGGCCTCGACGAACTCGGTCCACCCGTACTCGTGGCGTACCAGGCAGGCGACCGTACGCAGGCCCACCTCGGGAACCATCTCGTTCAGCCAGTCGACGAAGGCGGTCAGTCGGATGTCGTGGGTCAGGTCGCGGGGCTTGTAGACCAGCCGCCGACCGTCGGCGAACCGCAGGATGGCGGTGGTCCGACCGGCGCGGTGCGGGTCACCCCGGTTCTCCTCGACGGCCACCAGCGGGCCGGGATCAATGCCGTCCAGCAGGGTCCGCACCAGCTCGGCCCGGTCGGCGGCGTACCGGTCGACCAACTCCAGCCGCGCCTCGGTGACGTACCCGGTGGCCTGGCCGAGCAACCGGGCCAGGACCGGACGGTCGGTGAAGAGCGCGGCCAGCTCCGCCGGCCCGGCCAGCCGGCGGACGAAGTCGGCGAAGCGGGCGCGACCGTCGGCACCGCTCAGCTGCCCGGCCACCCGCTGGCGGTGCAGTTCCGCGACGAAGCTGCGGACGGCGAGCGAGGTCAGTTGCCATCGCAGGGTGACGCCCAGCTCGGTCTCCAGCGCGGCCAGGTCGACCTGCGCGGCGGTGGGCACCAGCCGGGCACCGCGGCGGAAGCGGGCCGTCGCGTGCTCGACCAGTGGGCGTAACGGCAGGGCGAACGCGGCCCGCCAGTCCGTCGGCACCGGAACCGACGGGGGCAGTGGCACGGCGGCGCGTACCGCGGATTCGACCGGCTCCACCCAGCACGGCGGGTCGAGCCGCGCGCCGTCGACCGGGCCGGTGTCGTCGCCCGCCCGCTCGTGCCGGGGCAGGCTGCGCGCCCACCACCCCGGGGGGAGCCGGTGCGACTGCCCCGGAACCCGGCTGTGCGGATCGTCGGCCGTCGTGATGTTCACCGGATAGAGGGTGCCAAGCGGCACCGACGAACTCATGCGTGGGATCCACCCAAATTCTCGTCGTCCCGGCTGGTCGGGACGGTATGCCGGGCGTGACCTGCGGGTTCGTCACCGGCGGGCGGTGTCGGTATCCGGGCCGGTCGGTCCGGCGTCGGATGTCGGTGCCCCGGTGCCGACCCGCGTGGCCGGGCGACGGAACTTGGGTGTCGGGTACACATGCGCCGGTGTGCGCCGGTGGCCGAGTCTCCGACCTGTCGACGGCGACCCGATCGGAGCGACTGTGGAGTTCTGCGTACTGGGGCCGGTGCGCGCCTGGCGCGACGGTGCCGAGATCCCGCTGGATGGTGCCAAACAGCGCACCGTCCTGGCCGCGCTGCTGCTCGCCAGGGGACGCAACGTCTCCGACACCCAGCTCTGCCAGCTGCTCTGGGACGAGCACCCGCCCGCGACCTTCGCCGCCCAGCTCTACAACTACGTCTCCCGGCTGCGCAAGTACCTCGGTGCCGAGGTGGAGATCCTCCGGCAGTGGTCCGGGTACGTGCTCCGGCTGGGGGAGAGCCGACTCGACCTCGAGCAGTTCGAGCGGCTGGCCGCACTGGGCCGGGACGCGCTGCGCGCCGGCCGGCCCGAGGAGGCCGCCCGTTGCCTGCACGAGGCCCTGGGGCTGTGGCGCGGCACGACGCTGGCGAACGTCACCGAGCACCTGGCCGAGGCGGAGGCGCACCGGATGACCGAGGCGCGGATGGCGGTCCTGGAGGACCGCATCAGGGCCGATCTGATGCTGGGGCGGCAGGCCGAGCTGGTGCCCGAGCTGACCGACCTGGTCGCCGCGCAGCCACTGCACGAGCAGCTGCGTGGGTTGCTGATGACCGCCCTGCTGCGCTGCGACCGCCAGGCCGACGCACTGGCGGTCTACCACGAGGGCCGGCGGGCGCTCGCCGACGAGCTGGGCGTCGACCCGGGGCCGGCCCTGACCGAGGCGTACCGGACGGTGCTGGCCCGCCCCGGGCCGCCCGCCGAGGTGACGTCCCGGGACGAGTCGGGCTGGCGGGACGTGCGCCCGGCCATGCTGCCGCCCGGTGCGCAGGACTTCTGTGGCCGGGAGGAGGAGCTGCGGGAGGTGGTCGCGTTGCTCGCCGAGCCGTCGCCCTCCGCACCGCCGCGAACCCTGCTGACCGGGATGGCCGGTGTCGGCAAGACGGCGCTGGCGCTGCGGGCCGCCCACCTGTCCCGCGGCGACTTCCCGGACGGGCAGCTCTACGTCGACCTGGGCGGCACCCGGGGCAACGCCATCGACCCGGGCGACGTGCTGGGCTGGTTCCTGCGTGGCCTGGGCAACGCCGAGCAGGTCATCCCGAGACGGCTCGACGAACGGGAGTGCCTCTATCGCAGCCAGCTGGCCGGTCGCCGGGTGCTGGTGGTGCTCGACAACGCCGCCAGCTATGCACAGGTCCGACCGTTGCTGCCCGGTGACCCGTCGTGCCGGGTGATCCTGACCTGCCGGGGCCGCCTCTCCGAGCTGCCCGGCGCCACCCGGGTCGAGGTGGGCATCCTCGATCCGGCGCAGGCGCTGAAACTGTTCGCCACGATCGTCGGCGCGCGGCGGGTGGCCGCTGAGCCCGATGCCGCACACCGGATCGTGCAGCTGTGCGGACGGCTCTCGATCGGCCTGCGGGTGGCCGCGGCCCGGCTCATCGCTCGCCCGCACTGGTCGCTGCACTACCTCGCGCAGCGGCTGGCCGACGAACGGTTCCGCCTCAACGAGCTGCGGCTGGGGACGTTGGACGTCCGGGCCCGCATCGACGGCAGCTACCAGGAGCTGGCGGCCGAGAGCCAGGTGGCGTTGCGCCGGCTGGCCCTGCTGGCGACTGCCGAGTTCCCGATCGGGGCTGCCGCCCGGGTGCTCGGCGTGCCGCACCGGGTGGGGGAGGAGGTGGCCGAGAGCCTGGTCGACGCCCGGCTGCTGGAGATCGCCGGTTCGGACGGCGCGCGGCGGCAGCGACACCGCTTCCACGACCTGGTGCGGGTCTTCGCCCGGGAGAAGGCCGATCCGGTGGACCGCCGGACCATGGCCGGCCGCTTCCCGCTCGCGGACCTGTCGCGCGTCCCCGCCTGACGGGCCGCCGGTCGCGTCGGGCCGCCGGTCGGCGGTATGGAGAAGATATAGCCGACGCCGGCACGGTCAGCTGGTGAGCAGCCTGATCCCGCCCGAGTGCGCGACCACCGCGCGGATCGACCTGACCCAGGACACCGGCGGCGAGCTCGTCGCCCGGGTCCGGCCGGACCGGAACGACCCGGTCTTCGCCGGGCACTAT
Source organism: Micromonospora sp. PRAS1 (assembly GCF_059553435.1). Classification (NCBI taxonomy): domain Bacteria; kingdom Bacillati; phylum Actinomycetota; class Actinomycetes; order Micromonosporales; family Micromonosporaceae; genus Micromonospora; species Micromonospora sp. PRAS1. Next base: position 184,637 of record NZ_JCANNB010000012.1, read on the forward strand.
CCCGGCTTCCCACTGCTGCCGGGGGTGTACATCGTGGAGTACGTGCACCGCACCGTGCTCGCGGCCACGCCGGCAGCGGTTCTCATCGAACTGGTCTCCTGCCGGTTCCTCCAGACCATCGACCTCGACGACGAGCTGGTCATCACCGTCCGGAACGACGGTGGGGCGCGCCGCGGCACGATCACCGTGGCCGGTGCCCCCGCCGCCGAGGTGGTGCTGCGCTACCAGAACGGAGGCGCGTGATGCTCGACGGCGACGACATCCGGCGGCTCATCCCGCACCGGCCACCGATGCTACTGGTCGACCGGGTCAGCGAGCTGCTGCCCCGGCGCCGGCTGGTGGGCAGCTACACGGTCACCGGGACCCGGCCGCTGCCCGCCGTGCTGTTGCTTGAGTCGTGGGGGCAGGCCGCGCTGGTGCTGATCCGGCACGACCGGCCGCTGCCCGACGTGCTGACCGGTGGGGTGCCGGTCGCCGGTGCCTTCGAGGAGATCCGCTTCGGCCGGCCGGTGCGCCCCGGCGAGACGGTCGAGCACCGGGTGGAGCTGATCCGGCTGATCGCCGACACCGGCTTCGTCCAGGGCGAGAGCCTGGTCGGCTCCGAGGTGGTCATGCGGGTCGGCCGGCTGGTCGGCGCGGTGCGCCCGGCCGCCGCGCTGCGCCCGGCCCGCACATCCGAGGTGAAGGAGCCAACACATGAGTGAGATCCGACGCCCCGTCGCGCTGGTCAGCGGCGGGTCCCGGGGCATCGGCCGGGCCGTGGTCCGGCAGCTCGCCGCCGACGGGTACGACGTGGCCTTCTGCTACCAGAGCAACCAGCAGGCCGCCGAGAAGGTGGCCGCGGAGGCGGGCGAGGCCGGTGCCCGGGTGCTGGCCCGTCAGGTGGACGTCGCCGACCCGGCCCGGGTACGCGACTTCGTCACCGGCGTGGAGCGGGACCTGGGCGAGGTGGCCGCCGTGGTGACCGTCGCCGGGATCATCCGGGACCGGCCGGTGGCGATGATGGCCGACGAGGACTGGCAATCGGTGATCGACGTCAACCTCGGCGGCGTCTACCACGTGTGCCGGGCGGCGATCCGCCGGATGATGCGGCGGCGCGGTGGGGCCATCGTCGCGGTCTCCTCGGTGGCCGGCATCACCGGCAGTCCCGGCCAGACCAACTACTCGGCGTCCAAGGCCGGCATCATCGGCTTCACCAAGGCCCTGGCGAAGGAGGTTGGCCCGTACGGGATCCGGGTCAACGCGGTGGCGCCGGGGTTCATCGAGACCGACATGCTCAATGACCTGCCCGCCGGGCTGACCGAGGGCGTCGGGCAGCGGACCGCCCTCGGCCGGCTCGGCCAGCCGGAGGAGATCGCCCCGGTGGTGACTTTCCTGCTGTCGGGGCGGGCCTCCTACCTGACCGGTCAGGTGGTCACGGTTGACGGTGGTCTGACGTTCTGAGCCGCTGCGCGGCGAGCCGGTTTCGCATGACCTCCAGGCGGAGCCGGCTCGCCCGCGTCCGGGCCTGGTGTGCGGTGATCCTCGGATAGAGCGTGCCGAGCAGCCGGGTGAAGAGGTCGACCCGCCGGGCGTCCGACCCGACGATGATCTTCAGTCGGTTGCGCCGGATCCCGGCCAGGATGAGCCGGGCGGCCTGCTCGGCCGAGGTCGCCGCCTCCTGGGCGAAGCGCTCCCGGACCCCTTCGTAGCCCAGCCCTCGACCGGTCCGGGCGCTTGTGAAGATGTCGGTGCGTACGTTGCCGGGGTAGACGCAGCTGACCGTCACCGGCACCCCGCCGACCCGCATCTCCTGCCACACCGCCTCGGTGAAGCCGCGAACGGCGAACTTGGCCGCGTTGTACGCGGACTGCGCCGGCGCGGTGGTCAGCCCGTACATGCTGGAGATGTTCACCAGGTGCCCCCGGGACGTGACGAGCAGCGGCAGGAACGCCCGGGTGCCGTGCACCACGCCCCAGAAGTCGACGTCGAGCACCCAGCGCAGGTCCTCGTACCTGGCCTCGATCACCGAGGCCAGCAGGTTCACCCCGGCGTTGTTGATCACCAGGTCGGCGCCGCCGAAGTCGGCGCGGACCAACTTGGCGTGTTCCTGCACCGCAGCCTGGTCGGTGACGTCCAGCCGGTAGCTGCGCACCTCGGCACCCCGTTCGGCGCAACTCGCCGCCGTCTTGGCCAGGCCATCCTCCGCCGCGTCGGAGAGGGCCAGCCGGGCGCCCCGGGCGGCCAGCTCGACGGCGAGGGCCCGACCGATCCCCGAACCAGCTCCCGTGACGACGGCGACCTTGCCCCGGAAATCCTTCATCCACGCACCCTCTCGATCCGGCGGGCCGCCCCGGTGGCGACCCGGCTCCCGCCGGACGGTCGCGGTGCGGGCTATCTCTTTTCCATACCGGAGGCGATGTAGAGAAGTTATGAGGAGGCCGTCGAACACTCCCACCAGACGGTGCCACCAGGACACCGACCGACGTGGTGCGGAGGGAGCGATGGCACAGATGACTGGCGCGGCAATCACCGGGCTCGGGGCGTACCGGCCGAGCAGGTTGATCACCAACGAGGAGATCGCCAAGGAGACCGGGGTGACCCCGGAATGGATCGAGGAGCGGACCGGCATCCGGTCGCGCTACCGGTCCGGGCCGGAGGAGACCGTGACGATGATGGCCGCCGAGGCCGGCGGCAAGGCGCTGGCCATGGCGAACGTCGACCCGGCCGACGTGGACCTGGTCATCCTCGCCTCGGCGACGAAGAAGGACCGCATCCCGGGCGGAGCACCCGAGGTGGCCAGCCGGATCGGCATCACCGCCACCGGCGCGTTCGACCTGAACGCCGCCTGCGCCGGCTTCGCGTACTCGATCGGGATCGCGGCCAACGAGATCCGGGTGGGTGGCGCCCGCAACGTGCTTGTCGTCGGGGCGGAACAACTGAGCCGGTTCATCGACCCGGAGGACCCGGCCACGTACGTCATCTTCGGCGACGGCGCGGGCGCGGCGGTGGTCTCCCCGGCGCAGACCGACGGCATCAGCCCGGTGGTGTGGGGCAGCGACGGCCGGCGGGCCGACATCCTCGGCACCAAGTGGGACGCCAACGGTCGCGAGTTCGCCAAGATGGACGGCCCGCTGGTCTACCGGTGGTCCACCAAGAACGTGCCGAGGGTGGCCCGCAAGGTGTGCGCCTCCGCCGGTGTCGAACTGGCGGACATCGACTGGTTCGTACCGCACCAGGCGAACCTGCGCATCATCGACCAGTTGGCCGAGATCCTCGAGATCCCGGCCGAAAAGGTCGCCAAGGACGTCGTCGACACCGGCAACACGTCGGCCGCCTCGGTGCCGCTGGCGCTCAGCCGGCTGTACGAGAGCGGCCGCACCAGCCCCGGCGACCGGGTGCTGCTGCTCGGCTTCGGGGCGGGCCTCGCCTACGCCGGCCAGCTCATCCGGATGCCCTGACCACCTCATTTCCTCGAAAGGAACAGCACCATGACCATGACCGTGGACCAGGTTTCCGTAGACGTCGTGCGGCTCACCCGCAAGCTGATGACCGAGGACGTGGACCGGACGATCAGCCCCGAGGACACCTTCGTCGACCTCGGCCTGGACAGCCTCAAGCTCGTCGACCTGCTCGCCGCCGTGGAGAACCACTTCGATCTGGAGGTACCGGACGAGGAGGTCGGCAACTTCGCGAAGGTCCAGGACCTGACCAACTTCGTCCTCGCCGCCAGGTCCTCGGTGTGACCGAGGACGTCCGGCAGTTGTCGGTCGGGCAGCGGGCGCTGTGGCTGATCCACCGGCTGGCGCCGGAGAGCCCGGCCAGCAACGTGGTGCACGGCCTGCGCGTCGAGCCGGCACTCGATCCTGACCTGGTGCGCCGGGCGATGACGGCGGTGCGCTCCCGACACGACCTGCTCCGGTCCCGGTTCGTGCAGACGGACCAGGGGCCGGTGCGGATCGTGGACCCCGACCTTCCCGGCGAGGTCGAGGTCCTCGACGTGCCGGACCTGGACGACGACGAACTGCTGAGCCGCTGCAAGGAGTTCGGTGACCGGCCGCTGCGACTGGGGCAGGACGGCCCGATGCGGGTGGCGCTGCTGCTGCGGCGGACCGACTGCGTGCTGATGTTGGTCATCCACCACATCGCCACCGACTTCCACTCCCAGCGGATCGTGTGGCAGGAGTTGGCTGAGGCGTACGGGGCGTTGCAGGCCGGGCGACCGGTGGCGCTGCCGCCGGTCACCGGCAGCTACGACGACTTCCTGGCGCGGGAGCAGGCGGCGATCTCCGGCGAGCGCGGCGAGCGGCTGCGCGCGTACTGGAACGGCGTCTGCGACGGCGCCACGGCGGTGACCCTGCCGACCGACCGGCCCCGCCCACCGGTGCGCTCGTTCCGGGGCGGCGCGTTCAGCCGGGCACTCCCGGAGGACCTCGCCGGCCAACTGCGGCGGGCTGCGGCGGCGGCCGGGGTCACCCCGTACAGCGTGGTGCTCGCCGCGTTCCAGGCCACCATGTACCGCTACACCGGACTGGCCGAGTTCACCGTGGGCTGTCCCGCCTCGCTGCGTCGGGGCCGCGCGCTGCGCGGGGTGGTGGGACTGCTGGTCAACACGATCGCGCTGCGCGCGTCGTTCGCCGCGGACACCACCTTCGCCGCGGCGATCGCCGCCGCGAGCCGGCAGGTGGCCGGGAGCGTGGCCCACGCCGGCTACCCGTTCCCGCTGGTCCAGGCGGGCCGGCGCAACCAGGAGCCGGTGGTGCGAGCGACCGTCAGCCTGCTGGTTCACCAGCATGGCGACGACTTCGCCAGCGGGCGGCACCCCTTCGCCGGGCACCGGATCCGGCTGTTGGACATCCCCTACGACGAGGGCCAGTTCGACCTCTCGGCGACCCTCACGGAGCACCACGACGGCCGGCTGGAGGCCGAGTTCGGCTACGACGCCGACCTCTTCGACGAGCCGACCGTGCAGCGGCTGGCCGGGCACTTCATCCAACTGCTCCGGGTGGCCTGCACGGCACCGCAGACGGTGGTCTCCCGGGCCGCGATGGTCGACGAGACGGAACTGCGCGACCTGCTGGCGCTCGGCACGCGCTAGCCGGCGCGACGGCGATCACGCACCGGTATAGGGGCGATATAGCGCCGCTTGACAACTTCGTGGCACTAAAAGATCACTTGTGGAGGGAGGAACGGTGCGCGAGGGCATCCTCTCGACGGTCGGGAACACCCCGCTGGTACAGCTGGTCCGGTTGTTTCCGGAGTCCCCCTCCCGGATCTTCGTCAAGCTCGAACGCTTCAACCCGGGCGGCAGCATCAAGGACCGCACCGCGCTGAGCATGCTGCGCGACAAGATCGAATCCGGGGAGCTGGTGCCGGGCCGTTCGGTGGTCGTCGAGTCCAGCTCCGGCAACCTCGCCATCGGCCTGGCCCAGGTCTGCGCGTACTACGCGATCCGGTTCATCTGCGTGGTCGACCCGAAGACCACCCGGCAGAACCTGGCGATCCTGACCGCGTACCGCGCCGAGATCGAGATGGTCGAGCAGCCCGACCCGGTCACCGGTGAGTACCTGCCCGTGCGCCAGCGCCGGGTCCGCGAGCTGTGCGAGCGCATCCCGTACGCCTACCGCCCGGACCAGTACGCCAACCCGCTCAACGCCGCCGCCCAGCGGCGGACCATGGCCGAGATCGTGGCCGCGCTCGACGGGCAGGTGGACTACCTGTTCTGCTCCACCGGCACCTGCGGGACGCTTGTCGGCTGCGCCGGATACCTGCGCGATGCGGGACTTACCACCCGGGTGGTGGCGGTGGACGCGGTGGGCAGCGCCATCTTCGGCGGTCAGCCGGAATCCCGGCTGATCCCCGGGCACGGCGCCTCGATCGTGCCGCCGCTGGCGGCCCAGGCGGCACCGGACGAGATCGTGCACGTCTCCGACCTGGACTGCGTGGTCGGGTGCCGGCTGCTGCTGAACCGGGAGGCCATCCTCGCCGGCGGCTCCTCCGGTGCCACCGTCGCCGCGCTGCGTCGGCGGATCGCGCAGCTCCCGGCGGGTGCCACCGCCGTGCTGATCCTGCCGGACAACGGCGACCGCTACCTCGACACGATCTATTCCGATCAATGGGTGGTGCGGCACTTCGGCGAGATCACCCATCTGTGGAAGGACGAGTCATGCTGATCATCGGCGAGCGCGTGGTGCGGGACATCCTCGACGGCGACGACGCCCGGGTGGTGGCGCTCGTCCGGGACGCGTACCTGCTGCACGGGCAGGGCCGCAGCAGCCTGCCGCACTCGGTCTTCCTACGCTTCCCGGAACGACCCCGCGACCGGGTCATCGGCCTGCCCGCCTACCTCGGCACCGACCCGCCGGTGGCCGGGATGAAGTGGATCTCCTCCTTCCCCGGCAACCTGGACCTGGGCCTGGCCCGGGCCAGCGCCGCAATCGTGCTGAACTCGATGCACACCGGCCACCCGGTGGCTCTGGTCGAGGGGTCGATCGTCTCGGCCCGCCGTACCGCGGCCAGCGCGGCACTCGCGGCCGGCCTGCTCACCGCCGACCGTCGCCCGGACGGCCTGGCCCTGATCGGCTGCGGCCTGATCAACCGGCAGGTGCTGCGGTTCGTGGCCGAAACGGTCACCCCGCCGCCGGCCCTGACGCTGTTCGACACCGACCGGCCCCGGGCCGCGGCCTTCGCCGAGGCCGCCCGCGCGCTGCTACCCGGCGTGCCGACCACAGTGGTCGGGACCGCCGAGGAGGCGTTGGCCGCGCATCGGCTGGTCTCGATCGCCACCACGGCCACCGAACCCCACCTCGATCTGGACGCCTGCCGCCCGGGCGCGGTGCTGCTGCACCTGTCCCTGCGCGACCTGCGTCCCGAGGCGCTGCTGACGGCCCGCAACGTGGTCGACGACGCCGACCACGTCTGCCGCGAACGCACCTCGCTGCACCTGGCCGAGCAGCTCACCGGCGGCCGGGACTTCATCACCGCCACCATCGCGGAACTCGCCGACGGCCGGGTCCGGCTGCCCGCCGACGACGTACCGGTGGTGGTGTCCCCGTTCGGCCTCGGGGTGCTTGACCTCGTCCTGGCCGAACACGTCCGCGCCACCGCCGCCCGGCGGGGCCTGGGCGTACGCGTCGACGACTTCCTACCCGTGCCGGGCGCCACCGTGGCGTCCACCGGATCACCGAAGGAGTGGCTATGACCGACGACCGCAGCTACCGCGTGGTGCTCAACGACGAGGAGCAGTACTCGGTCTGGTGGACCGACCGGGAGCTGCCCGCCGGCTGGCGGGCCGAGGGCACCGAAGGCACCCGCGAGGAGTGCCTGGCCCGCATCGGCGAGATCTGGACCGACATGCGACCGCTGAGCCTGCGCCAGCGGATGGCCGCCCAGGCGGCATCTGCCTGACCGGCTGACCCGACCAGACGCCCGCGCCCGGTCCCCTGGAGGAGGAGCACCGATGAGCATCGTCCCGCTGGCGGCGCCAGCAGCCGCAGCCGCCACCCCGGGGGCGGGCACCCTCTCCGAACTGATCGCCCGACAGGCCGCGCTGACCCCCACGGCCACGGCGGTCCGCGGCGACGTCGAGCGGCTGGACTACGCCGGGCTGGACCGGCGGGCCAACCAGCTCGGGCAGTACCTGGCCGACCTCGGCGTCGGCCCGGAAACGCCTGTCGCGGTCAACCTGGAGCGTGGCGTCGACCTGGTGGTCGCGCTGCTGGGGATCTGGCGGGCCGGCGCCGCGTACCTGCCGCTGGACCCCACCCATCCGGCGCAGCGGCGGCAGGCGATCCTCACCGACAGCGGCGTCGACCTGCTGCTCACCGAGAGCACGCTGCGCGACGAGGCGGCACCCGCCCGGGTGGTCTGCCTGGACACCGAGCGGGCCCGGATCGCCGCCGCGCCACCCACCGCGCCGGTACCGGCACCGGACCCGGACTCCGTCGCCTACGCCATCTACACCTCCGGCTCCACCGGCCGCCCCAAGGGGGTGCAGATCACCCATCGCGGCATCGGCAACCGGGTCACCTGGACCATCCGGGAACACGACCTCGGCCCCGCCGACCGGGTGCTCCAGAAGACCTCGGTCAGCTTCGACGCGGCGGGCTGGGAGTTCTTCGCCCCCCTCGCCAGCGGCGGCACGGTGGTGCTCGCCCCGACCGGCGCGCACCGTGACCCCGCCGCCCTCGTCGCCGCCGTCGCCCGGCACCGGATCACCGTCCTCCAAGGCGTGCCGTCGGTGTACGGGCGGCTGGTCGACGAACCCGGCTGGACCGACTGCACCAGCCTGCGGCTGATCTTCTCGGCCGGCGAACCGCTGCACGCCGAGCTGTGCCGGCGGTTGGCGGTCACGCCCGACGTGCGGGTCTGGAACACCTACGGCCCGACCGAGTGCGCCATCGACGTGACGGCCCACCCGGTCGACCCGGAGCAGCACAGCGGACCGGTGCCGATCGGGCGTCCGCTGCCCGACGTCCGGCTCCAGGTGCTCGACGCGGACCGGCGACCGGTGCCGGTGGGCGTGGTCGGCGAACTCTACGTCGGCGGGGCCAACCTGGGTCGCGGCTACCTGAACCGGCCCGACCTCACCGCCGACCGGTTCGTACCCGACGAGTACGGGCCGCCCGGCGCCCGCCTCTACTACACCGGCGACCAGGTCCGCTGGCGGGCCGACCGGAGCCTGGAGTTCGTCGGGCGGGTCGACCACCAGCTCAAAATCAACGGCGTACGGATCGAACCGGCCGAGGTGGAGGCGGTGCTCGCCGCCCACCCCGACGTCCGCGCGGCCGTGGTGGTGGGGCACACCGACCCGGCCGGCCGCCGGCAGCTCGCCGCGTACGTGGCCGGCCGGCCCGCGCCCACCCCGGCGCAGCTGCGCGCCTTCTGCCTCGGCCGGCTACCCGAGGCGCTGATACCCGCCGTCTTCCAACCGGTCGCGGAGTTCCCGCTCACCGCCAGCGGCAAGATCGACCGGTCCGCGCTGCCAGCCATCGAACCGGTCGACCGGTCGGCGTTCCGGGCACCGCGCAGCAGCGCGGAGCGCGCCGTCGCCGCCATCTGGGGTGAGCTGCTCGGCGTCGACGAGGTCGGCGTCGACGACGACTTCTACCAGCTCGGCGGCACCTCACTGGAGACGTTGCTGCTGGAGAACCGGCTCAGCGCGGCGGCGGGTGGCGCGGTGGCGCTGCGCGACCTGCTCACCGCGACCACCGTGGCCGCTCAGGCCCGGCTGGTGGCAGCGGCCACGCCGGCCGCACCCGTGCTGCCGGTGGGACGCGACCGGCCACTGCCGCTCTCCGCCGCCCAGCACCGGCTCTGGATGCTCGACCAGCTGGACCCGGGCAGCAAGGAGTGGGTCGTCCCGCTCTACGTGCGGCTACCCGCCACCGTCCATCCCGACCAGGTCCGGGCGGCCCTACACGCCCTGGAAGCCCGGCACGAACCGCTGCGCACCCGCTACCTGGTCGCCGACGGCGTGCCCCGGCAACAGATGGTGCCGCCCGGACCGGCCCCGCTCCTGGTCCGCGACGTCAGCGACGGCGGACTGGCCGAGCTGGTCGCGGCCCAACTCGGCAAGGGCTTCGACCTGCGCACCGGACCACTGTGGCGGGCCGGGCTGGCCACCTCGGCCGGCCGCGACCACCTGCTGGTGCTGGCCGTGCACCACATCGCCTCCGACGCCGGTACCGCCCTGGTCCTCGAACGGGACCTGCGGGAACTCTGCCTCGCCGAAGTGGCCGGACGCCCGGCCGACCTGCCCCCGCTGCCGGTGCAGTACGCCGACTACGCGGTCTGGCAGCACCGGCAGCTCACCGACGAGGTCGTCGAGCGGGAACTGGCGTACTGGCGGGAGGCGCTGGCCGGGTTGCCGGAGCTGGCGCTGCCGCTGGACCGCCCGCGCCCCGCCGAGCGGGACGCGCACGGCGCGATGCTCGGCTTCACCGTGCCGGCGCAGGTCGCCACCGCCCTGACCGAGCTGGCCCGGCGCTGCGCCGCCACTCCGTTCGTACCGCTGCTCACCGCCTTCGCCACCCTGCTCGCCCGCTACACCGGACAGTGGGACGTGCCGGTCGGCACACCGACCTCCGGGCACCGGCCGCCCGAGGTCGAGCAGATCGCCGGGGTCTTCCTCAACCCGGTGGTGCTGCGCTGCACGCTGGATCCGGCGGCGGACTTCGCACGGTCGGTCCGGGAGGTCCGCGCCCGGGTGGTCACCGCCCTGGCCCACCAGGACCTGCCCTTCGACCGGGTGGTGGACGACCTGCTCGGCGAGCGGGACCTCTCCCGCACCCCGCTCTACCAGGCGATGCTCAACTACCAGGAGGGCGGGATCACCGGCCGGATGGCCGACGACCCGGCGGCGGTCGACGCGCTGCGGCAGGCCGCCACCGTGGCCAAGACGGACCTGACCATGCACCTCTGGCCGCAACCGGACGGCTCACTCGCCGGCGCCGTGGAATACGCCACCGCGCTCTTCGACGAGACCACCGTGCGGCGGCTGGCCGACCACTTCGTCCGGCTGCTCCGGGCCGCCGCCGACCGGCCCGAGGCCCGCCTCGACGAACTCGACCCGTACTCGGCGCAGGAGCGGCACCGGCTGCTGCACGAGTGGAACGGGCCGACGGTGCCCCGCCCCGCCGGCACCGTGGTCGACCTGTTCGAGGCGCGCCGGGCGGCGACCCCGCAGGCCGTGGCGCTGCGCCAGACCGGTGCGACCACCAGCTACGCCGAGTTGGACGGCCGGGCCAACCAGTTCGCCCACCACCTGCGCCGCTCCGGCATTGAGCCGGGCGCGGCGGTCGCCGTGCTGCTGGACCGGGGACCCGACCTGGTCGCCGCGATCCTGGGCTGTTGGAAGGCGGGCGCGGCCTGCGTACCGCTGGATCCCGCGTACCCCGCCGAGCGGATCGGGTACATGCTCGACACGGCAGGCGCCGGTCTCGCCGTCACCGACTCGCGCTACGCCGACCGGTTCCGGGTACCCACCCTCCAGGTGGACACCCACCGGCTCATGGTCAGCGCCGAACCGACCGGCACCCCGCCCCGCCATCTCGATCCGGCGCAGCCGGCGTACGTGCTGTTCACCTCCGGCTCGACCGGCCGGCCCAAGGGAGTGCTGCTCTCCCACGCGGCGGTGACGAACTTCCTGGCCTGCGCGACGGAGACCGCGGCGCTCGGCGACCGGGGCGGACGCCCGGCCGGCGGCGGTGCCCCGCTCTTCTCCACAATCGCCTTCGACCTGTCGATCTCGAATCTCTGGGGACCGCTGGTGGCCGGGCAGCCGGTGACCCTGCTGCCGCCCGAGTTCGACCTCACCGAACTCGGCGCGTTGCTGCTGGCCGCCGGGCCGTACGACCGGTTCATCATGACGCCACCGCACCTGGAATTGCTTGCCGAACAGGTCGACCGGGCGCAGGCGCAGCGGCTGGCCGGTCAGCTCTGGGTGGCCGGCGGGGTGCTGCGCGGGTCGGTGGCGAACCGGTGGCTGGAACTGCTCGGCCCCGGTGGCCTGATCAACTCGTACGGTCCCACCGAGACCACCGTGATCATGTCGGCGTACCCGGTGGTGGTCCCGCAGAACAGCGAGATCGTGCCGATCGGCGCGCCGATGGCGAACACCGTGGTGCGGATCCTGGACGACGCGATGCGGCTGCTGCCGGTCGGCGCGGTCGGCGAGCTGTACATCGGCGGCAACTGCCTGGCCACCGGCTACGTCAACCGGCCGGCGCTGACCGCTGACCGGTTCGTGCCCGATCCCTTCGGCCCGCCGGGCGCCCGGCTCTACCGCAGCGGCGACCTGGGCCGCTGGCTGCCCGACGGCACGATGGCCTTCGTCGGCCGGGTGGACGACCAGGTCAAGGTCCGCGGCTACCGGATCGAGCCCGGCGAGGTCGCCGCCGTCGTGGCCCAACATCCCGACGTACGCGACTGCGTGGTCCTCGCCCACCAGGACCGGCTGGTCGCCTTCTACCGTGGCGAGGCCGCCGACCTGGCCACGCACTGCGCCCGGCAGTTGCCCGACTTCATGGTGCCGAGCCTCTTCGTGCCGGTGCAGCGGATCCCGCTCAACACCAACGGCAAGGTCGACCGGGAGGCGTTGCGCCGCCGGCTCGACGCGGCACTCACCGACGGCACCGCCGACATCACCGAGTTCGTCGCACCCCAGAGCGTGGTGGAGAAGCGCATCGCCGACTGCTGGGCGGAGCTGTTGGACGCCCGGATCGGTGCCACCCACAACTTCTTCCTCCTCGGCGGGCACTCGGTGCTCGCCGCCCGGCTGGTCGCCGGCCTCCAGGAGGAGTTCGATCTCGACCTGCCGATCCGCCTGGTGTTCGAGCACCCCACGGTGCGCACCCAGGCGGTCGCCATCGAAGACCTGATCCGGGCCGAAATCGACGCGCTCACCGACGCCGATCTCGCCCACGACCTGTCGCGATCCGAGGAGTCCCCGGCATGACCAGCACCGCAAACGAGCCGAACCTGCGTGAAGAACTCGTCCAGCGCCGGCTGGCCGGTCGCCGTACCGGGCGTCGCAACCGGATCCCGACCGTCGACCGCTCGCTTCCGCTGCCGTTGTCGCACGGCCAGCAGCAGATGTGGTTCCTCAACCGGATGGACCCCACCAGCGCCGAGTACCTGGTCTCCTCGGCGCTGCGGCTGCGCGGCCGGCTGGACGTCGACGCGTTGGGCCGCGCCCTCGACGCACTCCTCGCCCGGCACGAGATCCTGCGTACCCGCTACGCGCTCGCCGGTGCCGCACCGGTGCAGATGATCGACGCGCCCGCGCAGGTTGAGCTGCCGGTGGTCGACCTGACCGACCGGCCGGCGGCGCTGGACGCGGTCCTCGACGAGGCCACGGCGACCGGGTTCGACCTGGCGCGGGAGTGGCCGGTGCGGGCCGTACTGGTCCGGCTGGCTGCCGACGAGCACGTGCTGGCCCTGGTACTGCACCACATCGCCTGCGACGCACCATCGGTGGCGGTGCTCATCGGCGAGCTGGCCGAGCTGTACGCCGCCCAGCGCGCGGGCACCGAATCCCGGCTGCCGGAACCGACCGTGCACTTCGCCGACTTCGCCGCCTGGCAGCGCGGCCGACTCCGCGACGAGCCGGTGACCCGGTCGCTGGGCTACTGGCGCGATCAGCTCGCCGGGCTGACCCCGGTGGAGCTGCCGACCGACCGGACCCGGCCGAAGATCCGGGACTGGCACGGCTCGTCGGTACCGTTCACGTTGACCACCGATGCCTCCGCCGCGCTGCGCGGCGTGGCCCGCGCCGCCGGCACCACCGTCTTCGTCACCCTGCTCAGCGCCTTCCAGGTGCTGCTGTCGCGCTACACCGGCCGCACCGACCTCGCGGTGGGTACGGTGTCGTCCGCGCGGAGCCGCTCGGAGCTGCGCAACCTGGTCGGGTACGGCATCGACAACCTGGTGCTGCGCGGCCGGTGGAGCGGCGACCCCGAGTTCACCAGCCTGCTGGAGCTGAACCGGCGCACCGTGCTGGACGCCTTCGACCACGCCGATGCCCCGTTCGCACTGCTTGTCGACGAGTTGGAGCCCGAGCGGGACCTCTCCCGTACCCCGCTTTACCAGGTCGCGTTCACCCTCCAGTCCGACCCGCCGGTAAGCGACTGGAGCGGCGAGCTGGCGGTGGAACCGGTCGAGCTGCCCCTGCGTTCGGCCAAGGTGGACCTCACCCTGCACGTAGTGGAAGGCACCGACGGTCGGCTGCGCGGCCGGTTCGAGTACGCCACCGCCCTCTTCGACGCCGCCACCGTCGAGCGGGTAGCCGCGCACCTGGTACGGCTGCTCGACCAGGTGGCGGCCGACCCGACGGCCCGGCTCTCCACGCTGGACCTGCTCGGCGAGGCAGAACTGGCCCTGCTGACCCGTGGGCCGCGCCGCGCCGACCCGGTCACCGGCACCGTGCACGGCCGGTTCGAGGCGGTCGCCGCCGCGCAACCCGAGGCGGGGGCGCTCACCGTCGGCGACACCACCCGCAGCTACGCCGAGCTGAACGCCGACGCCAACCGGCTCGCGCACTGGCTGCGCGGCCACGGTGCCGGCCCGGAGCGGCTTGTCGGAGTCCACCTCGACCACGGCCCCGAACTGCTGCCGGCCCTGCTCGGCGTGCTCAAGTCCGGCGCGGCGTACCTGCCGCTCGACCCGGCCTCGCCGGCCGAGCGGCTGGACTTCATTGTCGACGACGCCGGCGCGCAGATCGTGCTGACCACCACCGCCGCGCGGGACCGGTTCGCCACCTTCGACGGGACCGTGGTGCTGCTGGACGACCCCGGCTTCGCCGCCGAACTGGCCGCCCAGCCGGCCGGCGACCCGGCCGTGCCGATGGCGGTGGACAACCTCTGCTACGTCATCTACACCTCCGGCTCCACCGGCCGCCCGAAGGGGGTCGCGGTGGCGCACCGGCAGGTGCTGCGCCTGCTCACCGTCACCGCCGACGACTACCGGTACGGCCCGGACGACGTCTTCGCGCTGCTGCACTCGTACGCCTTCGACTTCTCGGTCTGGGAGATCTGGGGCTGCCTGCTGCACGGCGGCCGGCTGCTGGTGCTGCCCCGGGCGGTGATCCGCTCACCGCAGGAACTGCTCGACCAGCTGATCGCGCACCGGGTCACGGTGCTCAGCCAGACGCCCTCGGCGTTCCGCGCCCTGGTCGGCCTGGCCGCCGACGCGGACCCGAGGGTGGACCGGCTCGCCCTGCGGGTGGTGACCTTCGGCGGCGAGAAGCTGGACTTCGCCGAGCTGGCGCCCTGGGTGGCCCGCCGGGGCCTGGACGCGCCGCAGCTGATCAACATGTACGGGATCACCGAGACCACCGTGCACACCACCCACCACCGGGTCACCGCCGCCGAGGTGGGCGGTACGGCCAGCCCGATCGGCGAGCCTCTGGCCGACCTCGGCGTCTACCTGCTCGACGCCGACGGCCGGCCGGTGCCGCTCGGCGTGCCCGGCGAGATCCACGTGGGCGGTCCCGGCGTGGCCCGAGGCTACCTCGGCCGCCCCGAACTGACCGCGCAGCGCTTCGTCCCGGACCCGTGGGGCCCGCCCGGGTCCCGGCTGTACCGCAGCGGCGACCTGGCGCGGCGGCACGCCGACGGGCGACTGGAGTTCCTCGGCCGCGCCGACCAGCAGGTCAAGATCCGTGGCTACCGGGTCGAGCTGGGCGAGATCGAGGCGGCGCTCACCGCCCTGCCCGGCGTCCGGGAGGCCGTGGTGGTGCTGCACGAGCCGAGCGCGGGCGACCAGCGTCTGGTCGCGTACCTGGTGACCGGCGACGACGCGGTGCTGCTGCGGCCCTCGCAGCTGCGCACGGCGCTGAGCCGGACGCTTCCCGACTACATGGTTCCGGCGGCGTTCGTGCCGCTGGTCCGGATCCCGCTTACCAACAACGGCAAGCTCGACCGGGCCGCGCTGCCCACCCCGGACCGCTCGGTGGCCGCCGTCGACCGCCCGTACGTGGCCCCACGTACCACAGTGGAGCAGCAGCTCGCCGACGTCTGGACGACCACCCTCGGGCTGGACCGGGTCGGCGTGCACGACGGCTTCTTCGATCTCGGTGGCGACTCCATCCGTGCGGTGGCACTTGCCGGCGCGCTGCGCGAGGCACACTTCGACGTGGAGGTCCGCGACCTCTTCGAGCGACGCTCCATCGCCGAACTGGCCGAACTGCTCACCGCGCGGCCCGCCGCCGGGCCGGAGCCGACGGTCGCCCCGTTCGAGCTGGTGCACGAGGCGGACCGGGCCGCGCTGCCCGCCGGCCTGGTGGACGCCTACCCGTGCACCCAGGGCCAGCTCGGCATGCTCGTCGAGCTGCTCGCCGACACCGAGCAGAACCACTACCACAACGTGACCAGCTACCGGGTGCGCGGCGAGGGGGAGTTCTCCCTGGACGCGCTGCGCGCCGCCGCGGCACTGCTGGTGCAGCGGCATGAGGTGCTGCGTACCTCGTTCGACCTGACCAGCTACTCGGTGCCGATGCAGCTGGTGCACGCCACCGCCGAGCTGACCGTCGGCCACGACCAGAGCGCCGCCACCGAGCCGGCCGAGCTGGACCGGGAACTGCGCGACTTCATCGCCGTCGAGCGGAACCGGCTGTTCGACCTGGACCGGCCCTCGCTGCTGCGGCTGCACGCCCGTACCTGCCCGGACGGCAGCTGGTGGCTCACCCTTACCGAGTGCCACCCGATCCTCGACGGGTGGAGCTACCACTCACTGATCATGGAACTGCTCCGCGAGTACCACCGGATCCGCGCCGCTGCGCCGGAGGCGCCGCGGCAGGCCCCGGCGGTGCGGTTCGCCGACGCAGTCGCCGCCGAGCGTCGGTCGGTCACCGGCGACGTGGACCGCGAGTTCTGGCGCCGCGCACTTGTCGGCCGGACCCGGCACGACCTGCCGGCCGGCTGGGGCGACGCCGACGCGCCGGAAGGGGCCAAGCACGAGCACTGGGTGCCGCTCCAAGACCTGGAAGCTGCGCTGCGGGACCTGGCCCGCCGCCTCGGCGTGCCGTTCAAGTCGGTGATGCTCGCCGCGCACCTGAAGGTGATGAGCCAGCTCACCGACGCGGGGCGGTTCTACACCGGCCTGGTCTGCAACATCCGGCCCGAGGTGGCCGGCGCGGACCGGGTGTACGGCATGCACCTGAACGCCGTGCCGATCGGCTACGACGGCTCGCCCGCCACCTGGGCGGAGCTGATCCGGCGGACCTTCGCCGCCGAGCTGGAGCTGTGGCCGCACCGCCGCTACCCGCTCTCCACCCTGCAACGGGAGATCGGCCAGGACACCCGACTGCTCGACGTACGGTTCAGCTACCACGACTTCCACCAGATCGACGCCGACTACGTCGACTACTCCGAATCGATCGACGACAGTCCCACCGAGTTCCCGCTCGGCGTGTTCAGCCGGCTCGGCTTCCTCACCCTCCAGGCCAGCCAGCGCCACCTCGGCCACGATGCCCTGCGCCGCCTGGGCGGT
>NZ_JCANNB010000013.1:0-188938 GCF_059553435.1 Micromonospora sp. PRAS1
TGCGGGTGCGGGTGCGGGTGCGGGTGCGGGTGCGGGGGGTTGGGGGTTAGGAGGTGGTGGCGAGGGTTAGGGGGAGGATGGCGGGGGCGCCGGCCTGGCGGAGGGCGCGGGCCGCCATGGTCATGGTCCAGCCGGAGTCGACCAGGTCGTCGACGAGGAGTACCGGGCCGTCCAGTCCGGCCAGGGTGGCGGCCAGTTCCTCGGGGACGACCAGGTTGCCGTGCAGGCTGCGGACCCGTTGGGCGCTGTTGCCGCGCGGCGCATCGCCGCCGGTCGGCCCGGCCAGGGTGACCTGGCCGAGCAGCGGTAGCCGCCCGACGGTGGCGATCCGCTCGGCCAGCGAGCCGATCAGCACCGGGTGGGTGTGCGAGTCGACGGTGACCACGCCCGCCGGGCGGCTGGGCCACGGGTCGTCGCCGTGCGCCCACGCCTTGAGCACCTCGATGACGGCGGCGGCCACGTCGTCGGGGACCGGGCCGTCCGGCGTACCGGGGCCGACCAGGTTGCGCAGCCGGCCACCCCAACCGAGGTCGGAGAGCCGGCCGACCGCGCGGCCGGGCAGCGCCTGCTCGGCCGGGGCGATCCGCCCCTTCAGCGGTACGTCCACCGCGGCCAGCCCGGTCGGCCAGAGCTTCTTCGGCGCGATCTGGACGCCGGGGCGGCCGAGGAAGGTCTGCGCGGCGGTCAGCGCGGCCGGTGACACCTCCGGCGTGAACAGCGCCTCGGCGCAGCGATCGCACCGGCCGCAGTCGGTCGCCTCCGCGTCGTCCAGGCACCCGCGCAGGTAACGCATCCGGCAACCGGTCGTCGCCGCGTACCCGAGCATGGCCTGCTGCTCGGCGGTGCGGGCGGCGGCGACGCGGCGCAACCTGGCCTCGTCGTAGACCCAGGGCTCGCCGGTGGCGAGCCAGCCGCCGCGCACCCGGCGGACCGCGCCGTCCACGTCGAGCACCTTGAGCATCAGCTCCAACCGGGCCCTACGCAGGTCGACCAGGGGTTCCAGGGCCTGGGTGGAGAGCGGCCGGTCGGTGTGCAGGGCGGCGAGCACCGCGCGTACCTGCTCCTCGGGCGGGAAGGCGAGCGAGGCGAAGTACCGCCAGATGGCGGCGTCCTCGACGCCGGGCAGCAGCAGTACCTCGGCGTGCTCGACGGCCCGACCGGCCCGGCCGACCTGCTGGTAGTACGCGATCGGCGAGGGTGGCGCGCCGAGGTGCACCACGAACCCGAGATCCGGCTTGTCGAAGCCCATCCCGAGCGCGCTGGTGGCGACCAGGGCCTTGATCTTGTTGTCGAGCAGGTCCTGCTCGGCGGCGCGCCGGTCGGCGTCCTCGGCCTGACCGGTGTACGCGGCCACCGACCAGCCGCGCGAGCGGAGGAACTCGGCGGTCTCGGTGGCCGACGCGACGGTGAGCGTGTAGACGATGCCGGAGCCGGGCAGCCGGTCCAGGTGGTCGGCGAGCCAACCGAGCCGGTGCGCCGGGCTGGGCAGTTCGAGTACGCCCAACCGCAGCGACTCCCGGTCCAGGCTGCCGCGCAGCACCAGCACGTCGGGCCGCACCACGGCCGGGTCGGTCGCGTCGGTGCCGAGCTGCTCGGCCACGTCCCGGGTGACCCGGGCGTTGGCGGTGGCGGTGGTGGCCAGCACCGGAGTCTGCTCGGGCAGGTTGCCGAGGAAGGTACGCAGCCGGCGGTAGTCCGGCCGGAAGTCGTGCCCCCAGTCCGACACGCAGTGCGCCTCGTCCACCACAAGCAGCCCGGTGGTTGCGGCCAGTTTCGGCAGTACGCCGTCGCGGAACTCCGGATTGTTGAGCCGTTCCGGGCTGATCAGCAGCACGTCGACCGCACCGGCGTGGATCTCGTCGGTGATCTCGGCCCACTCGTCGAGGTTTGCCGAGTTGATGGTCCGGGCGCGGATCCCGGCCCGGGCGGCCGCCCCGACCTGGTTACGCATCAACGCCAGCAGCGGCGACACGATCACCGTCGGTCCGCTCGGTTCCACGTCGGCTCCGCCGTGACCATCGGCGCCTGGCGCGATTTCGCGTTCGCGCAGCAGTGCGGTGGCGACGAAGTAGACGGCCGACTTGCCCCACCCGGTGCGTTGTACGCAGAGCACCCGCCGCCGGTCGACCACCAGCGCCTCGATCGCCCGCCACTGGTCCTCGCGCAGCCGGGCGTGGTCGCCGGCCAGCCGGCGCAGCACCGCCTCGGCCCGCTGCCGGACGCTCTCCCGGTCGACCGAACCGGTCGAGGATCGGCCCGCCGTCGGTTCCTCGCTCATCCGGCCTTTCTACCAGCGTCACCCGTCGGAAGGCGGGTGGGCGGCGGAGCCAGCGTGACGGACGGCCCCGGCGGACCGGGCGGCGGCAGGAAGACAAGGATGTCGCGGAGCAGCTCCACCCGATCGAGCGGCAGGTGGCAGCGAACGCTCAGCTCCTCCAGGGAGACATACGGGCCACCCGCCGCCCGGGCGGCGACGATCTGTCGCCCCTGCTCGGTGGTGAGCCCGGGCAGCGCCTCGATCACCGCTGCGGAGACCGCGTTGACGTCGACCAGCCCGCCGTCGTCGAAGCCGCGCGGCAGATCCGGGCGGCCGATACGCAGGTCGTGACGGGCCACCGGATACAGATGCAGCAGTTGGCGGGCCTGGTAACGACGCGCCCGCCGGTCGATCTCGACCGGGTCGGCCAGCCCGGACGGCGTCCCCAGCAAAACGCCGATTCGACGGTTGAGCACCAGGACGTGACCGAAGCCACCCGGCCAGATGAGGGCGAGGAGGACCATGGCGATGCCATCCATCCAACTCGTCGCTCCGCTGGGGTTCTCCCTCGTTATCGTGCCGAAGGCCACCCCACCGGCGACGAGGTAGCCGACCGCGGACAGCCCCAGCCAGCGGCTCTGCCGACGGACCGCGTAGAAGGTTATGGAAAACCAGGTCAGCGCGCCGAGGGAGAAGGCCACAAGCAGCGCGTTGACGGCCGTACCCAGATGACTCAACCAGGTCGGCGGCGACGGAGCGATCAGCAGACCGGTGGTGCGATGTCCCAGTGAGGCCGCCGCATACGGCGGTGGGGTGGCCGGGTGGGGGGCCGATCGGCCGGTGGTGTCGGCCCCGGCCGGCGGCCGGTCCGGGACGGCGACGACAGTACCGGCGGGTGCGCTGGCGGCCTGCCCTGTCGCAACGGGGCCGGCCCCGACGGTGGACGCGGCGGGCACCGTCGGCACTGCGGACGGTGCGGGCGGTGCGGGCGGGTGAGTGGGGACGTCGACGGGTGCGCCGAGCATCGGATCGGCGTTGAGGATGCGTCGGTGCAGGTCCCGCAACGCCTCGCCGGGCTCCAGGCCGTACTCCTGGCGAAGCATGGTGTCGAGATCCCGGTACGCCGCCAGTGCCTCCGCCTGCCGGCCGCCGCGGTACAGGGCCAACATCAAGAGGTGGCGCAGCCGCTCCCGAACCGGAAACTC
The DNA here is from genome assembly GCF_059553435.1 of Micromonospora sp. PRAS1. Classification (NCBI taxonomy): domain Bacteria; kingdom Bacillati; phylum Actinomycetota; class Actinomycetes; order Micromonosporales; family Micromonosporaceae; genus Micromonospora; species Micromonospora sp. PRAS1. Next base: position 3,463 of record NZ_JCANNB010000013.1, read on the forward strand.
CGCCACGAGTTCGACCAACCGGCCGACCAGTTCACCGTCCCGACCCGCCCGCAGCTCCAGCTCCGCCCAGGTCTCCAGCGCGGTGGCACGGGTCTCCACCAACCGCTGGCGGGCCGACTCGAAGACCGAGCCGGTGAAGCCGGTGAACGGGTCACCATGCCACAGCCCCAACGTCTCCCTCAGCAGAGCGGCCGCCTCAGCCGGTCGCCCCTCGGTCAGTTCACGGCGGGCTCGTTGGACGCCACGTTCGAACCGAAGGGCGTCGACCGCCTCCGGCGTGACCCGCAGTACGTAACCTGCGTCGGTCAGGGTCAGCACCCGCCCCGGGCTGCGGGGCGAGCGGTGGGGTTCGAGCACACGCCGCAGTCCCGCGACATACTTCTGCACCACGTTCGGCCCGTTGACCGGCTGCTCGTCCGGCCAGACCGCGTCAACGATCTGCGAAATGGGCACTGGCCGTCCGGGGGCAAGCAGGAGTACGCCCAGCACGGCACGCTGTTTACCGGGTCCCAGGTCGATCTCACGGTCGCCGTACCACGCCCGCTGGGGCCCAAGCACATAGAAGCGCAGCGACTCTGACATACGATTCCCGTTCCTGACTGCCCAGGCGAGCGCGGTTCGGCAGCGCGACAGCAGCCGGACGGCAGCATATCGGCAACGATCCAGCGGTGGCCGCGTCGAGCATCTTCACCAGCACCAATCCATCCTCGAGAGAGAGACATGATGATTCAGCAAACCGGCACCGCCGCTGCGAACCGGCGGTTCGCGGTTACCGCGGTCGCTCTGCTGACCTCCGCCCTGCTGGTTGGGTGTGACGGCCGTCAGTCCAGCCCACAGGCTGCGCCTCCACCGCCGCCTGACCCGAAGCAGGAACTGCTGGCAGCGGTGCCGAACGAAGAGGATCCCCCCTTCCGCTGGTCCGGCCGGGATCTGTCGGGTGAGTTCACCGGGGTGGTCGACCCGGCGAACAAGGGCATGACCCTCAACACCGTCTTCAAGGAGGAGGACCTCACCTTGGAGTTGTCCTTCCGGTTGGTCGAGTCACGAATCTGGACCAAGGTGAAATTCAAGGGCTCGCATGACGTCCAGAAGCTCCTGAAGCTGCCCACCAAGTGGATGGAGTTGGATCCGGCGAAGGTCGAGAGTGAGAGTTCCCTGCCCAAATATGAGGGCACCGATCCAGGCAACACGAAACCGATCATCCGGATCGCGACGGACATCCAGGCCGGCGAGGACGGCACGTACACCGGCATGGTCGACCTGACCGCTAACCCGTCGGTGGCCGATCAACTGGAGGGTGTGGACGCCCTCGGCGATGCCGCCGCGCAGGTTCCGCTCACCGCAGTGGTGGGTCCGGACGGCAACCTCGCCTCACTCTCCCTGGCGCTACCGGCGGCCGGCAAGCAGAAGGCTTCCAAGTACACGGTGAAGTACTTCGACTTCGGCAGCGCCCCGGCGATCGTCGCATTCACCGACGACCAGGCGGTCAGAGCGCCGGCCTCAGTATACGACCTGTTCAACAGCTGACGACCTAAGCGCGCGAGGGGCGGCCACACGGGGGGCCTGCCCCTCGCACGAATGCGCTCTCAACGGCGTCGGTCGCGGCGGCGGACACATCGGGCCACGAGCGCGCCAGCTCTGGCATAGGATTCCCGTTCGTTCCCGACGAAGAAGAGACGAGATGACTCAGCGAACCGGCACCACCGCCGTCACCCGGCGGATCGCGGCCAGCGCGGTCGCCCTGCTGACCGCGGCCCTGGTGGCCGGCTGCGACGGCAAGGACGCCAGCCCGCAGGCCGCCCCGCCGCCACCTCCCGACCCCAAGCAGGAACTGCTGGCGGCGGTGCCGAACGCCGAGGATCCGGCCTTCCGCTTCGCCACAAGCGACGCCTCGGGCGACGTCTCCGGCGTGGTCGACCCGGTCAACCGGGGCATGGAGATGCAGGTCGTCGGCAAGGAGAAGGACTTCACCCTGGAGATGTCCTTCCGGATCGTGGAGACCCGCACCTGGATGAAGGTGAACTTCAAGGGCGAGCAGGACCTCCAGAAGCTGATGAAGCTGCCGACCACCTGGATGGAGTTGGACCCCGCCAAGATGGCGGGTTCGGATCCGGTTCCCGCGTACGAGGGCACCGATCCGGGCAACGCCGAGGTGATCATCCGCGCCGCCACCGATGTCCAGGGTGGCGAGGACGGGACGTACACCGGTGTGGTCGACTTCGCCAGCCAGCCGGAACTGGTGGAGGCGATGGAGGGGGTGGCGCCGCTCGGCGAGGCGACCGAGCCGATTCCGCTCACCGCCGTCGTCGGCCCGGACGGCAACCTCAGCTCGCTGACCCTGGCGATCCCGGCCCTCGGTAAGCAGAAGGCGTCGAAGTACGTGGTGGAGTACGCCGACTTCGGCACCGCCCCGCAGATCGTCGCCTTCGTCGGCGACGAGGCGAAGCCGGCACCGAAGTCGGCGTACGACATGCTCAACGGCTGACCGGAGACGGCTGACCGGAGACGGCGGGCGGGCGGCACGCTGTTGTGCCGCCCGCCCGCCGCGCCATCAGCCGACCCGCCGCGCCATCAGCCGTCCCGCCGCCCGGTCAGCCGTCCCGGCGCGGGCGCGGGCGCAGGGAGTTGCGGAGCAGGGCCAGGCGGGGAGCCAGGCTGGCCACTCCGCCGGGGAAGAAGTAGACCGCCAGGATGAAGACGGTGCCCAGCACGAAGAGCGGCTCGGAGAGCGGCCGGCTGAGGAAGGCTGGCAGCGCCTCCACCGCGCCGGAGCTGCCGAACGACACCAGCCGGTGGTCCAGGTACATGTAGAGGATGCCGCCCAGCACCGGACCCCAGCGGGTGCCCGGCCCGCCGAGCACCACCATCACCAGCAGCGACAGGGTCAACTCACTGCTGGTGATGTGCGGCGAGGCACCGCCGACGATCAGGCAGTAGACCACCCCGCCGGCCGCCGCCAAGCCGCCGGCCAGGGTGAAGGCGACCAGCTTGAAGCGGTACGGGTCCAGCCCGAGCACACCGATGCGGCGCTCGTCGTCGCGCAGCCCGGCCAGCACCCGCCCGGTCGGCGAGCCGCTGACCCGGTGCACCACAAGCACCACCACGACCAGGTAGGCCAGGGCCAGCCAGTACAGGTTGACCGTGTTGGCGACCCCGACCAGCCCGGCGGGCAGCCCGGAGACGTCAAGCGGCAGCCCTTCCTCGCCACCGGTGAGCCCGCCGAAGTCGCGGGCCACCAGGATCGCCCCGACCTGGGCGAAGGCGAGCGTCACCATGGCGAAGGCGATCCCGACGGTACGCAGCGCCACCGCACCGATCAGCCCGGCGAGGATCGTCCCGCCGACGATCGCCAGCGGCGCGGCCTGCCAGAGCGGCAGCCCGGCCCGGGTGATCAGGATGTCGGTGCCGTACACCCCGGCGGCGAAGTAGAGGGCGTGCCCGAAGGAGAGCATCCCGGTCCGCCCGAACAGCAGGTCGTAGCCAGCCGCCAGGCCACCGAAGACCAGGCAGACGGCGAGCAGTTGCAGGGTGCCCGGCGAGTTCAGCGCGCCCTCGAAGATGCCCGGCAGGTGCAGCGTCGAGTACGGCAGGATCAGCGCCACGGCCAGCACGACAAGCGGCAGGAAGGGGCGTAGCTGGCCGAATCGACCCGACGAGGGGGTCAGTTCGGAAGGTACCGCCGCCGGGGGCGCGGGAACCTCGGGGCTCTTGACCTCGGTCATGCGATGGCCGCCTTTCCGGCAATGCCCTGCGGGCGCAGCAGCAGCACCACGGCGAGCAGCGCGACCACGCAGATGTCGCCCAGCCCGGAGGTGCCGTAGTAGTTCACGAACTGTTGCAGCAGCCCGACCGCGACCGCCGCGTACGCCGACCCGACCACCGAGCCCATGCCGCCGATGACCACCACGATGAACGCGAAGATCAGCAGCGAGCCGCCCTGCTGCGGCGAGACGGTGCCGAAGTAGACGCTGCCCAGCGCGCCGGCCAGCGCGGCAGCCGCCCCACCGATGGCGAAGACCAGGGTGAACGCCTTGCGTACGTCGATGCCAAGCGCGGTGACCATCTCCCGGTTCTCCACCCCGGCCCGGATGATCAGGCCGTAGCGGGTCCACTGAAGGAAGGCCAGGATCGCGGCGAGCACCAGCACCGCCGCGATGATCAGCAGCAGGCCGCCGTTGGGCACCTGCGCGCCGAGGATCGAGGTCACCTGGCGGGTCCACTCCGGACGCGGGAACGGTCGGGCGTCCGCGCCCCAGGTGGCCTGCAAGAGCGCCACGCCGGCCAGCGAAAGTCCCACGGTGACCAGGACCTGCTCGATGGTGCGGGAGTAGAGCGGGCGGATCAGCACCAGCTCGACAAGCACCGCCATCAGCGTGCCGGCGGCCACCCCGAAGGCGACCGCGAGCACGAAACCGAGGCCGTCGGCCCCGGCACCGGGCAGGTTCCCGGCCGCCCACCAGGTGGCGTACGCGCCGACGCCGAGGAAGAGCCCGTGCGCGAAGTTGAGCACGTCGGCGAGGCCGAAGACCAGCGACAGCCCGGAGGCCACCAGGAAGTACAGTGCCGCCAGGCCGAGCCCGGTAAGCGTGAGCAGAATGATCGCGTCCATCAGTGCCGCACCTCCGCCGAGCCGACCCCGAGCAGCGACTTCGTCAGCCCGGTCGCCGAGAGCAGTTCCTGGGCGTCGCCGGTCCAGGCCACCTTGCCGGCGGCGAGCACCACCGCGTCCCGGGCCAGCCGCCGGACCACGGCCAGGTTCTGCTCGACCAGCAGCACCGGCACGGATTCGGCGACCCGTTCCAGCACCTCGGCCACCTCGGTCACCACCTTCGGCGCCAACCCCTTGGTCGGCTCGTCGACCAGCAGGAGCCGGTTGTCGTTGAGCAGCACCCGGCCGATGGCGAGCATCTGCTGCTGCCCGCCGGAGAGCGAGCCGGCCCGCTGCCGGGAGCGCCGGTCCAGTTCGGGGAAGAGCGCGAAAACCCGGTCGTACGCCGGAGTGTTGCCGCGCCGTTCGGCGAGCCGCAGGTTCTCCGCGACGGTGAGGCCGGCGAAGACGCAGCGGTCCTCCGGCACGTAGCCGAGCCCGCTGCGGACCAGCCGGTGGGTCGGCCGGTCCAGCAGCGACTGGTCGCCCATCCGGACCGTGCCGCCGACCTCGCCGTTGCGCGGCGTCAGGCCGACCACCGCGCGCAGGGTGGTGGTCTTGCCGACGCCGTTGCGGCCGAGCAGCACGGTCACCCCGGTCGGCGCCACCGTGAAGGACACTCCCTGGAGGATGTGCAGCCCGGCGATCCGCACCGACAGTTCCTCGACGGTGAGTACGGGTTCGGTCACAGCTCCTCCCCCAGGTACGCCTCTTGCACTGTCGGGTTGGCCATCACCGTCTCCGGGGTGTCACAGGCCAGCAGGGCACCGTGGTGCATCACGGCGATCCGGTCGGCCAGTTCCAGGATCACGTCCATGTGGTGCTCGACCATCAGCACCGACCGGCCGCTGTCGCCGGTCAACGACCGGATCACCTGGATCAGTTCCGGCACGTCCTCGGCGCTGACCCCGGCCATCGGCTCGTCCAGCAGCATCACCCTCGGCTCGCCGGCCAGCAGCAGCGCGATCTCCAGCTTGCGTTTCTCGCCGTGGGCGAGGGTGCCGGCCAACGCCGTACCCCGGTGGGCCAGGCCGACCTGGTCGAGCGCCGCGTCGGCGGCGGCGGCCACCTCCCGGTCGGCCGCCGCCCGCCGCCACAGCTTCATCGATCCCCCGCGGTGCGCCTGCACGGCGAGCCGGACGTTCTCCCGCACGCTGAGCGAGCCGAAGACCGAGGACGCCTGGAAGGTACGCCCCAACCCGAGCCGGGCCCGCCGGTACGGCGGCAGGGCGGAGATGTCCTGCCCGTCCAGGGTCACCTTTCCCTCGGTGGCCCGGCGCAGGCCGGTGATCAGGTTGAACAGTGAGGTCTTGCCGGCGCCGTTGGGCCCGATCACGCCGAGGAACTCCCCGGGCGCCAGGTCGAGGTGGACGGAGTCGACAATGGCGACCTCACCGATCCGCCAGGTCAGACCGCGGGTGGCGAGCATGCCTGCCTCAGCCCTTCATCGCCTGGACCGGCGGCGCGCTCTCCTCGCCGGTGAGCGCCTTCTGCGCGGCGGCGGTGAAGTTCTCCCCGCTGCCGGTCAGGCTCGCCTGGTACATCGGCTGGAGCAGGGCGTGGTCCTCGGCGCGGATGGTCATGGTGCCCTTCACGCCCTCGAAGCTCCACCCCTCCAGCGCGGCGACCATCTTGTCCACGTCGTCGCCGCCCTCCTGCACGGCCCGGACCACCATCTGCGCGGCGGCGAAGCCGTCCGGGTGGAACAGGTCGAGGGTGCCGCCGGGGACCTTGGACTTGGCGGCCTTGGCCGCCTCGGTGTCGCTGGCCCCGTCGAAGTAGTGCGACAGGAAGGAGATCTTGCTGCCGGCCGCGCCGAAGGTGGGCCAGGAGGCGCGGATGTCCAGGCCGGTGACGACCGTGGTGGAGGTCAGGACCCCCTGCTGGTCGAGGGTCTGCCACATCGCCGGGGCGGTGGTGCCGGCCCAGGCGACGAAGAGCAGGTCCGGCTTGGCGGCCTTGATCTGGCTGGCGAACGGGGTGAACTCGGTGGCACTGGCCGGTGCCCGGACCGCGCTGACGGTCGCCCCGGCACCGCCGATGACCTCCTTCACCGCCGCCTCGTTGGCGTCGCCGAAGGCACCGTCCTGGGCGAAGACCACCACCTTCTTGCCGGTCGGGTCGCCGATGAACGACCGGGCGGTCACCACGTCCTGGTACGACTGCCGGCCGGAGCGGAACGTGTACTTGTTCGCGCCGGTCACCGCGTCGGTGGCGGCCGGCCCGGAGATGAAGAGAACCTTGTTCTGGGCCGCGATCGGGGCCACCTGGAGCGCCACCCCGGACGCCGTCGAGCCGGCGATGATCTTGCTGCCCTTGCCGATCAGGTCCTTGGCCGCGGAGACCGCCTTCGCCGGGTCACCGGCATCATCGACCTCGGTGATCTCGATCGCCCGGTCGCCCACCTTGTTGGTGCCGTTCGTGGCGAAGTCCAGGCCGGCCCGGAACCCCTCGATGTACTGCTTTCCGTAACTGGCCAGCGCTCCCGACTGGGAGTAGACCAGCCCAACCTTCACCGGCGCGGCGCTGTCGCCACCGCCGCTGGCGGTGTCCTGAGGACTGCCACACGCCGTGGCGGCGAGCACCGCGGCCATCATCGTGGCGGTGGACAGGAACACCCGTCGTGTCGTCCGAACCGTCATAGCGACTCCACGTGAGGACTCAGAGGGAGAGGAAACCTTATGTGTCGGCTCACGCTAGAAGTGACGTCACCCACGGGCTATGTGGCGGAAACACACAAGTAACCAGGATGGAGTGGCCAGCCTTTACAAGCACCGGCCTGCGCTGACCACCCCACCGACCGCCGGCGGCGACCACCGCCATCCCCACCCCCACCCATGTGTCGACCCCGGACACGACCCGCCGTCCCCTACCCACCCCGGCAGGGTCCGTCGTGGTCGGCCAAGCGCGGGCACCGGCCGCCCGCGTTGCGCCGGTCGCAGAACACCCAGTGGTGTACGAACTGAGCATCCTCCTCGGAGACCGTGGTACCGGCCGCCTCGATGTTGGGAAAGAAGCTCAGTGCACGGGTGACCGTCCCCCGGCCAGCCGAGACAGGTTGAGCATGTTGCGCACGGACGCCTCCTTCTCCTGGCGGCACCACGTCAGCACGTGAGCGCACCGTTGGAGGCGGCCCGGCCGCCGGACAGGGGACGCCGGCCGGGCCGCCGGCCCCGCGACCGCAGCCCTCCTTGGCGGTACGACCCCGGAGCCAACTTCGGGTCCGCCTCCGAGGCTTGCCGAACCAACCGGAGCCGGACATCCACAAGCTACCCCAAATGTTTGTGTAGGTCGACCCCTGGCGAGCATGACACGACAGCCTGTTGCAGTTACTGGTGTAGGCCGGCATGATCGGAGACGCCGAACCAACCGGAGTCCTCCAATGCCAACAGCAGAAGCGCCATATCGCCGCATCGCCAACGACATCGCGGCGAAGATCAAGAGCGGCGAACTCAAGCCCGGTGACAAGCTTCCGTCGACGCGAGAGATCGCCGAGTCGTACAGCGTGCACATGAACACGGCGTCCCGCGCCCTGTCGCTGCTACACGACCGCGAGCTGATCACCGGTCAGCCTGGGCGGGGCACCTTCGTCGCCGAGCGCACCGACGAGTAACGCCCCCTCCCCTCCGTCCACCCTCCACAACAAGAAAGCCCCACACCTCGTGGTCGGATGGTCGACGCCAGGGGTGCCCGGCCAGAAGCACATCCTGAACTGGCGTGATTTCACCCTGAAATTTTGATTTCACCCTGAAATCAGCGTCCCGACAACCATCGCTCCCGCGGGCCAGCCAGGTGTCTCAGGCGATCATCCGACATCGAGCCGCTCCAACCCAGTCGGGCGGACAGCCTCGGCGGGGTCGACGGAGATGCGCGCTGCGGTCAGCGGCGGGCAGTTGGCAGGAGTTCGCAGGCAACTCGGCATGACTCAGGGCCAGATTGCCGAGGCCGCTGGACTTTCACCGGCCAGAATCAGCCAGCTTGAAAACGGCGCGTCGGGCGACTACTCGGGAATTAGTTGCTGGGTCAGCCGGTCCAGGCCGCCCTTGGCCGCCGCCAGCGCCCGCTGATCCCAGAGCAACTCCTGGTGTACGTCGTCCTGCACGTCGGCCATCGAGTGGGCGAGGACGCAGACGTGCAGAGGATCGCCCGCCTCCCTGCCGATCTCATCCCAGATCTGTGCGAACAAATCACGGGCAGCTTCCCGCTGGCCCTGCTGATGATGCAACTGCACCCCTTGATTGATGCGAGAGCAGCGGGCAGGACGCCGCGACACACCGCGCGGGACGAGAGAACTACATTCATTCACACTCTCCGCTACTGTCACTTCACCTTTGGTAATGCGGTGAGGGAGGGTGCGGTGGCCGCGAACGAGGAGTTCTTCGCCACGCGGAAGGCCGCCGCCGTGCTGAAACACGGCATCCTCAAGCGCTACCCGGTGGTCTTCGCCTCGAAAACCGGCCAGGGCAACCCCGTCGTCTTCCTCGACGGCTACGCCGGTCGCGGCGAATACGACGACGGCAGAGAGGCGGGCTCGCCGCTTCTGCTGTCCCGTTGCGCCGACACGGTACGGGACTTCCGGAACGTGACGCTCTTCTTCGTGGAGCAGAACCCGGACCACTTCGCCAACCTGGAACAGGTACTCGCGGCAAAGGGCGGTACGACCAAGCGCGTCCTGCGGCAGGGAGATGTCGCGGAGCATCTGCCCGAGGTGCTTACCGTCGCCCATGGCGCTTCTCTCTTCGCGTTCCTGGACCCGTTCGGGCTCGCCCTCGACTTCGACCTGGTGCGCTCGAAGCTGCTCGGCCGGGCAGCCGGTCGACCCACCGAAGTGCTCCTGCACTTCAGCGTGTCAGCGGTGGCTCGCATGGGTCGCGCGGTCCAGGCGGCTCGTGGTCGCAGCGGCCAACTCACGCCGGACCAGCAGAAGACGGCCAACCATCTGACCAGGTTTCTCGGTGGCGACTGGTGGCAGGAGCACTTCGCCACCGTGGGCCGGGAAAACGATCACCAACGCGCGACCGATATCGCGCTGCGGGTCGGCGCGGAGTACGACAAGCGGCTCACCGCAGGCAGCGCGTTCAGAGCGGTCGCCATGCCCGTCCGCCCCCGCCCCGAGCTGGCTCCGAAATATGTCCTGACCCTTTTCACCACGCATTCCGACGGTGCCTGGCACTTTGTCAACGCGCTCGGGCAGGCCGGTCTCGACCTGGAGGAGGAGCACTACAACAGCCGGATGGGCCCAGACACGCTCTTCGGCGGCATGACGCCCTTCGACCGTGAGCGCCACATCAGAGCGACCATGCCCCGCATCTCCGCGATCATCGAAGGCAATATCCTCCGCCTGCTCAAGGAGAGCCGGCAGATCCGGCTCGCCGATCATGTGTCCGAGGTGTACGCGAACGTCCTGGGACAGGCGTGGGAACGGCATGCCCGGCACGCCGTCAAGTCGTTGCACAAGCGCGGCCTGATCGACCACAAGGGCATCGGCGACTTCTGGAAATCGTCGATCTGCCGACTCTGAGCGCCTGCGCCCAATCAGTCGTTATGCGAGCACCGGCAGGCGTGGCTCGGGCAGTTCGTCCCAGGTACGGCCGTCAAGGCTCCGGCCACCTGCCTTCGGCGTCCGCCCACCCCACTGCTTGAAGAAGAACGCCGTACCGGAACGGCCGCAATGATCGCGCAGGTCCGCCACCCAGGCCGGTTCCATCGGGCGGCAGCCCGGCCCCGACTCGCCGCCCGCGATCAACCAGTCGATCCCGTCGAGATCAATACTCGGCAGTGGGCCGAGCAGCGGCTCGGCCGAGATGAAGCGCACCACCGCCGGCACCGCACGCAGATGATCGACGCGGACACACTGGCTGTCGTCCTCGACGCTCACGCCCATCCAGACGTTCGGCGGCCAGTCGATGTGTGGCGCTAGCTTCGCCAGACGAGCGGCGCGTTTGGTGAGGATCTGGTAGGTGTGCCAGGGCGTTTCGCGCATGACCTCGAACACCCGCTGCACGTAGCTGAGCGGCACCCGGGCGTGGAACAGGTCGGACATCGAGTTGACGAAGATCGTGCGAGGCTCACGCCAGCGACGGGGCACGTCGAGTGCCTCCGGGTGCAGGGCCACACCGAACCCCGGGCCAGACGTACGCGGATCGCCGTCGGTCTGGTATTTCGCCGAGCCCATCGCCTTCAAGCGCTTCGCCAGCGTCATTGCGTAGCAGTTGTCGCAGCCGGTCGAGATGCGATCGCAACCTGTGGTGGGATTCCAGGTCGCCTCGGTCCACTCGATGGCGCTCTTGTCCGCCACGCGCTTCTCCTCCCGCTCGAAGCGCCAATACTGTCGAACAACCGTACGTGTGTGAAGGATCGCCACGCGTGTCGGGATATATCTGTCAGCGCATCGAGCGGCCCGCCACCCCCGGCGGGGCAGCGGGCCGGCAAGGAGTGGGTCAGCGGCGGAGTAGGCCGGCGCGGGCGGCCACGGCGGTATCCGGGTGGTCGGTGAAGACGCCGTCGAGGCCGAGGGAGTAGAACAGCTCGTACTCGGCCTGGATGTCGCCGCGGGCGTTCGGGTCGGTGCCCAGCCGGAAGTCGGCGGTCGCGACCAGGTCCGGTTCGATGTAGTCGGCACCCATCCGGATCGCCAGCCGGTACGCCTCGATGGTGTGCTCCGGCCGGTAGCCGCTCGCGCCCCGGTGGCCGATCACCACAGGCTGGTCGCCGACCCGGACCGGGTCCGCACCACCGGTCGGCTTAGCCGAGGCGACCACGCCGGGCGTGACCAGGCCGGTGGCGACCAGGGCCACCGATACGCCGAGGGCGGAAAGAATACGTCGTCGCAACGCGGTCTCCTTCGTCGAGGGGAACCGCCTCAGCAGATCCGGCCGGGCTGACCGGCAGTTGGTCCGCGCCTGGCCAGACGTTGAATCCTCGGTATTCGACTCCAGAGAAAGGGGTGAAATCGGAAGATTGTCTCGTGCGCCGGTTCTTTCGTCACCCCGTCCGGCTGGTGCCGCTCAGCTTCCTGGTGGCGATCCTGCTCGGCACCGGTCTGCTGATGCTGCCCCCGATGGCGATCAAGCCCCAGCACCCGTCCTTCATCACCGCGCTCTTCACCAGCACCTCGGCGATCTCGGTCACCGGGCTGGCCGTCGTCGACACCCCGAGCTACTGGTCCACCCTCGGCCTGGTGGTCATCACCGTGCTCACCCAGCTCGGTGGCCTCGGCATCCTGACCGGCGCGGCGCTGGTGATCCTGACCGTCTCCCGGCGGCTCGGCCTGCACAACCGGCTGCTGGTGCAGGCCGAGACCCTGGAGTACGGCATCGGAAACGTCGGCCGGCTGCTGCTGCACATCGGCGCCACGGTGCTGGCCTGCGAGCTGCTGATGACGATCATCGTCACCGGGCGGCTCTGGCTGGCCTACGACTACTCGCTGGGGCAGGCGCTCTGGTCGGGCGGCTTCCACGCCGTACAGGCCTTCAACAACTCCGGCTTCTCGCTCTACCCCGACGGCCTGCTGGCCTTCTCCCGGGATCCCTGGGTCACCCTGCCGCTGGCGTTCGGCAGCATCGTCGGCGGGCTCGGCTTCCCGGCGTTGTTCGAGGCGATCCGCCACTGGCGACGGCCCAGACGCTGGGCGATCGCCACCAAGCTGACCATCTGGGGCAGTGTCGTACTGGTGGTCGGCGGCACCGCCGCCTTCCTGGCCATCGAGTGGGCCAACCGGGGCACGATCGGGCAGTACACCGCGGCGGACAAGGTGCTCGCCGCGTTCGGCCAGATCGCGCTCGCCCGGACCGGCGGGATGGAGGTGGTGCCGGCCGGCGCGATCCGGGAGGAGAGCTACCCGCTGCTGATCTGGTTGATGTTCGTCGGCGGCGGCAGCGCCAGCACCGCTGGCGGGATCAAGGTCGCCACCTTCTTCCTGCTGGCCTTCGTCATCTGGGCCGAGATCCGCGGCGAGCCGGACGTGACGGTCGGGCAGCGCCGGATCGCCACCGCCAGCCAGCGACAGGCGCTCACCGTCGCCCTGCTGAGCGTCGCGATCGTGGCGGCGGCCGCCAGTCTGCTCATCGCGATGACCAACCACCTGCCGTTCCAGGCGGCCCTCTTCGAGATCACCTCGGCCTTCAGCACCACCGGACTCACTGTCGGCGTGACGGCGGGGCTCTCCGACGCCGGTCACCTGCTGCTTATCGCGCTGATGTACATCGGCCGGATCGGACCACTCACCCTCGGCTCGGCGATCGCCCTGAACACCCGGCGCCGCCTCTACCGCTACGCAGAGGAGCAACCCATTGTCGGATAGGAAAGCCGACTCCGGCGGCATCGCCGTGATCGGGCTCGGCCGGTTCGGCTGTCACCTCGCCGGGTCGCTAAGCGCGCTCGGCCACGAGGTGCTGGCGATCGACCGCAACCCGCAGCAGGTGCAGCGCTGGTCGGCGGTACTGCCCCAGGTGGCGCAGGCCGACTCCACCGACGGGGAGGCGCTGCGCCAGCTCGGCGTGGCGGAGATGCAACGGGTGGTGGTGGCGATCGGCGCCTCGGTGGAGGCCAGCGTGCTCACCGTGCTGGCGCTTGTCGAGCTGAACGTGCCGCAGATCTGGGCACGGGCCACCTCCACCCAGCACGCGAAGATCCTCGAAGCGGTCGGCGCGCAACACGTGATCTTCCCTGAGGCTGAGACGGGCGAGCGGCTGGCCCACCTGATCGTCAGCCGGATGCTCGACTTCGTGGAGATCGAGGGGGCCTTCGCCATCGCGAAGATGCAGGTGCCCGAGCCGTTGGTCGCCCGCTCGATGAGCCAGGCCTGGTTGGTGGAGCGGCACGGCGTACGGGTGGTCGGAATCAAGCGGGCGGGCGAGAACCGGTACCGCTACGTCTCCGAGGGGCTGGAACTCCGCCGGGACGACATCATCATCGTGGAGGGAACCATCGAGCAGGTCCAGCGCTTCTCCACGCTGTCCTGAACGAAGGCGATCAGCCGCCCTTGGCGTGCTTCGGCGGCCCACCGCCCGGCTTGCCCTTCTTGCCGGCTCTGGCCTTCTCCGACTTGCCCTTCCCGGAGGTGCCCTTCGCCAGTTGGGCGTGTTCCGGCTTGCCCTTCTTCGGCTTGCCCTTGCCCGGCTTGCCCTTCTTGGGCTGCTCCTTCTTCGCTTCCGACTTCGCCTTGGCCCCACCGGCGCCGCCCGAGCCGGCCTTGCCGGTCTCGGCACGCACCGGCTTCGGGGCCGGCTTGGTGGTCGGCGCGGCACCTGCCACGCCCGAGACCTGCACGCCGCACAGCTCGTCGCCCAGCCGGAACTCCACCGGCAGCGGGTTCGACCCGGTGTACGTGCCGGACAGGGTCAGCTTCTCGGTGGCGCCCGGGGCCAGCGCGGGGCGCTGCGGGGCGGGCTGCACGACCACCGCCCGTCCCTGCTGGCGCACCGGCGCCGGGGTCGCCCGGGTCACCTGCTGCTCACCCGGGAAGGCGAAGCGCATCGTCCAGTCGCGCAGCTCGCGGTCGCCGGTGTTGGTCAGGCTTACCTCGGCGGTGAAGTCCTTGCCGGAGTCCTTGTGCAGCGCGTACGAGACCTGGCAGGGCAGTGGCTGCCCGCCGCCGATGCGGGCCTCGGTCGGCTGGTCGATGCCCCCACTGGCCGGGCTGTGCGAGGTGACCCCCCAGACCGCCGCCGTCACCGCCATCAGCGCGGCGGCGGCAACCGCCGCCTCGACCCGACGCCGACGGTCCAGCGTCCGGCGGGTCCGCAGACCGGCGAGCGGCAGCGCGTCGGTCGCCGCCGACCAGGGCAGGATCGTGGTGTTGACGCTGGCCAGCCGCAGCGGGTCGGTCCGCCCGTCGCCGACGGGCACGGTCGGTGCCTTGCCGACGGCCTCCGCGAGGGTCCGGGCCAGCTCGGTGGTTGCCGGACGGTCCGCCGGCCGCTTCGCCAGGCAGCGGCGGACCAGGTCGACGATCTCGGTGGGCAGCTCCGGCACCGTCGGCATCGGTTCGGGCTCGTGGTACATGTGTGCCCGCAGCATCTGGGTGGTGGTGTCGGCCTGCCAGGGCAGCCGCCCGGTGAGCATCCGGTAGAGCAGCAGGCCCACCGCGTACACGTCGGTGGCTGGGCTGACCTGGCCGTTGTCCAACCGTTCCGGGGCGAGGTAGGCGGGCGTGCCGAGCAGCGTGCCGTCCGGTCCCTTCTCGCTCTCGCCGACAAGCGCCGAGATGCCGAAGTCGACCACCTTCACCCCGGTCGGAGTGAGCATCACGTTGCCGGGTGTCACATCGCGATGCACCACACCACGGGCGTGCGCGGCGGCCAGCGCGGAGGCCACCTCCGCGGCGACCGTCACCGCCTCCCGCCACGGCAGCTGGCGGTCTCGGGCGAGCCGCGCGGTCAGCGGAACACCGTCGATCAGCTCCATCACCACGTACGGCACGGTCAGCCCGACCTGGTCGGACTCCCCGTAGTCGTACACGTTTGTGATGTTGGGGTGGCAGAGCCGCGCGGAGGCCTGGGCCTCGCTGCGGATGCGATGCCGGAAGGCCCGGTCGGTGGCCAGCCGGGAGGCGAGGACCTTGACCGCGACCTGGCGGCCGAGCACCTCGTCGTAGCCGCGCCAGACCACCGACATGCCACCCGCGCCGAGTTGCTCGACCAGGCGGTACCGCTCACCGAGCAGCTGCGCGCCCCTGCGTACCTCTGCACCCATGGTCGGCGTTGTTGCCCGACGTGAGGGTGGCTACACCTTTCTGGTCGGATTCGGTCAACGATGTCACCCGATCAGGCGGTGGCAAGCAGTTGGTCCACCGGCGCGTAGTCGTCGGTAAGCACCAGCGCGTCCCCGACGAACTCGTCCAACTCGGTGCCGGAGAGCAGGCTGGCCGGCTCGTTCTCGGCGTCCAGACGGACCCGCAGCGCCGCCAGCGGCAGCGGCGCGTCGGAGGCGACGATCAGGAAGTTGGCGCCCTGCTCGCCGGCCAGCGCCGCGGGCGGGGCGATCAGCGCCACGTGCCGGAACTCGGCGGCGACGGTGGCCACCTCGCTGGTGATGAAGCGCAGCGGTGGGTAGTCGATGACGTTCTGCACGTACACGCCGCCGGGCCGGGTGACCCGCCGGATCTCCGCGGCCATCTCCCGGGTGGCCAGGTGCCAGGGCACCACCAGGTGCCCGAAGGCGTCACCGACCACGAAGTCGCGGCTGTCGGTCGCCTCGGCGGCCACCAGCATCCGGGCGTCGCCCACCACCGCCCGCAGGTCCGGCCCCTGCTCCACGCCCAGCTCCCGCTCGCCCAGCTCGACCAGCCCGCCGTCGATCTCGAAGACCAGGTTGTCGGTGCCGGCCCGGGTGGCGGTCAGGTAACGGGGCACGGTGAACCCGCCGCCGCCCAGGTGCAGCGCGTCGAGCCGCTGCCCCGGCGGGGCGATCACGTCGGCCGCCGCCCCGATCCACCTGGTGTACGCGTACTCCAGGTGGGTCGGGTCGGCCAGATCGACGTACGAGTGCTGGGCCGAGTTGAGCAGCAGCGTCCGGCCGCTGGACCGGCCCGGATCCGCCTCGACCCGGGCGCAGTGGTACGCCGTCTCCACGTCGCACGGATCCGGCGCCACCACGGTCAGCCCGACCCCGACCAGGCCGAGCGCCGCCAGGGCGGCCTTGACCCGGGCCGGACCGGGCAGCGTGGCGCGGTCCTGCCGGCGCAGATAGACCCAGAGCGCGATGCCGGTGATGCCGAGCGAGGCGGCCAGCCCGAACAGGATGACGGTGCTGGGCAGGGCGGCGACCAGCACGAAGCCGGTGACCAGGGTGGCCGTGACGGCGCCGAGCGTGCCGATGCTGGAGAGCCGGCCCACCACCTGACCGGTGCGGCGCAGGTCGGCCAGCTGAAGCTTGATCACCAGCGGGCTGACCGCGGAGAGCAGCATCGCGGGCGCGAAGACGGCGACCGCGACCAGCAGCAGGATGGCGCTGGCCGCGCCGCCCCGCAGCACCTCACCGGCGTAGCGCACGGCAGGCAGGGTGATCGCGGTGGCGATGCCGGAGAGCACCAACGCCGGCGCCAGCAGGGTACGCGGATTGCGCCGGTCGGCCAGCCAGCCGCCCGCCCACGCCCCGTACGCGATCGCGGCCAGCGCGATGCCGATGACCGAGCTGGTCACCTGGAGGGTGACCCCCACATACGGCCCGACCAGCCGCAGCGCGGCGGTCTCCAGGACCAGGACGGCGCCGCTGGAGTAGAAGACCAGGAAGGCGGCGAGCCCGTTGGGCAGGGCCCGCGCTTCCTCAGGTCGAGCCGGTGCCGCTGGAGCCGACACCTCAGGCGTTGAAGAGTTCATCGTGGCGATCGTACGCAGCGACCCGGGGGTCGCGGGTCAATGCATCGAAGTGTGAACATGGTTCGTGTGATCGGCGGCCGGGCTGCCGCTGCCGCTGTACGCCCGCCAGCCCGTGCCGGGGTGCCAGATCTGCCGGTACCAGATCACGTACAGCACACCGAGCCGATCGGCGTTGCGCACGTGCCAGGCGGCCAGACTGTCCCCGTACGCCTTGTCGCCGCCGGTGGCCGTGCGGTCCTCGAAGCCGTTGGTGGCGGCCGAGAAGTCGCAGGCGCGCCCCTTGGGGTGCTCGCCCGACCCGCCGCTGCGGTAGCAGGAGACGTGCCGCTTGTAGCCGGCGGACTGGGTCTGCTTGAGCATGTGCAGCGTGCGCGGGGTGATGCAGCCGGAGGTGGTCGGATCGTTCACCGAGCACGACTCGCCCGGCCACGAACCGTCGGAGTTGCGCGCTGCCGGCGTCGCCGAGCTGGAGTTGCCGCCGCTGAACCCGCTGCTGCTGCCCGAGCTGACCGCCGCCAGGGCCGCCTCGGCCTCCTTCTTCTTCTTCGCCATCACCGCGACCTGCTTCTGCTGCTCGCGGACCTCGGCGTTGATCGCGAGCTTGGCCTGCCGGGCCTGCTCGCGCGCCTCGGTCATCTCACGCACCCGGCGGCCGTCCCGCTGGGCCATCATGTCGAGGCTGGCGGCCCGCTGCACGAACGCCTCCGGGGTGCCGCTGTCCAGCAGCGCGGCGGCGGCGCTCAGCCGGCCGACCCGGTAGGACTGGGCCGCCACCTCGCCGACCAGGGCGGTCAGCTCGACCAGCCGGCCCTCCACCTCGGCCAGCTCGGCACCGAGCTGCTGCTGCCGCTTCTTCGAGCCGTCCAGCTTCCGCTTGGCCTCGATGTGGGCCTTGGCGGTGGCCTCCAGGGCATCCCGCAGCTTCTTGCTGCCACCCTCGTTGGGCTCGGCGTACGCCGGCACGACACCGACGCCGAGCAGCAGCGCCACGGCGGCGAGCAGGGCGATCAGCGGCCGGTGCACCCGCCGCCGGATGGGCATGGACCTGCGCACGAAAGCATCCTTCCGTCGGCCGCCGGCCCCCGGTGATCACACTGCGCGGCGGCAACCTCCACCGGCGCCGGTCGGCGGCCTGCTGGCGGAAACCGCGGGCCACGATACCGGAAGCACCCCGGCAAACCAGTCCCCCGACCCCCACACCCCATCGATTGTCAACACAACGTGACAACGGCCTCACTCATCGACGAGAAGAGCCTGGTGAACCTCGGTCCAGACCTGGTCGTTGACGGCGACCAGAAGGCCGTGATCGGTGCCGGCCGGGTGGTAGTCCGTACCGTCGAACCGGCGGGCCACCCCACCCGCCGCCCGCACCAGCAGCGTGCCCGGGCCGTGGTCCCAGGGCAGGGTGCGCCAGAAGAGGACGAACTGCTGCCGACCGATGAGCAGGTCGAGGTACTCGCGACCGGCGCAGTGCTGGCCGGGCAGCAGCTCACCGACCCGAGCCCCGCCCGACTCGGCGCGGCGGCGTGCGGCCGGCGGCAGGAACCTGGTCATCGCGGCACCGCGCAGCGCGCCCACCGGCGGCACCGTCGAAGGCAGCCGCAGCGGACGACCGTCCAGGTACGCACCCTCGCCGGACCGGGCGGTGGCAAGCGTTTCGGCAAGCGGGTCGAACACCCAGGCGGCCACCGGTTCGCCGTCGGTGTACAGGGAGATCATCAGCGCGAACGGGCGGCGGCCCGCCGCGAAGTTCGCGGTGCCGTCGATCGGATCGACCAACCACACGTCGCCCGAGCCGGCCAGGTGACGCAGCAGGTCCGGATCGTCCGCCACCGCCTCCTCACCGACCACCACCGAGCCCGGCCGCAGCTGGCGCAATCCGGCGGTGATCACGTCCTCGGCCTTGCGGTCGGCGACGGTGACCAGCTCACCGGGGGCCTTCTCGGTCACGTCGGCCGCATCGAGGTGGCGAAAGGACGGCAGTACGACCCGGTCCGCGGTTTCCCGCAGCAGCCCGGCGACCTCGTCGAGCAGGGTGTCAGCCACGTGGCGGCAGCTTCACCACGCTGACGAAGAACTCGTCGATCTGGCGGACCACCGAGATGAACTGCTCGAAGTCCACCGGCTTGGTGACGTACGCGTTCGCGTGCAACTGGTAGCTGCGCAGGATGTCCTCGTCGGCCTGGGACGTGGTGAGCACCACCACCGGGATCCGGCAGAGCTCCTCGTCCTTCTTGATCTCTTCGAGCACCTCCCGACCGTCCCGGCGCGGCAGGTTCAGGTCGAGCAGGATCAGATCCGGCAGCACCACGTCCGCGTACTGGCCCTCGCGGCGCAGGTAGGCGAGTGCCTCGGTGCCGTCGGAGACCACGTTCAGCCGGTTACGCAGCTTGTGCTCCTCGAAGGCCTCCTGGGTCATCAGCACGTCGCCCGGGTCGTCCTCGACCAACAGGACCTCGATCGGACTGTTGCCGTCCGCCGGCGCGGTCATCCCACCGCCTCCTTCACGCCACCTGTGCCACCGCTGTCCGGCGTGCCACCGCCAGCGGATGCCTCGCCGCCTTCTCGACCGGCGACGGTCACCGCACCGACCGTACCCCCGCTGGTCGAGCGGTTCTCGTCGGCTACGGAGCCGGTGCCGGTCGGCGAATCGTCCGCAGGACCGTCGGCGTCCTTCCGCGTACCGTCGGTCTCGCTGGCCTGGTCGTCCGTTCCGCTGGCGGCGGTCGCGGCCTCGACATCGGCGGGCAGCGCCGGCAGGGTGAACCGGATCGCGGTGCCCTCGGGCACGTCGGTGTCCACCCAGACCCGCCCGCCGTGGTACTCCACGATCTTCTTCACGATGGCCAGCCCGATCCCCGTTCCGGGGTAGGCGTCCTTCGCGTGCAACCGCTGGAAGATCACGAAGATCTTGTCGGCGAACTCCGGCTCGATCCCGATGCCGTTGTCCTGGCAGGTGATCTCCCACTCCGTGCCGACCAACCGGGCGGAGACGTGCACCTTCGGCGGCACGTCGGGCCGGCGGAACTTGACCGAGTTGCTGACCAGGTTCACCAGCAGGTTGGTCAGCAGCGGCTCCTCGCCCCGGATCGTCGGCAGGTCGCCCCAGGTCAGCTCCGCGTCGGCGTACTGCCGGGCCGGCTCGGTCTGCTCGGCGACCTCCGCCATCAGCTGGTTCAGGTCGACGTCGGTGAAGCCGGCGGTGATCCGGCCGATCCGGGAGAAGGCGAGCAGATCGTTGATCAACCGCTGCATCCGCTGCGCCCCGTCCACCGCGAAGGCGATGTACTGGTCGGCCCGCTCGTCGAGCCGGCCGGCGTAGCGGCGTTGCAGCAGCTGGCAGAAGCTGGCCACCTTACGCAGCGGCTCCTGAAGATCGTGCGAGGCGACGTAGGCGAACTGCTCCAGGTCACGGTTGGACCGGGTCAGCTCCTCGGCCTGCTTCTGCAACTGGGAGTTGACCCACTCGATCCGCTCCCGCGCCTCGCGTACCTCGGCCAGGTCCGCCGCGATCTTCTGGCGCATCGCGTCCACGTCCTCGCCGAGGCGCTGGAACTCCGGCGGACCGGCACCGGAGATCCGGTGACCGTAGTCGCCGGTGGCGACCTCGCGGACCTGCCCGGCCAGGGTGGTCAGCGGGCGCAGCACCATCCGGTCCAGCGAGAGCAGCAACGCGATGCCGGCCAGCGCGACCACCAGACCGGCGACGACGAGCAGGACGACCAGGAGGTTCCCGGTCCGCTCGACGTTGCGGGCGGTGGCCTCCCGGGCGGTCAGGATCTCGTCCTGCAGCGCGGAGACCGAGGAACGCAGCTCGTCGAAGCGCCGCCGACTCTCGTCGGTCAGCAGCGCCTGCCCGGCGGTCGCGCCACTGGTGCCGGTGGCGTCGATCACCGGCTGGGCGATGGTGCGCCGCCACTCGTCGGCCTGCTGCTCCACCGTCCGCAGCTCCGCCTCGATGCCGGGATAGCTGCCGGACAGCTCCCGGATCTGCGCCGCGGTCGCCCGCTCCCGCGCCAGGCCCCGCTCGTAGGGGGCGAGGTCCTCGCGATCGCCGGTCACCGCGTAGCCGCGCATGCCGGTCTCCTGGTCGAGCAGCGCGCTGAGCATCTCCTCGCCCTGCACCCGCAGCGGACCGACCTTCATCAACAGCACGTCGGTGTACTCGCGGTTCTTCGTGGCGACGATCGCCTCGGACACCGCGACGCTGAACAGCAGCGCGCCGACGATGCCGAGCAGCGCCAGCACCCGACCGCGCAGCGTCCACGCCCTGAGGTTCATCGGCCACCGCCCCGGGTGACCAGCAGCATCGCCACGTCGTCGGCGAACGGGCCACCGTTGAGTTCCTCGGCCCGCCCGACCAGCCAGGCCGGCAGCTCGGGCAGCGGGACGCTCCGGCTGACCGGTTCGTCGAGCAGGCGGGTCAGGCCGGGCACGTCGAGCCGCTCGTCGCCGGCACCGATCCGGCCCTCGATCACGCCATCGGTGTACATCAGCAGGGACCAGTCATCGGTCTCGAACTCCAGATCGAAAGCGACGGGCCGGCGGGGACGTACGCCGAGCAGCAGGCCACCCGGTGCGGGCACCGGGGCCACCCGGCCATTGGCGAGCAGGACCGGCGGCGGGTGGCCGGCCAGCCGTACGGTCGCCCGGTTGGCGCTCAGGTCCAGCCGGGTGGTCGCGACCGTGGCGAAGATCTCCCGGAGCCGGCGCTCGCTCATCAGCACCTGCTCCAGCGCGGGCAGCACCTCGTCGTCCGGCACCCCGGCCAGGACCAGCGCCCGCCAGGCGACCCGCAGTTCGACGCCGAGTGCCGCCTCGTCCACGCCGTGGCCGCAGACGTCGCCGACGATCAGGTCGACCCGGTCGGGACGGGTCTGCACCACGTCGTAGAAGTCCCCACCGATGAGCGCGGCGTGCCGGCCCGGCCGGTAGAAGGTGTGCACCGCGATCTGCTCGGTGGACATCAGCGGCTGGGGCAGCAGACCGCGCTCCAGGCGAGCCGACTCGGCCTGGCGCAGCTCCACCTCACGCAGCCGGCGGGCGTTCTCGTCGGCCCGCTTGCGCTCCACCGCGTAGCGCAGCGCCCGCGTCAGCAACACGCCATCAACCTGGCCCTTGACCAGGTAGTCCTGGGCCCCCTCGGCGACCGCGACGATGCCCAGGTGCTCGTCGGAGCGGCCGGTGAGCACACAGACCGCAGCGCTGCCGGACATCTCCAGCACCTGCCGCAGACCGTCCAGCCCCTGCGCGTCGGGCAGCCCGAGGTCGAGCAGGACGCAGTCCACGCCGGCGATCCGCTGGCGGGCCTCGCTCAGGCTCGTGGCGACCAGTAGCTCGATCCCCGAGTTCGTCTCGGCCAGCAGTTCGCCGACGAGAAAGGCGTCGCCCTCGTCGTCCTCGACCAGCAGCACCCGCAGCCGCTCGCCCGGCGGCAGGTTCGGGTTACCACCCAGGCCACCCTGGGGGTACGGCCACGACACGACGGAGGGACCGGTCATACCGGTCCCCCGGTGTGGCCGGGTCACCGCCGCGACGGGCGGGAGATCGCTGCTGATGTCGGGCTCCTTCCGACTGTCCCGCTGATCCTGTATTAGACAACGTTCGCACACAACACGACGGGGTGCCCTGGCACGGCATGAGGGATGATGACCTACCCCTGGTCCCACCCCCCGAGGAGCCACCCGTGGGCGCATCCCCCAGCCCCACCACGAAGCGTGCCCTCGCGCCCGCCGACCGGGCCCTGGCCCGGCCGCGCCGACGCCCCCTCGCCGCACTGGTCGCACTTGTGGCACTCGTCGCCGTCGGCGCGGGCGTGCTGCTCGACCTGCGCCCGCCGGCACCCAGGCCGGCCGACGCGCCGGACGGGGAGTTCAGCGCTCTGCGAGCGTACGCGCACGTTCAGCAGATCGCCGGACAGGCCCACGCCGCCGGCAGCCCGGCGAACGACGCGGTCCGGGCCCACCTGGAAGCTGCGCTACGCGGGCTCGGTCTGGAGCCCGAGGTGCAGGACACCGTCGCCGAGGAGGCCGGCCAGCTCAGCGGCGCGGCCGGCGGCGCCACCCTGGCCCGGGTCCGCAACCTGGTGACCCGGGTGCCCGGCACCGACCCCACCGGCACCGTGATCCTGGTCGCGCACTACGACTCGGTGCAGAGCGGGCCGGGCGGCAACGACGACGGCGCGGGGGTGGGCACCATCCTGGAGGTGGCCCGGGCGCTGACCGACGGTCCCCGCCTCCGCAACGACGTCGTACTGCTCCTCACCGACGCCGAGGAGGCCTGCCTCTGCGGCGCGTCGGCCTTCGCCACGGACCATCCGCTGGCCGCCGGCACCGGCGTGGTGCTCAACCTGGAGGCGCGGGGTCGTACCGGGCCGGTGATCATGTTCGAGACGTCGCCGGAGAACGCGACCCTTGTCGACGTCTTCGGCCGGGCCGCGCCGCACCCGGTGGGCACCTCGTTCGCGGTGGAGGTCTACCGCGCGCTGCCCAACGACACCGATTTCACCGCCTTCCTGGACGCCGGGTTCGTCGGGCTCAACTCGGCGTACCTCGACGGTGGGGCGATCTACCACACCCCGCTGGACACCCCGGAGTCGATGGACCGGGCCAGCCTCCAGCACCACGGGGAGAACGCGCTGGGCCTGGTACGCGAGTTCGGCCGGATCGAGCTGGACAACCTGCGCGCCGGGCACGACGCCACCTACTTCCCGGTCCCCGGTGGCCTGGCCCGCTACCCCGGCCCGCTGGTGCTGCCGTTGGCGCTGCTGGCGCTGGCCGGTGTGGTCCTGCTCGGCTGGTTGACGTGGCGTCGAGGTCGGGCGAGCGCCGGCCGGCTGGTCACCGGCTTCGCGTTGACCCTGGTGCCGATCGTGCTGGCGCCGCTCGGCGCGCAGTTGCTCTGGTGGGTGATCACCGCCGTCCGGCCGGGCTACGCGGAACTGCTCGACCCGTACCGGCCCGCCTGGTACCGGCTGGCCGTGCTGGCGATCGCCGCCGCAGTGCTGTTCACCTGGTATGCGCTTACCCGCCGGCGGGTCGGTCCGGCGGCGCTGGCCATCGGGGGGCTGGGCTGGCTCGCGCTGCTCGGCGTACTGCTGGCGGTCCTGATGCCCGGCGGGGCGTACCTGGCGACCCTGCCTGCGCTGGCCGGTGCGCTGGCCGGGCTGGCGGCGCTGGCCGGCCGCCTCGACGGCCCGGTGCCGGTGATCGCGGTGACCGCCGCCGCCGCGGTGGCGGTGGTCGTGTTGCTGCCGACCGTGGTGCTGCTCTTCCCGGCGCTGGGCATGGCGATGGGCGGCGTCGCGGCGCTCTTCGCGGTGCTGCTCGGCCTGGCCGCGCTGCCGGTGGTCGACCTGCTGCACCCGCAGGCCGGCGGCCAGCGGGGCATGCTCGCGCTGCGGGCCCGCCGGCTCGGCGCGCTGCCGGCCGGCGCCGCCGCGCTGGCGGCGGTGGTCTGCGCCGGGGTCGGCCTCGCCGTCGACCGGTTCGACGCCGCGCATCCCGTGCCCACCCACCTGATGTACGCGCTGGACGCCGGCACCGGCCAGGCCCGCTGGCTCAGCCGCGAGTCCGCGCCACAGCCCTGGACCGACGGGTACGTGGACGGGCCGGTCTCCGTCGCCGACGAGTTCCCCGGCATCGGCCCCACCAACCTGCTCGGCGGCCCGGCGCCCGCCGCCGACCTGCCCGCGCCCCGGCTGGACGTGCTGGCCGACACCAGCACGTCCGGCGAGCGCACCCTGCGGCTCCGGCTCACCCCGCAACGGCAGGCACGCCTGGTCACCCTGCACGTCGACACGTCCACCGCGACGGTACGCGGCGCTCAGGTGGCCGGTCGGTCGGTGCCGATCGAGGAGCGCTCCGGCCAGTGGGGCTTCGGCGTGGTCTTCCACGCCCCGCCACCCGAGGGAGTCGAGATCACCCTGACCGTCGAGCCGAGGGCGGAGCGGATCGCGCTACGCGCGATGGACGCCAGCGACGGCCTGGCCGACCTGCCCGGCTTCCGCCCCCGCCCACCCGACGTCGGCATCGCCGGCTCGCACACCTCCGAAATGCTCGCCGTCGCCCGCACCTACCTGCACTGACGCGTACCGGCGACAGTTCCCGGTCAGGGCACCTCCTGGGGTTGGTTGGCGCCGTCGCGTCGCCAGCGGTTGCCGGCGTGGTCCGTGAAGGTCAACTCGGCGATCACCTGATCGACCGTGTCCAGGCGGTGCTCCGCACCGAAGTCCATGAACAGTTCGACACTTTTCCCGCCGGAGATCCTTGGCACGAATCTGGCCGGGCCGGGAACCGAGGCATCCGGTTCTCCGGAGGCATCAGCTATCAATCGGGGCACTACGGTCACATCCAGCACCGGTGCGTCGCTTTCGTTGGAAATGAGCACCCGCAGAATGGAACTTCCACGCTTCTCGATGACCGCCGAGACCAGCCGGGCATGGCTCGCTCGGGCCCTTAGCTCGTCGGCCCGACGCGCCCGGATCTCGCGACGCAGACCCACGTAGACGAAGAGCACGCTCGCCACCGAACCGACGGCACCGAGCCAATCCGGGAAGGTGCCCCAATCGATGACGTCGGGAAAATCGAACCACTCCATGACGGCATGGTCGGCGACGGGGGCAAGTTCGATCATTCCACGTTAGGGCAATTCTTCTAAATGGGAATCCCGCACGCTGGCGAACGGCTGGGACGGATTGGGCAATTCCAGATCGGGTCGATATCCTGAGCAGCGAGGTGGGTCCCGTCGCCGGGACCGCACCGCAGTCGATATCCCGTCAGCCGCCGCCCCTCTCCTGGCGAATTCGACATCGAAGGGGGACCCATTGCCTGCGGCAATGCCGCCTGCGGAACCGTCCGCCACAGAGCGCACCCCTTTGTACGACCGACCAAGCCGGGTATCTGTCGACCCGCCGTTCGGCCGGATCGACAGCCCCCTGCACGGCCGGCAGGATCTGATTGACGCGATAATGGCCCCTGCTCCCAACGCCGTGCACGTTTTGTGTGGCATGGGCGGGTCAGGCAAGAGCCATCTGGCGCTGGAGATCGCCGACCGAATGAAGCGGGCGGGCCGCACTGTCTGGTGGGTCCAGGCCACCCGCCTCAACTCAGGCATGCGTGAGGTCGTCAGCCGGCTGGGCGCCTCCGAAAGCCAGGTCGGTCAGGCATGGGCCGGTCTGATCAGCGCCACCGACCTGGTCTGGCGCTTTCTCAACGAGACCGAGCAACCCTGGCTGCTCGTCTTCGACGGAGTCGACGAGCCGGTGAGCCTCGCGCCTAGCGGCGGCGCGCTCGCCGACGGCACCGGTTGGCTGCGCCGACCCGAGACCGACCACGGCACCGTCCTGGTCACCACCCGCGACGGTAATCGCAGCACCTGGGGCAACTGGTCGACACTGCATCCGGTCCGGCCACTGGAGGTGCGATCGGCGGCGCAGGTGCTGGTGGACCGGGCCGGCCCGGAGGCCGGCAGCTTCGCCGACGCCATGGAGCTGGCCGCGGACCTGGGCGGTCTGCCACTCGCGCTACGCGCCGCCGGCACCCTGCTGCGCGCGGTCAACACCGGCCCGGTCTTCCACGGTTCCACCGCCGTCACCACGTTCGCCGGCTACCGAGCGGCCCTGCGGCGGCACGTCGCCACGCCGCTCGGCCGCACCGGCGGCGACCTTGACGAGTCGCTCGGGCTGGAACTCGTCCGCGAGGTCAACGACCTGTCGCTGGACCTCCTGGCCCGTCGCGGGCTGTCCCAGTGCCGGCCATTGCTGGGGGTGCTGGCCAGCCTCGACGCCTCACCTCTGCCCTACCATGCCGTGCTGAAGCCAGCCGTGCTCACCGCATCGCCGCTCTTCCGTGGGCTCAGCGTCCAACAGCGCGGCAAGCTGCTGGAGGGCCTCGGCGACCTGGCCCTGGTCGACTTCGACGTCCGTCCGGGCGTGCCGGACCCCGCCTTCGCCCGGGTGCTCTCCCTGCATCCGCTGGTGCACGCAACCTCCCGCGACCACCTGAACACCCCCGCCGACGCCGGCGAGTACCACCGCCTGATCATGCAATTGCTGCTGGCTGCCACCAACGGCCAGGACCCCGACGACAACACCGCCTGGCCCAACTGGGACGTCCTGATACCCCATGTGGTCGCCGCGGTTCGCGAATATCTGCGCCCACGGGAACAGAAGCACGACCGCGAGGTGGTCCGCGCCGCACTGGAGCTGACCCGGCTCAGCGCCCGCTACCTGATCGCGGTAGGACTCCCCGGGTCGGCCTTCGACATCCTGGATCCGATCGTGCGCAACTGTGCGGCGTACGACCAGGAGGAAGCCCGTCCCGAGATCCTGGCGCTGCGCCACGAACTGGGCCGGACGTGGCTCGACCGAGACCAGCCCGAGATGGCCGAGCGGGTGCTGCGGGTGGTCATCGCCGACCGCACCCGGGTACTCGGTCCGGACGATCCCAACACCCTGGCCAGCCGGCACAAGTTGTCCCGAGCGATCATGGCGCAGCGCCGCTGGCCCGAGGCCGAGGCCGAGCTGCGGCAGATCGTGACGGCGGAGGATCAGGTACGCGGCCCCGAGCACTCCGACACCATGGTGGTCCGGCACAGCCTGGCCAGTACGGTCTTCTCCCAGGGCCGGGCCGCGGAGGCAGAGCCGATGCTGCGCACGATTCTGGAGATCCGTTACCGGAACTGGCCGCGCAACCATCCCGAGACCTGGATCGCCCGGCACACCCTCGCGCGCTGCCAACAGGAGCAGGGCCGGTACGAGGAGGCAGCACGGGAGCTACGCGACACCCTGGCGACGGTGGAGACCCAGCATGCCGACCGCAGCGAGGTGCTGGACATCCGAGTGGACCTGGCCGCCCTGACCCTGCTGCAGGGTGAGGTCGACCAGGCGTTGCAGGCCTACGAGGGACTACTCGCCGATCTGCGCCGACTGTTCGGGGACACCCATGTCAAGACCGTTCAGGTGCGGCAGGTGCTGGAGAATCTGCGGGCCGCCGACGCTCACTGACCGCTCGGCGGGACCAGATCACTCGGATCGGTGTTGCCGCCGCAGATCACCACGACCACCCGTTCCCCCGATTGCGGCACGTACGCTCCGGACAGCAGCGCGGCGAGCGCGGTGGCACCGCCGAACTCGGCGGCGACCCGCAGCTCCGACCAGAGCAGCTGCCGAGCGCGGACCAGATCGTCATCGCCGACCAGGACGGACTGCACGCCGGTCCGGGTGGCCGCCGCGAAGGCCAGCTCACCGATGCGGCGCGCGCCCAACGAGTCGGTGGCGATCCCGCCGACCTCGATATCCACCGGCCGCCCGGCGGCCAGGGCAGCATGCATGGTGGGCACCCCGTCCGGCTCGACCGCGACGACCCGCACCCCACCGTCGAACCAGGTGGCGATGCCGCCGATCAGACCCCCACCGCCAACCGCCACCAGGACCGTGTCGATCCGGTCGAGTTGTCGCTCCAACTCCCGGCCGAGGGTGCCCTGACCCGCCACCACCTCCGGCTGGTCGTACGCGTGCACGACGAGCGCGCCGGTCTCCGCAGCCCGGCGGGAACTGGCCTCCAGCGCCTCGGCGTAGTGTCCGCCCACCTGCCGTACCTGGGCGCCCAACCCCACCAGCCGCTGCACCTTGACGGGCGAGGCGGTGACCGGCACGAATATCTCGGCGGGCACGCCGAGTTCCCGCGCCGCGTACGCGACCGCGAGCCCATGGTTACCGCCGGAGGCCGCCAGGACACCGGCTGCGGGGAGGGCGCCCTGAAGCAATCGGTTGAACGCTCCGCGCGGTTTGAAGGACGCCGTGTGCTGGTGCAACTCCAGCTTCAGGGTCACCTCGCCGGTCAGTCCCAGATCTCGACCACGGACGGAGAGCACCGGGGTCTGCCGCACCCGGTCCGCGACAAGTTTCCCGGCCGCCTCGACGTCGTTCCTGTCCACCATCTCTGCCGACTCCCTCAGGACCAGAGGATCATGCTGTCGTCGCTACCAAGGCCGACGAAGCAGCCGATCGACACCCGCCGGCCACCGGCCGCCGGCCGGACGGTGTGATAGTTGCGCGGGTCGAACAAGAGCGCCTCGCTCACTGCAGGACGCACCACGACCTTGGCGGCTCCGGCGGTCACCGATTCGTCGTAGCCGTAGCCGCCTGGGATGGCCGCGATCTCGTCGCCGGGCCGCCATCGTCGTCGCCAGACCACCGTCTCGCCGCCGCCCGGCGGCACGTCGAGATAGACGTTGAAGGCGAACTGTGCGGCCAGGGGCGTCTCGATCAACTGGTCACGGTACTCCCGGACCACGTCATCGACGTGCACCTGAAGCCCCTGGTTGATCTCCCGCACGATCCCGACGTGGAGTTCCTCGAACGCTCGACGGGCCGGTCGGACCTGCGGAAAGGCCCGCCGGAACGCGGCCAGGCAGACCTCCCGGGGGTTGACCGCCACGTCAAGGCGGGACCATGCCTTCTCCGCCGCCCGGGCCGCCTCCCAGTACGCCGGGTCGAGCATGCCGTCACGCCGATGGTCGTTGACGGCAGGCCCGAACTTGGCAACGCGGGGAAACACCCGTGCCTCGTCGTAGTGATCCATCGGCACCGCCGCCAGGCTCCGAGTAGGGCCAGGCAGTCCTCGGGTGACAACAGCCCAGGTACGCGAACCGCCGCCAACCCGCCCGTGGCGAGATCGGCGATTTCTGCTCGACCGATAAGACCCGCAACGCGAATGCCGAATGACGGGTCGCATTGATCCGTCTCACCCACGGCGGCCCCTCGATCAGAAACGTAGCTCACATCCGGAGCGGTGGATGGATGCCGACACCGAGCAATGTACCGAGGCTTGTCGGCGAACGCCATCGTGGCACCGCCAAGTCGCCGCAAGTGCACGATCTTGAACAGTTTGCGGGCCAAGAGTGGCAATGGGCGATACCATCGCCAGACGTGACAGGTCCACGATCGCCTGGCGATCACGAAAGGGGTCGCAACCGCGACGAGCGGGATGAGGCGTCAGGGCGTACCGACAAGGAGTGCGACATGACCGGCGGCACCACGAACGTCGAGGCTTCCGTCGACCGGCTCGAACTGGCACGGCGGATAGCCCAGGAAATGCTCGCGACCGATCGTCACGCGCTCGACGTCGCACTCCGGCGCCCCCAGTGCTGGTCCCGGCGCACGGCCGGACACGGCACCGGCGGCACGTCCCACGAACAGTGACGACTTCTCACTTCCAGCGGAAGTGAACGAAGAGTCGGCCGAAATTCTTGGAATCCTTCTCGACCCGGTGGTACAGCTGTTTGACGTCCTTCTGGTCCAGGAAGCGCAGGACGCGCTTCTTGAGCTGGCCGGAGCCCTTGCCGGGGATGATCTCGACGAGGGTGGCCTTCTTCGCCACCGCCTCGTCCATGATCCCGCGCAGCGCCCGGTCGATGTCGTGGCCCTTGTTGAAGATGTCGTGCAGGTCCAGCTTCAGCTTCATGCCACGTCCACCGTCCGGTCGGCTGCCATGCGGCAATGGTAGGCACCTGGGTCGCCGCCCTCCGAGGACGACGCAGGGGGCAGCCCTGCGGGCTGCCCCCTGCGGCTCCGTGTGGTGCGGCTCAGCGGCCGCCGCCGACGCGGGTCTCGACCCGGCGCAGGGCGGTCGTGTAGTCGTTGTTGGTGGCGTGCATCGCCGCCGCGATGCGCAGGTGCCGCAGGGCGTCACCATGCCGGTTCAGCCGCTCCAGCGTCCGGCCCAGCACGTGGTGGGCGTAGTGGTCGCTGGGGTTGCGGTCGACCAGCTCCCGCAACTGCTCCTCGGCCCGGCTGAGCTGAGCCGACTGAAAGTACGCGCGAGCCAGCAGCTGCCGTACGGCGGCGTTGTCGGGCTCGGCCTCGATGATCGGTTCGAGCAGTCGGGCCGCGCTGCTCGGGTCACCGGACTCGAAGAACAGAGTCGCCCGCCGGTACTCGGCCAGAAGATCCATTCCGCCCACCCCCTCCGTATCGCACCACTGAACCGACGCTGGCACAACACCGGCGGTACCGCGACTGTTCCCGGCTGCTTCTCCGGCCCTGACGCCCCCGCCTACACGGCGGCGAGGTCCCAGGCGCGGACGCCACCGACGATGCCGGCGCTGTTGGGCACCACCACGACGTCGTCGCCCATCCGGGCGAGCTGCTCGGGACGGACCAGTCGGGAGTTCCCGCCACCCAGGTAGAGCCGGTCCCAGCGGAAGACCGGCCGCAGCCCGTCGACCACCTGCCGGATCCGCCGGGACCAGAACGCGTCGCCCAGCCGGCGGCGCTCCGGCTCGCCGACGTACGTGTCGTAGGTGGTACCCCAGCGGACCGGGGCGTGCGACAGCTCCAGGTGCGGGGCGAGCACGCCGCCGTCGAAGAGCGCGCTGCCCAGCCCGGTGCCCAGGGTCAACACCAGCTCGCAGCCGGTGCCCGCGACCACCCCGGCACCGTGCACCTCGGCATCGTTGAGCACCAGCGTGGGCAGCCCGAACGCCATGGCGAGGGCACTGCGGGCGTCGTAGCCCGACCACTGGGCGAGCAGCCCCGGGTCCACCCGGCTACGGGGGCCGGAGCGGGTCACGTAGTGCGGGGTGGCGACCACCACGCCGTGCCGGATCATGCCCGGCATCCCCACCGTCACCCGGTCCGCCGTCGGCAACCGACCACCGAGCTCCACCAGGGTCTTCACGAACAGCTCCGGCGGCAGCGGGTACGGCGTGGGCACCCGCAGCGGTTGGGCCCGCATGGTGCCCGCCCCGTCGAGGACCGACGCCTTGATTCCGCCGCCCCCGCAGTCGATCGCCAGAGTGGTCTGCACGACGGTGAGTCTGCCTCGTGATCCCTCCGCAGGCACGGCGGGCCACCGCAACCACTCCGACAGGTGCGACTCCACCTGCCGGCGGCGCAGGTCCCGGTGGACGGCGCAGGTCCCGGTGGACGGCGCAGGTCCCGGTGGACGGCGCAGGCCCCGGTGGACGGCGCAGGCCCCGGTGGACGGCGCAGGCCCCGGTGGACGGCGCAGGCCCCGGCGGGCGGCTCCGCGCGGCGGTTAACCGGCGGCCCGCGAGCGCGGCGACGGGTAGGCTCGCCTGCTTGTGAGCGCCACGTTGATCGCCAAGAACCTCGCCGCGGGGCACGGTGACCGGAGCCTGTTCACCGGGCTGGACCTGGTGGTCGCGCCCGGCGACGTGGTCGGCCTGGTCGGGCCGAACGGGGCGGGCAAGTCGACGCTGCTGCGTACCCTCGCCGGGTTGCTCCCGGTCGAGACCGGCAGTGTCACGGTGAGCCCGCCCACCGCGAGCGTCGGGCACCTGCCGCAGGAGCCGGAGCGGCGCCCCGGCGAGACGATCCGGGCCTTCCTGCACCGGCGGACCGGGGTGGCCGAGGCGCAGGCCGCCCTGGACGCTGCGACCGAGGCCCTGACCGCCGGGATGACCGGCGCGGAGGACGCCTACTCCGGTGCCCTGGAGAGCTGGCTCGATCTGGGCGGAGCCGATCTCGACGAGCGGGCCGCGGAGGTGGCCGCCGAGTTGGGCCTCGCCGTCGACCTCGACCAGGAGATGACCGCGCTCTCCGGTGGTCAGGCCGCCCGCGCCGGACTGGCCTCCCTGCTGCTCAGCCGGTACGACATCTTCCTGCTCGACGAGCCCACCAACGACCTGGACCTGGCCGGTCTGGACCGGCTCGAACGCTTCGTCACCGGACTGCGCGCCGGCACCGTACTGGTCAGCCACGACCGGGAGTTCCTGGCCCGCACGGTGACCGGGGTGCTGGAACTGGACCTGCACCAGCAGCAGGTCAACCACTTCGGTGGGGGCTACGGCGCGTACCTGGAGGAACGGGAGGTGGCCCGCCGCCAGGCACGCGCCGAGTTCGAGGAGTACGCCGAGACGAAGTCCGGTCTGGAAGCTCGCGCCCGGACCCAGCGCGCCTGGATGGAGAAGGGGGTCCGCAACGCCCGCCGCAAGGCGACCGACAACGACAAGATCGGCCGCAAGTTCCGCGCCGAGGCGACCGAGAAGCAGGCCGCGAAGGCCCGCCAGACCGAACGGCTGATCGAGCGGCTGGAGGTCGTCGAGGAGCCACGCAAGGAGTGGGAGCTGCGAATGGAGATCGGTGCCGCGCCCCGCGCCGGCGCCGTCGTGGCCACCCTCCGCGACGCCGTGGTACGCCGAGGCGACTTCACCCTCGGGCCGGTCAACTTCCAGCTCGACTGGGCGGATCGGGTGGCGGTGACCGGGGCGAACGGGTCCGGCAAGTCGACCCTGCTGGCCGCCCTGCTCGGCCGGCTGCCGCTGGACGCGGGTCAGGCCACGCTCGGCGCCGCGGTGGTGGTCGGCGAGGTGGACCAGGCCCGGGGGCACTTTCTCGGTGACGTGCCGCTGCTCGACGCCTTCCGGGCCGCCGTACCGGAGCTGTCGCCCGCGGACGCGCGGACGCTGCTGGCCAAGTTCAACCTGCGGGCTCAGCACGTGCTGCGGCCGGCGGCGACGCTCTCGCCCGGCGAGCGGACCCGGGCCGCGCTGGCGCTGTTGCAGGGGCGCGGGGTGAACCTGCTGGTGCTGGACGAGCCGACCAACCACCTCGACCTGCCGGCCATCGAGCAGTTGGAGTCAGCGCTGGCCAGCTACCCGGGCACGCTGCTGCTGGTGACCCACGACCGGCGGATGCTCGACGCGGTACACGTAAACCGCCGGCTGCGGGTGGCGGCCGGGCGGATCACCGAGTGTTAATAAGGGGCCCTTCCTCTACCCCAGGCGTTAATAAGGTGCCCTTCCTTGCCCGCATAGCGGGCGCTGATTCGGGTAACGGCGGGCCGGAGGTGGCCGGTATGGTCGGGTTTGCAGCTACTCCGTCCTCCGCCGAGCGACTGCGGGCGGTGGACGGGTTCCTCGCTGAGGCGTGGACGGACCAGGTTCGTCACGACGACCGGCTGCGCCCGCTGGCGGTCGAGGTCAGGTTCGACCGGGGCGTCGCCCACCTGACCGGCGAGGTCGACGAGCCGGGGCAGTTGCGGCTGGTCCGCGAGCACCTGGGGCGGTTGGCGGGCGTCTTCGGGGTCTGGTGCCGGGTGCGGGTCGGCGGGCGGGACCCGGTGGTGGTCGACCTGGGTTGCGGCGCCACCAAGCAGTGGCCGGGCAACCTCGGGCTGGACATCTTCCCGGCGCCGGGCGTGGACGCGGTGGCCGACCTCTCCGGTTCCCTGCCGCTCGCCGACGACTCGGTGGACGTGCTGTTCGCGGTGCACATCCTGGAGCACCTGATCGACTTCCTGCCACTGCTCGACGAGTGCCACCGGGTGCTTCGGCCCGGCGGCGTACTGCACGTGATGAGCCCCTGGTGGGGGCATGTCAACGCGGTGGCCGACCCGACCCATGTCCGGCTGCTTGACGTGCAGACCATCAAGGGCGTCTGTGTGATGCGTCCGCCTGGCACGCCGCGCTGGTATCCGCTGCACGCCGGCAGCGACGGCGCGTCGATCTTCGCCGACCTCACTCCCCTCGGCCCGGACGACGCCGCCCCCTCCCCCACCCACCTAGCCCGCTTCTTCGCCTGACCCGGTGTAAGGAAGGGCCCCTTGTTAACGCCTAGCGTTGTACAGGGGCCCCTTCTTAACTCCTGGACCTGATGCGTCCAGGGGTTTTCGTCTGTTTCAGCACTGGTCATCAATATTTCGTGCTTGTTACACCCAGCGGCTGCGGCATTGATCGAGACTGATGGCACTCCGGTGACTCGCCGGTAACTTTCCCACCGCTCACCCCCGCGGAGGTACCACCGTGCCCAGACGCCTCGTCACCCTGCTCGCCTCGGGCGTACTCGCGCTGCTCACCGCCCTCGCCGCAGCCACCCCCGCCACGGCGGCCGTCACCACCCAGCAGAAGCTCTCCGTGCTGTCCAGTTGGACCCAGACCAGCGCCAGCAGCTTCAACGCCTGGAACTCGGCCCGACAGAACCGGGCACCGTGGGCGGAATACAACTTCGACTGGTCTACCGACTACTGCTCGTCAAGCCCGGACAACCCGCTCGGGTTCAGCTTCTCGCTCTCCTGCTTCCGGCACGACTTCGGCTACCGCAACTACAAGGCGGTCGGGCAGTTCAGCGCCAACAAGTCCCGTCTGGACAGTGCCTTCTACGAGGACCTGAAGCGGGTCTGCGCCACCTACAACGCCGTCGTCCGGCCGGCGTGCCTCAGTCTGGCCTGGACCTACTACCAGGCGGTTTCCATCTTCGGCTCGGTCGCCGCCGTTTCACAGTCCGACATCGACCGGGCCGCCAGGATGAAGGCCGACGCCGAACTCCGCGCCCGCACCTGACCGCTACCCGGCCCGTACGCCCGCACGTCCCGGCCGGGATCCTGGCCGGGACGTGGTCAGGTGTGACCGGTGTGGCGGTCGGCGATGGCGGTCGGCTGGCGCGGGATGGTGCCGCCGGCCCGGCTCGCGAACCGGGCCGAGTCGGCGGCCAGGTCGGGATGCTCGACGCCGAGCGCCAGCGCGACCGCTTCGTCCAGCCCCAACTCGGCACCCTCGCCGTACGCCTCGTCGAAGGCGGCATCGCCCAGCGCCCGGCGCAGGGCCGTCTGCTGCTCGGCCCAGTAGCCGTCGTAGATGCCGGAGGCCGAGCGCAGACCCGCCCGGGTCGCCTGTGCCGCACCGAAGAGCCGGGCCGCGGTCAGCGCCTCACCGCCGGCGGCGCAGCGCACCGCGATCGCGTTCAACGTGTCGCAGGCCCGCCCGTGGAAGCCGTGGTTCATCCGCGAACGCAACGCCGCCAGCAGATGCTCGTGCGCCGCAACCAGGTCACCCCGGGCCAGCGCGACCATGCCGAGCAGCATGTCCACCGACCGGCGGCCCCGGTCGACCGGCCGGGCCGCCTCGACCGGTCGGGCCGCACCGAGCAACTCCGCCGCCTCGTCCAACGCGCCGCGCCGCCACAGCAGCTCGGCCAGCCGGAGCACGGCGAAGAGCGCCTCGGCGTCGACGCCCTGGTCGTGCGCCCAGTCGATGACCTCCCGACAGACCCGCTCCGCCTCGGCGAACTGTCCCATGTCGACAAGCGGCGCCGCGCGCCCGGCGAGCACCCGGGCCAGCAGGCCCGCGTCGCCAGCCTGGCGGGCCGCCGCCTCCGCCCGCTGCGAGTACCGCAGTTCCTCGGCGAACTCGCCGTCCGCCCCGGCGTGCAGGGAATGCATGTGGTACGCCGCCGCCAGTTCTCCCTCCGGAATGGCCTCGCCGGTCTCGGCGACCCGACTGTAGAGCCGGAACAGCCAGAGCCGGCCCTCCCGGGCCAGCCCGCGCTCCCGCCACCACTGGTCCAGCCCGCCGGCCAGCCGCAGGCCGGTGCGCGCGCTGCCGCCCGTGGCGCACCAGCGCAGGGCGGCGCGCAGCTCACCGGCGAGTGGGTCGAGCGCGTACAGCGAGAGGGTCACCGGTTGCCCGTTCGGGCCGAGGTGCGCCCGTTCCAGGGCATGCTTCGACCAGGCCACGTGCCGGTTGCGGGCCGCACGCTCCTCGCCGGCCTCCGCCAGCCGGCGGGCCGCGTACGCACGGATCGGGTCGAGCATCCGGTAGGTGCAGCCGGCCACGTGCGGCTCCGCCACCACCAGGGACTTGTCCACAAGTACGGAGAGCGGGTCCAGCGGATCGTCGCCGAGCAACCACTCCACCGTCGGCAGTTCGACCGGACCGGCGAAGACCGCCAACCAGCGCAGCAGCCGCGCGGCGCGCGGTCCGAGTGTCCGGTACGACCAGGTGACGGTGGCCTGCATGGTCAGGTGCCGCTCGACCGCCGACCGTGCGCCGGCCCGGCTCGTCGGAACCGGTGCGGTGGCCGGAAGGCTCGCCGGCACCGGGTCGCCGTCCGGCTCGTCGCCGTCCGGCCCCGGACCGACCGGTGGCTCCGGAGTCTCCCGTCCGGCATCGAGGGTGCCGAGTACGTCGTCGAGGCGTTCGGCGAGTTGCCCGACCGAGAGCACCCGCAGGCGGGCAGCGGCCAGCTCGATGGCGAGTGGCAGGCCGTCCAGCCGTCGTACCACCCGGCGCAGGTCCGCAGACTCGGCCGGATCGGGTTTCCGGCCGCCCCGGGCCGCAGTGGTGCGGTCCAGCAGCAGCGCGATCGCGTCGCTCTCCGTGCCGTCGGGTGACGGGTCGACCGACAACGGCGGGATCCGCCACACCACCTCACCGGGCAGGGCCAGGGGCTCCCGGGTGGTCGCCAGCACCCGGATGCCACCGCCACCGGCGAGCAGCCGGGAGACCACGTCCGCGCAGGCCGCCGGCTGGGCGTCGCAGGTGTCGAGCACGATCAGCATCCGGCGGGCGGCCGCGTACTCCACGAGCGTGTCGACCATCGGGCGGCCCGGCTCGGGACGTAGCCCGAGTACGGCGGCGATCGCGAAGGCCACCAGCCCGGGGTCGGTGACCGCGGCTATGTCCACGAACCACACGCCGTCCGGGTACTGCTCGACCAGGTCGGTGGCGAGTTCGACGGCGAGTCGGGTCTTGCCACCCCCGCCGGCACCGAGCACGGTGACCAGCCGATGCCCGGCCACGAGCTGACGCAGCTCGACGCGTTCGGCTTGCCGACCGACGAACGAGGTGACCTGGATCGGCAGGTTGTGCGCCACCGCGTCGGCGGTACGCGGCCGGGGGAACTGCCGCTCCAGTCCGGGCGCGACGAGTTGGAAGAGCCGTTCCCGGTCGTCGAAGCCACGCAACCGGTGCAGGCCGAGGTCGAGCAGGGACGCGCCGGCCGGCAACGGCTCGGCGCGCCGCGCCGTGGCGGCGGAGCAGAGCACCTGCCCGCCGTGCGCGGCGGCGGCCACCCGGGCCGCCCGGTGCACCTCCGGGCTGGCGTACTCGCCGTCGCGCGGCTCCGCCCAGCCGGTGTGCAGGCCCATCCGGACCCGAGGCGCCGCCTCCGGGGTGGGCCACTCGTGGTCGCCGAGCGCGCGCTGAGCGGAGAGGCAGGCGGTCAACGCGGCACCGGCGTCACCGAAGGCCAGGAAGAACGAGTCGCCCTCGGTCAGCAACTCGGCTCCCTCGGTCGCCGCGATCGTCCGACGCAGTAGGCGGCGGTGCTCCGCGAGAACCGGCCGATAGCCCGGACCGAGCAGTTGCGCCAACCGGGTGGAGCCTTCGATATCGGTGAAGACGAACGTCACCCAGCCGGTCGGGAGGTGGATCCGTGCCGACATGCGTGGAACCTCCCCCCTGGCCTCAACTTGATACTTCCCGAAACCAGATCGTCACGCATCGTGAAAACGGCCGGTCGAGGCTCCGCCCCAAGGTGCCATCGGGACCGGCGTCCGGGCAAGGCACCGGCGTCACCCGGCCGGCCGCACCACGGTCACCTCAACAGCCGCACCCACCGCCGCAGCAACCACCACCTGTGGGCGCCGGCGCGCCACCACTGGCACCGCCGCCCCGCCCGGTCACCGCGACCGTGGACAGCAGTTTCACCGTGTCGGCGTGCCCCTGTGGACAGGACGCCGGTTCTCCGGCTCGGGCCATCGGGCGGTTGACCTCGAAAGTGTCGCCACAGGCGCGGCAACGGAACTCGTACCGGGGCATGGCATCAGGGTACGACCGGACCTGACTCTGGTGGACAGATGGGTGATACTCGACGGGTGGCAGACGGCGAAGAAGGTAGGACCCCTCGGCCCCTACGGCCGGCGACGCCGCGCGCCGAGGCCACCACCGACCGCCCGGCGACCAGGCTGCCGCGGCCCCGCCGCCCCTGGCTGAGGTCCGCCAGGACCGACGACCGGCCCGGCGCGAAGACCGACGACCGGCTCACCGCGAAAACCGACGACCAACCCACCGCCAAGACCGACGACCAGCCTGCGGCGAAGACCGACGCACCGCCCGCCGCCAAGACCGACGTGTCAGCCACCGGGGATGTGGCCGACGCGAAGCCCACCGGTGAGGCCGGCAAGAAGCCCACCGCCGAGGTTGGTGCGCAGTCCGCCGCCGGGGCCGCGGCCCCGGCTTCCACCGCTGCCGAGGGCGAGCGGGGCGAGTCCACGCCGGACACCGCTGCACCGGGCTCCCGGCGGCGCCGGGTGCGCTTCGCCCACGCCGTACGCCTGCCCGGACCGCGCGCCGCAGCCCGGGCGACCCGCGCCTGGTCCCGGCGGCC
This sequence comes from Micromonospora sp. PRAS1, assembly GCF_059553435.1. Lineage (NCBI taxonomy): Bacteria > Bacillati > Actinomycetota > Actinomycetes > Micromonosporales > Micromonosporaceae > Micromonospora > Micromonospora sp. PRAS1. The sequence goes on from NZ_JCANNB010000013.1 coordinate 42,563, forward strand.
CGCCGGCCGGCTGACCCTGCCGGGGGTGTTCCTGCTCGCGCTTGTGGCGCTGACCGCGACCGCCGGTGCGCTGCTCGTGCCGGCCACCCTTGGCGCGTCCCGGTCGGTCTCGGCCGACGCCACCGCGAGCGGTTCCGTGGCCCCCGGCGACCTGCCGCCCTCCGTCGAGGTGCCACCGCCAGGTGCCGTACCGCCCGCGCCCGGAGACCTGCCGGCGCCGACCGGGACGCTGCCGCCGGGCGCGACACCGCCCCTGGGCGCGGTTCCTCCGGCCGCGTCGGGTGGTCGTCCCTCCGATGCCCTGGCCGGCTGGGCTCAGCAGGTCGGTGCCAAGGTCGGCATCGACCCGATCGCCGTGCAGGCGTACGGCTACGCCGAGCTGGTGCTCGCCCAGACCGAACGGAGCTGCGGCCTGAGCTGGACCACGCTGGCCGCGATCGGCTTCGTGGAGTCGCGCCACGGGCAGGCCAACAACGCCCGCCTGGGCCCCGACGGCCGGGCGACTCCGGAAATCATCGGCCTGCCGCTGGACGGGCAGGGCGGCCGGATGCGGATCGCCGACACGGATCGGGGTGAGCTGGATGGGGACACCACCTACGACCGGGCGATCGGGCCGATGCAGTTCATACCCACCACCTGGCAGGAGATCGGCGCCGATGCGGACAACGACGGTCGCAAGGATCCGCACAACATCCACGACGCCGCCCTCGCCGCCGGCATGTACCTCTGCAAGGGTGGCCGCAACCTCACCATTCCGGGTGACTGGTGGAACGCCATCCTGTCGTACAACGATGTCCGCAGGTACGCCCAGGATGTCTTCAACACCGCCAACCGGTACGGACAGGCCAGTCGCACGTGAAGTGATCGTCCGCATACATTGGAGAACTGGACACTTCCCCCAGGCTGTCGTTAACGGCAAGCTAGACGGGTGATGGTGCGCGAGTGGGACCCCAGGACCGCGTCGTCCGTCGAGATCGCGTCGCTGCTGGACACGCTGAACGCGGTTCTGGCGGCCGATCTCCCGCAGGACCCGTCGTGGCGGGAGAGTCGCTTGCGGGAATACCTCGCCGAGGTGATGCCGGGCGAACGGCGGATCTCGTGGGTGGCCCAGGCCGAGCCCGACAGCGACGGGACGCCGGGTGCCATCCTGGGTCATGTGCACGTGTTGCTGCTGGGCAACATCGGCGTGCTGGAGGTGCTCGTACACCCCTCCATCCGGCGGCGCGGGCTCGGCCGGACGCTCGTCCTGCGCGCCGCCCGCCGGGTCTACCAGGAGGGCTTCGAGTCGATCGGCGTTGAGGTCGTGGGCGACACCCCGGCCGTCGGCTTCTACGAGTCGCTCGGCTTCTGCCGGGAGTACGTCGAGACCCGCAGCGTGCTCGACCTGGCGACCGTCGACTGGACCGAGTTGGCCGAGATGTCCACCGGCGTCGGCGCGGGCTACCACATCCAGTTCCACCCCGGCGGTCCGCCCGACGAGCTGATCGAGGCGTACGCGCGGGCCAAGGCCGAGCTCCGGGACATCGAGGACGGCGAGCTGCGACCCAGCTCGTACGATCCGCAGCGGCTGCGCGACAGCCTGGACTGCCTGCACCGGCGGGGCATGAAGCCGTACATCGTGCTCGCCCTGCACGAGCAGTCCGGCGAGGTGGCCGGCCTGACCGAGGTGGTGGTGCCGGCCCAGCATCCGACCCGTGCCGACCAGTACGACACCATCGTGGTGCAGGACCACCGTGGCTACGGGATCGACCGCGCGCTCAAGGCCCGGATGCTGCTGGAGCTACGCTCGGCCGAGCCGCAGCTGACCGAGGTCCAGACGTGGAACGCCCAGGCCAACGAGGCGATGCTCAAGGTGAACGCCGAGTTGGGTTACCGCCCCGACCGGGACTGGTGCGAGTACAGCGTCGACGTGGCGGAGCTGGTCCACCGCCTCGACCACTCCCGCTGAGCCGTCCCGGGCGGCGTTCGGTAGTCCCAGGTCCACGGATCGGGGGGCGCTGACGGCGAGGGGTGATCGCCAGGGTTGCCCGGGGGCTCAGTAGCGCTGGCGGAGCAGTTGGGCGGCCTCGACGGCCCAGTAGGTGAGGATGATCTGGGCACCGGCACGACGAATCGACGTCAGCGTCTCCAGCATCACCCTCTCACGGTCGATCCAGCCGTTAGCGGCGGCCGCCTCGACCATCGCGTACTCGCCGGAGACCTGGTAGGCGGCGACCGGGACCTGCACGGCGGCCCGGACCGCCGAGACCACGTCGAGGTACGGCAGTGCCGGCTTGACCATCACCAGGTCCGCGCCTTCGGCCACATCCAACTCGACCTCGCGCAGGGACTCGCGCAGGTTCGCCGGATCCTGCTGGTAGGAGCGGCGGTCACCCTCCAGCGCCGATTCCACCGCGTCCCGGAAGGGACCGAAGAAGGCCGAGGCGTACTTGACGGCGTACGCCAGCACCGCGACGTCGGTGTGGCCGGCCGCGTCGAGCGCGCGGCGTACCACGCCGACTTGGCCGTCCATCATTCCGGACGGCCCGACGACCGCCACCCCCGCGGCGGCCTGGGCGACCGCCATCTCGGCGTACGAGGCGAGGGTGGCGTCGTTGTCCACCGAACCGTCGGGGGCGAGCAGACCGCAGTGCCCGTGCGAGGTGAACTCGTCCAGGCAGAGGTCACTCATCACCACCGTGGCGTCGCCCACCTCGGCGACCACGTCCCGGATCGCGACGTTGAGGATGCCGTCGGGGTCGATGCCGCCCGAGCCGCGCTCGTCCCGCGTCGTCGGCACCCCGAAGAGCATGATCCCGCCGACGCCGGCCTGTACCGCCTCCACCGCGGCCTTGCGCAGCGAGTCGCGGGAGTGCTGAAGCACCCCGGGCAGCGAGCCGATGGCCCGTGGCTCGGTCAGCCCCTCCTTGACGAACATCGGCACGACCAGCTCGGCCGGGTCGAGACGGGTCTCGGACACCAGCCGCCGAAGCGCCGCGGTGCGGCGCAGCCGGCGAGGCCGGATTTCCGGGTACGACATGCGGGTCTCCCTGACGGCTACCGGAACCTCAACGCGGTCGGGCCCTGCACCTTCGAACCGCGACGCTGCTTCGCCGGCATGGCGGCGAGCTTCTCCCGCAGCTCGACGGCGTAGCCGGCGAGCGCCTCCACCAGGTCGGGCACGGAGGCGTTCGGCGGCTGGACGTCGACCCGCAGGCCGAACTCCGTGGCGGTCTCCGCCGTCTTGGGCCCGATGACGGCAACCACGGTACGCGCGTGCGGTTTCCCGGCGATGCCGACCAGGTTCCGGACCGTCGAGGACGAGGTGAAGAGCACCGCGTCGAACCCGCCCGACTTGATCGCGTCCCGGATCTCGGCGGGCGGCGGAGCTGCCCGGACCGTCCGGTACGCGGTCACGTCGTCGACCTCCCAGCCACGCTCGGTGAGCCCGGCGGCAAGGGTCTCGGTGGCGATGTCGGCGCGCGGCAGCAGCACCCGGCCGACCGGGTCGAGCACCTCGTCGTGCGGCGAGAACTCGGCCAGCAGGCCCTCGGAGGACTGCTCGCCGCTGGGGATCAGCTCCGGCTGGATGCCGAAGGCACGGACCGCCTCGGCGGTCGCCTCGCCGATACAGGCGATCTTCACGCCGCCGAAGTGCCGGGCGTCCAGCCCGTGCTCGGCGAACTTCTCCCAGACCGCCCGGACCGCGTTGACCGAGGTGAAGATGACCCAGGCGTACCTGCCGTCGACCAGGCCCTTCACCGCCCGCTCCATCTGGGCCGGCGTACGCGGCGGCTCCACGGCGATGGTCGGCACCTCGCACGGGATCGCGCCGTACGCGCGCAGCCGAGCGCTCATCGCGCCGGCCTGCTCCTTGGTCCGGGGAACGAGCACCTTCCAGCCGTACAGCGGACGGTTCTCCCACCAGCTGAGCTTGTCCCGCTGGCCCACGCCCTCACCGACGGTAAGCACGACCCGGCCGGTGAAACCGAGTGCCGCCGCGACGAAGGAGTCCACGGTCGACGTGGTGGTGTACTGCGTCTCCCCGGTGCCGTCGCCGGTCACTCCGACGGCGGTGCCGCCGTCCACCCCGGCGGCGAGCAGCCCGTCGCGGATCGCGGCGAGATCACCGGCGTCCACCGCGAGCGCCAGCGAGCCGCGCTGCACGGCTGCGGCCAGCGCCTCGAAGTCCAGGGTGCTGACGTCCTCGACGTCGGCGGCGGTACGCACGCCCGGCAGGGGTACGCCCGCGTAGGTGGCCACGCCCTCGGCCTGGCCGACGCCGGGCACCACCTCGAAGTGCGCGGCGGTACGCGCCACCGCCTGCACCTCCTTGACCACCGAGTCGTGGCCGAACGGGTCGCCGGCCACCAGGTGCACCGCGTTCTGCCCGGAGCGGGCGGCTGAGATCAACACCTTCGCCACGTCGCCCGGCACGCCTTCGGCCGGGGTGAACTGGGTGTCGGTCTTCGCCTGGGCCCGGACGACGTCGAGCAACGACTCGGGGACTCCCCGGTCGTACACCACCTGGTCGGCGTCGACCAGGGCGTCGTGCGCCCGGCGGGTCAGCAGGCCCGGGTCGCCGGGACCGGCCCCGACGAACGCGATGCGGCCTACGGGCTTACGGGTGCGGGTCATTCTGTGCTCCCAAATTGCTGGGTCCCCGGGCCGTCGTGTCCTTGCGGGCCGAGGATCGAGTCGGCGCCGAGTTCGAGGAGTTCGGCGGCGAGTGCCTTGCCGATCTCCGCCGCGTCGGCGGGCGTTCCGGTGCGGGACAGCCGGATCTCACGGGTGCCGTCCGGGCTGATCACCGCCCCGCGCAGGTAGATCTCCTGGACAACATCGCCTTCGGCGCCGGAGCCGGTTGGCTCGCCTTCGGCGACGACGGCGTAGGCGGCGACCGGAGCGGAGCATCCGGCCTCCAGGGTGGCGAGCATCGCCCGCTCCGCGGTGACCGCGGCGCGCGACGGTGCGTGGTCGAGCGTGGCGAGCAGCTCGACCAGTTCCGGATCGTCGATCCGGCACTCCACGGCCAGCGCACCCTGGGCGGGCGCCGGCAGCATCAGCATCGGGTCGAGCGTCTCGGTGATCACGTCGGTCCGGTCGATGCGGGCCAGGCCCGCCCGGGCCAGGACGACGGCGTCCAGGTCGGCCTCCGGGCCGAGCACCCGGGTCAGCCGGGTGTCGATGTTGCCCCGGATCGGGGTGACCGAGAGTTGTCGGCCCAGCGCGTGCAGCTGGGCGATCCGGCGCAGCGCGCCGGTGCCGACCTTCGCTCCGCCGCCGAGTTCGGCAAGCGTCTGACCGTCCCGGGCGACGAGCGCGTCCCGCGGATCCTGCCGGGGCGGCACTGCGGCGATGTGCAGCCCGGCCGGCGGCGCGGTGGGCAGGTCCTTGTACGAGTGGACGGCGAAGTCGATCGTCCCGGCGACGAGCGCGTCGCGCAGGGCGGAGACGAACACGCCGACACCGAGCCGGTGCACCGGAGCGGTGGAGCGGTCACCGGCGGTGACCACCTCGACCAGCTCGACCGGGCGGCCGGTGCGGGCCGTCAGGGCGTCGGCGACGTGCCCGGACTGGGCCATCGCCAGCTTGCTGCCCCGGGTACCGAGGCGCAGTGCGGCGCTCATGACGGCACTCCGTTCCGCTGCTCGCTCATCGTTCACCTTCCGCAGCTGGAGTGATGTCGGGGACGGTGTCCACCGGCGAGGTCTGTGGGACCTGGAGGTCGAACAGCTCGCGCAGCAGCGCCGCGTACTGGTCGCCACCGGGCTCGGCGGCGAGCTGGCGGACCCGCACGGTCGGCTGGTGCAGCAGCCGCTGGACCACCCGGTGCACGGTACGGGCGATCTCGGCGCGCTGGTCGTCGGTGAGGTCGGGGCGGCGCTGCGCGAGTCGGCGCAACTCGGCGCCCACCACGTCCTCGGCCCGCCCGCGCAGGGCGGCCACGGTCGGTGCCACGTCGGCCCCGCGCAGCCAGGTCAGGAAGGACTCGACCTCGCCGGCCACGATCCGTTCGACGGCGGCGGCGTCCGCGACGGCCGGTCCGCCGGCGAGCAGCGCCGCCATCCGGTCGATGTCGATCACCTCTACCCCGGCCAGCTCGGCCACGCCGGGGCCGACGTCGCGCGGCACGGCCAGGTCGAGCAGGACCAGTGGCCCGCGTGCCGGGTCCCGATCGGCCACCGCCTCGGCGACCACCGCGTGGGTGAGGACCGGCTCGGCGGAGGCCGTGGCGGCCACTACGATGTCCACTGTGGAGAGAGTGTCGACCAGTTCGGTCATCGGTCGCGCGGTCGCGCCGTACGACTCGGCCAGCCGGACGGCCCGCTCGGCGCTCCGGTTGGTCACGGTCAGCGGCCCGGCGCCGAGCCGGGACAGCGTCGCCACGCCCAGCGAGCCCATCGCTCCCGCCCCCACGACCAGCGCGGGACGGCCGACGAGGTCGTCGCCGAGATGACCGGCGGCCAGCCCCAGCGCGGCGGTGACCACGCTCTGGCCGGCCCGGTCGATGCCGGTCTCCGAGTGCGCCCGCTTGCCGACCCGCAGCGCCTGCTGCATCAACTCGTGCAGCAGCCGCCCGGCGGTGTCCGCCTCGCCGGCCCGGTGGTAGGCGTCCCGGAGCTGGCCCAGGATCTGCGCCTCGCCGATCACCATCGAGTCCAGACCGGCGGCGACCCGGAAGACGTGGTTCACCGCGGCGGAGTCGAAGTGCACGTAGAGGTGGTTGGCCAACCCGGCCGGCTGGCAGTCGGCCTGATCGGCGAGGACGGCGCAGATGTCACCGAGACCGCCGTGGAAGCCGGACACGGCCGCGTAGACCTCCACCCGGTTGCAGGTGGAGACCAGCACGGCCTCGCTCACGTACGGCTGCGCGACCAGCCGGTCCAGCATGCCGGTGAGACCGGCCGGGGGCACCGCGAGCCGTTCCAGGGTGGCGACCGGCGCGGTGCGGTAGGACGCGCCAACGACGAGGAGTTTCACGTGCCGATCGCCTCCTGGCTCTCGGTGACCGCGAGGCCGCCCGGCAGGGCGGTCAGGGCGGACCCACCGGTGGTGGGGAGCGCGGTCAGGGATGCCTTGCGGTGCTCATGAAACGACAGGATCTGGAGCTCGATGGCGAGGTCGACCTTGCGCACGTCGACCCCGGAAGGAACGGAGAGGACGCAGGGCGCGAAGTTCAGGATGCTCGTCACGCCGACCGCCACCAGCTGGTCGGCCACCTGCTGGGCGGCCGGCGCCGGGGTGGCGATCACCCCGATCGCGATCGACTCTTCGGCGGCCGCCCGGGGCAGCTCGTCGATGTGCCGCACGACGAGGCCGTTGATCTCCTCACCGACCCGGCCCGGGTCGGCGTCGAAGAGCGCCGCGATCCGGAAGCCGCGGCTGGCGAAGCCGTCGTAACCGGCCAGCGCGTGACCGAGGTTACCCACGCCCACCAGGGCGACCGCCCGACGCTGGGTGAGGCCGAGCACGTACTCGATCTGCTCGATCAGCAGCGCCACGTCGTAACCGACCCCGCGGGTGCCGTACGAGCCGAGCTGGGAGAGGTCCTTGCGGAGCTTGGCCGAGTTCACCCCGGCGGCGTTGGCCAACCCTTCGCTGGACACCGTCTCGTTACCGGTTTCGGCAAGGTTGTGCAGCGCACGGAGGTACTCGGGCAGCCGGGCCACGGTCGCCTCAGGCAGATCCGGAAGCGCCGGTACGGCACCGGCGCGACCGGGCGCGCCAGGGTGGCGTTGCTGACTCATGAGACTCCGTGCGGTGCGATCCTTGACCAACTCCACCGGCCGGCCAACTCGGGACTCCCGCTGGCGACCGAAATTGCCGGCTGTGCTAGCAGGACGCGTCGGAATTACAGAGTAGGCGCTTGTGAAGACGTGCACAAATCGCGATCTTGTTGGCACGCACCGCGCCCCCACCAGCCCCTCCGTTCCGCAAGATCGATGATGATCCCCGCCGGGACCGCCCGCGCGATTATTGCCCAATCCCGACTTCTCTGACCAATCACGCGCAGGTCGCCGCAGCCCTTCGTCTTTTTCGATCATGGAGTTTTCGGCTCGGCCGCCCGATTCCGAGCGCCAGAATTCATGATCGACCCGAAACCGCGGGGCTGCCGTCAACGCAGGGTGGTGGCGAGGGTCACGGCCTGCACGAGGGTGTCGGCGACCGGATGGCCGGAGGCGTCCAGCCGGGCCCGGTCGGTGAACCCGCCGGCGTAGAGGACCGCGCGACCGCCGACCGAGATCGCGGCGTCAGCGTCGTCGATCGAGTCGCCGATCAGCACCACCGACCGGCCGTCCACGCCGAGCCCGGCCAGGTGCCGGGCCAACGACTCGGCCTTGCGGTCGCCGCCGACCTGCGCCCGCAGCCCGTCGACCCGGGTGAAGCGCCCGGTCAGGCCGTACGTCTGCACCGCGGGCACCAACTCGTCGTGGAACCACATGGAGAGCAGCGACTGGCTGCCCGACCAGGCCGCCATCGCGTCGAGAGCGTCGTGGGCGAGCTCACAGGTGGTCAGCCCGAGGCGGTACGCGTCATGGAAGGCCTTGTCCAACCGGCCGAACGTCTCGCCGTCCACCGCCCGCCCGAGCACCTCCGCGTAGTAGTCGGCGATCGGCCGCCGGAAACGCACCCGATGCTCCGCTGCGGTCACCTTCGGCCCGCCTTCGCTGACGAAAACGGCGTTGGTGCAGGCCACCACGAGGTCGAGATCGTTGAGCAGGGTGCCGTTCCAGTCCCACACCAGATGGGTACGTGCAGGGGTCATCGCCGCACCCTATCCGGGACGCCACTCGCCCGGGGAGGGTCAGAGTTGCGGGGTGGTGAGATCCCGCAGCAGCCGCTCCTCCTCGACCCGCCAGTAGCCGTGCTCCTTGCCGTCGAGCAGCACCACCGGCAGCCGGTCGCCGTACTCGCGTTCCAACTCGACGTCACCGCTGACATCCCACTCGGTCCACCGGTCACCGGTGACCGCGACCACCCGATCGAGCGCCGCCTTGGCGTCCTCGCAAAGGTGGCAACCGGGCCGGGTGATCAAAGTCAGGCGGGGCTCACGCATCGGTCTCCTCCGTCGCGTCGGCGGCGTCCTGCATGCTGGCCGAGTCTGGCACATCCCCCGACCCAGTCCCGTGCACGGAACTCGGCGGCTGGGTACCCGACGACGCGCCGAGGGTGTGGCGACCGTGGCTGGAGCACCTCCCGCAGGGCCGAACCGAGGTCGGGCGACCCGTCGGCGCACTCGCCGACCATCGGCCTGACCTGCGGCGTCACCCGAACAGCAGGGATGTCGATTGTCAATCACCTCCCGACGGACAACCGGTCCGCCAGGCTCAGGACGGGTCGGTAAATACTTCGGCCCTGTGTAACGGACTTGCCACGCGCGGGTGACGTTGGCCCTATCATCACTCGGGTCGGCTCACCCCGTTTTGCCGTGAGTCGACACCCCTCAGCCCGAGGAGGCCCCCCGTGCCCGTTAGCGCATCGGACCAGCACCTCAAGGGGATCTGCCGCCCGCCGGCACCCCCCGGAGCCATCCTGCCCAACGGCGACCCGACCAATCGACCATCGCCCGCCGGCGCAGCGGTAGGCGACGGAACGGAGGCGGCACGATGACCACCTTCGGCTTCGCGCACCGCCTGGTGGGCCTGACCGGCCCGGCGGCACGTACCCCGGTCAACGAGCGGACTGGTGGCCATCGTCCGCCGGAGAACGCGGGCAACCTTCCCGTCCGGGACGAGGGTGCCGCGAAGCGGGTGGGCAGCAGGCCACATCAGAACGAGCCGCCGCATCGACCATCGGCGCCCGGCGGGAACGCGAGACCGGTAGGTGGCCGGATCGCCTCACCGAACCGACCAACCATGCCGGCCCAGGCCCGACGCGGCGGAGATCCGCCGGTCACTGACCTGCCGGCCGCCGAGACCGCTGTCCTTCCCGTCGTGCCCGCCGCGCCCGGCGCCTCCACCGGATTCCCGAGTCGCCCCGATCCGTCCGATCCGGCCACCGAGGTGTGGGCCCTCGTCGAACGCGCCCAGGCCGGCGAGGCCGAGGCCTTCGGCCTGATCTACGACCGCTACGTCGACACCGTCTTCCGCTTCGTCTACTTCCGGGTCGGCAACCGGCAACTCGCCGAGGATCTCACCTCCGACACCTTCCTGCGGGCGCTCAAACGGATCGGCAGCTTCACCTGGCAGGGCCGTGATCTCGGGGCCTGGCTGGTCACCATCGCCCGCAACCTGGTCGCCGACCACTTCAAGTCCGGTCGCTACCGGCTGGAGGTGACCACCGGCGACGTGCTCGACGCCGACCGCGAGGATCGCGGCCCGGAGGGCAGCCCGGAGGCGGCGGTGGTGGAACACATCACAAACGTCGCCCTGCTCACCGCCGTCAAGCGGCTCAACCCGGAGCAGCAGGAGTGCATCGTGCTCCGCTTCCTCCAGGGCTTCTCGGTGGCCGAGACGGCCCGGGCGATGGGCAAGAACGAGGGTGCCATCAAGGCACTTCAGTACCGGGCGGTCCGGGCCCTGGCGCGGCTGCTTCCGGATGGTTTCCAGCCGTGAGTCGCCGGACCGTCACCGCCGTTCGCCCAGGCGGGCGACCGAGTGACGGCGGCTGGTGATTGATTTGCGACATATCGCATCCGGGCGGCCCGTAACCGGAGGGCGGCGCGGAGCGTTTTTCCGGGTGCGACCGGTGACGGTTCGGGACCTCCGGATCCCCCGGATGACGGGCGACGGCGCCAGCGGCCTCCGCTGCGGCGTCACGCGGTCATCGGTCGCTGCCGGTGACCGCGGCCGATCGGCCGCGTCCAGCGAGAGGAGGTGCCGCGGTGGACAACGCCCTCTTCTCCCGTCGGCGCGCCGAGCGCTTCGCGCAACTGCTTGACGAAGCCAACGGCGGCCGGCGCCATCACGTCCGATCCCGATCCGACGAGCAACTCACACCGCTCGTCTCGCTCAGCCGGCAGGTGGCCGCCGAGGTGCCCACCGCCACTGTGGATCCGGAATTCCGGACCGGCCTACGGGCGATGCTGCTGGCCACCGCCGCCCGGGAGGGCATCGGCGCGTCCGCCCGGCCGACCGAGAAGGCGAGCGCCGGCCGAGGCCCGCTGCTGCCGGCGGTCACCGCTCGCCGGGCCCGGGCCCGGGGCGCGATCCTGGTCGGCATCGCGGCCGGCGCCATCGCCGTCTCGGGCATCTCCGCGGCCAGCGAGAACGCCGTGCCGGGTGATGCGCTGTACGGCATGAAGCGTGGCACCGAGCGGGCCCAGCTCGCCCTGACCAGCTCCGAGGTCAACCGGGGCCAGCTCCTGCTCGACTTCGCCGGTACCCGGCTGACCGAGGCGTCCGCGCTGCGCGGTGACCGGACCGGCTACAGCGGGGTGCTGGACGACATGGACTCGGACACCCGCCAGGGCGTACGCCTCCTCACCGAGGCTGCGGCACAGCGTTCGGACGCCACACCGCTGGACGCGGTCGATACCTTCGTCAGCCGGCAGCGCCGAGCCCTCGACACACTTGCCGACGGTGCGTCCCGAGCCGACCGGGAGCGCACCTCGCGGTCGCTGCGTCTGCTGGAGTCGGTCGCCGAGCGCGCCGACGCGCTGCGCGCCGCCATCGGCTGTGGCCAGCCCACCACCACCGCCAGCGACCACCTCGGCCCCACTCCCGGCACCTGCCCCTGAGCGACGGTCACCGCCGCACCCGTGACCGGGGTGGCTGACCGTTTCGCCGGATACCCTCGGACCGGGGGGCAGGCCGGCGGGCAACGTGAGGGGGAACGGGTGGCGCGCAGCCGCAAGGTGACCGTCAGCACCGACGCGCACGGACACACCACCGGTTGGGCGGAGACCGAGCCCGCCCCGCCGGTCGCACCGGATCCGAGCGCCGCCGCCTTCTTCGACGTGGACAACACGATGATGCAGGGCGCCTCGATCTACTGGTTCGCCCGTGGTCTTGCCGCGCGCAACTACTTCACCACCACCGACCTGGCCCGGTTCGGCTGGCAGCAGTTGCGTTTCCGGCTGCTGGCGCGGGAGCACGCCGGGGACATGTCGCAGGCCAAGGAAGCCGCGCTGGCCTTCATCGAGGGCTGGCGGGTGGAGGATGTCGAGCGGCTCACCGAGGAGATCTTCGACGAGCTGATGGCACCCCGGATCTGGGCCGGCACCCGACGGCTGGCGCAGGGGCACCTCGCCGCCGGCGAACGGGTCTGGCTGGTCAGCGCCGCCCCCGTGGAGATCGGCCGGGCGATCGCCACCCGGCTCGGCCTGACCGGTGCGATCGGTACGGTCGCCGAGGTGATCGACGGCGCGTACACGGGTCGGCTGGTCGGCGACCTGATGCACGGCCCGGCCAAGGCCGAGGCGGTCACCCAGCTCGCCGCGGTGGAAGGGCTGGACCTGAGCCGCTGCGTCGCCTACAGCGACTCCGCAAACGACCTGCCGATGCTCCGCACGGTCGGTCGGGCGGTGGCGGTCAACCCGGACGCCGCCCTGCTGCGCCAGGCCCGCCAGCACGGCTGGGAGGTACGCGACTTCCGCAGCGCACGCCGAGCCGTCAAGATCGCTGTGCCGTCGACCGCCGCCGCCGGACTCGTGGTCGGCGCGGTCAGCGCCGGCGTGGCGCTGCACCGCCGCCGCCGTAGCGACTGACCGCCTGCCGGCCCGGCTCCCCTGGTCAGGGGCCGAACGGGTCCGGGCGCCGCTCCAGCAACTGGTGCAGGGTCTGCTGGATGGTCTCCCGCACTTGGTCGGCGAGGTTGAAAACGACAAGCGGGTCGTCCGCCGACTCGGTCAGGTGGGCGGTCGGGATCGGCGGGCAGAACTGGATGAGCCACTTGCTCGGCAGCGGCACCATGCCCAGCGGGCCGAGCCAGGGGAAGGTCGGCGTCACCGGGAAGTAGGGCAGCTTGAGCAGCCGGGCCAGCGGCTTGATGTCGGCGAGCATCGGATAGATCTCCTCGCCGCCGACGATCGCGACCGGGATGATCGGGGTGCCGGTACGCAGGGCCGCCGAGACGAAGCCGCCCCGACCGAAGCGTTGCAGTTTGTAGCGCTCCGCGTACAGCTTGCCGACGCCCTTGAAGCCCTCCGGGAAGACGCCGACGAGTTCGCCACCGCGCAACAGCCGCTCGGCGTCCGGATTGCAGGCCACCGTGCCACCGGTCTTGCGGGCGATCTCCGAGACGACCGGCATCCGGAAGACCAGGTCCGCGCCGAGCAGGCGGAGGTAGCGGTGGGCCGGGTGTTCGTGGTGCAGGGCCGTGGAGAGGATCAGCGCGTCCAGCGCCACAGTGCCGGAGTGGTTGCCGACCACCAGCCCGGCCCCGTCGGCGGGTACGTTCTCCAAGCCGCTGACCTCGGTGCGGAACCAGTCCCGGTAGAGCCGCCGCAGCAGCGGGTGGAGGACCGCCTCGGTCAGCTCCGGGTCGAAGCCGAACTCGTCCACCTCGTAGTCACCGGCGAGCCGTCGGCGCAGGAAGGCCAGCCCGCTGGCGACGCGCCGGTCCCAGACGTCACCCGGCTGATCGGTCCCGGCCGAGCCCGGCGGCACGGCCGGGCGGTGCCCGTTGGACGCGCCCGGATCGGGCTCGGCGGCCACCGGTGCCGGCACGGCGAACCGCTGGTCGGCGGCGCGGGAGTCGTTGACCCGGGCACGCCGCTCGGCGTCCTGCCGCTCCTCAGGCCCGGTCACGACCGCTCCCGTACGGCGGCGCGGACCTGCCGTATCCCGTCGAGCACCAACTGCTCGGCGGCGGCCAGTTGCTCCCGGGTCACCACCGCCCGACCGTGGTGTGCGCGGATGAAGTCGTCGAACGCGGCGGCGGTCGAGCGGGGGGTGAAGCCGTACTCGTCTTCGAGCCGGGCGATGTCCACCACCCGGCCGTGCACGAAGAGGTCGACCTGGTCGAGCCCGTATCGGCCGTAACCCATCGTCCGGGCGAGGGCGACGGCACCGGAGAGCCCCGGCTCCAGCACCGGCACGGCAATCCGGCCGGCACGCCGGATCGCCTGGGAGAGTGCGAGCACCCCGGGCCCGGCGACGTTGTAGGTGCCCGGATGGTCCTCGGTGACGGACCGGTGCAGCACCTCCAGCGCGTCGTCGAAGTGCAGGAACTGCAACCGGGCGTCCCGACCGAAGATGGTGGGCACCACGGGAAGGGAGAAGTAACGGGTAAGCGTCGTGTCGGCCGTCGAGCCGATGAACGGTGCGAAGCGCAACACGGTGGCGGTCACGTCGGGACGCCGGCGGCGGAAACCGCGGACGTACCCCTCGATGTCGAGGATGTCCCGGCCGAACCCGCCGCGCGGCACCTCCCGGGGCTCGGTCTCCTCGGTGAAGACGGCCGGATCCCGGAACGAGGCCCCGTAGGCGGCGGTCGAGGAGCGGACCACGAGCTTGCGCAGCCGGGGGGCCCGTTGGCAGGCGGCGAGCAGCTGCATGGTGCCGATGACGTTCTGTTCCTTCATCGCCGCCCGGCCGCCCTGCTGCGAATCCGGGGCGCTGACCAGGGCCAGGTGCACCACGGTGTCGACGTCGAGGTCGGCGAGGAGCCCGCCGACGGCCCCGGCGTCGACGCGGACCCGCTCGACCCGGTCGAGCAGGGCGCCCACCTCGGGTGTCGGCTCCGGCACGTCGACGCCGATGACCCGGTCGATCCGGGGGTCGGCGGCCAGTCGGGCCGCGACGTGTGCGCCGAGGTAGCGACTGACCCCGGTCACGACGACAACCCCCGGAGGGCTCGATGAGCCGCCGGGGGTCATGTCTCGCACCTACCCCGGCAGCTGAGACCGAGCCGGGACAGCCACGGCCTGATCACCTGAGCCTCCGAGGGTCGACAGTTGGCAAGTCACGGCGCCGGGCCGCAGCCCGGCCGCCGTCACTTGCCGAGACGGCGACGCTGGACGCGGGTCTTGCGCAGCAGCTTGCGGTGCTTCTTCTTAGCCATGCGCTTGCGGCGCTTCTTGACCACCGAGCCCATACGACAGCCTTTCAATGCAACGTGCGGCGCGACCGGAAGACGCCGTGATCCAGTGGCGTCGGCGACCGCTTGCGGACAGTCGGATCGGACCGGCGGGGTGGGCGGCAGGGCGCACCAGCGGTCACGATCGCCAGTCCAGCGTAGCGGGGTCGCGTCAGCAGGACCAACGCGCCCCCGGTCGATGCCCCTTCACCGGGCTCGACGAGGCCGGGCACGGCGGCTGGTCAGGCGGTCTCCTGGAAGGCACCGCGCAGGTATTCGTGCACCGCGTGCTCGGGCACCCGGAACGACCTGCCGACCCGCACGGCGGTCAGTTCACCGCTGTGCACGAGACGGTAGACCGTCATCTTGGACACCCGCATGACCGTCGCCACCTCCGCGACGGTGAGGAACTTGACATCCGACAGCCGACCGTCGGACGGCGACCCGGCCATGGCTCACCCGACCCATCCCATGCCCGGCGCGTGCCGCCCCACAGGTCATCCCGCACGGCCGGCAACGCGCGTGTTACCAGTACGGTAGCGGGGCGGCTGTGACCGGCGCGATCCCTTCCTGCAACTGATCATTAAATCGGGTCACTCGGCCCGGAGTGCGACCACCGGATCGAGCCGACCGGCCCGTTGCGCGGGCACCACGCCGAAGATGATGCCCACCGCCGCCGACACGCCGAAGGCCAGCGCCAGCGACCACCAGGTGACCGCCGCCGGGATGGGCGATACGGCGGCCACCAGCAGCGCACCACCCACGCCGAGGGCCATCCCGGCCAGCCCGCCGATCGCGGTCAGCAGCACCGCTTCCAGCAGGAACTGCACGCCGATGTCGCGGGGACGGGCCCCGACCGCCTTACGCAGCCCGATCTCCCTGGTCCGTTCCCGCACCGAGACCAGCATGATGTTTGAGACTCCGACGCCGCCGACAAGCAGCGAGATGCCCGCG
This sequence comes from Micromonospora sp. PRAS1, assembly GCF_059553435.1. Taxonomy (NCBI): domain Bacteria; kingdom Bacillati; phylum Actinomycetota; class Actinomycetes; order Micromonosporales; family Micromonosporaceae; genus Micromonospora; species Micromonospora sp. PRAS1. The sequence goes on from NZ_JCANNB010000013.1 coordinate 58,460, forward strand.
ATGGCGGCCAGTACGCCGGTCAGGATGCCGAGGATGTCGCCGAGTACGCCGAGGATCTGCTCCTGGGTAACCGCGCTGAACTCGGTACCCGGATGCCGGCTGTTCAGCTCCGCCACGATCCGCTCGCCGAGTTCGTCGATGCGTTCCCGGTCCGGCGCCTTCACCGCGATCGCGTCCACCCGCTGGGTGCCGTACAGCCGCTGTGCCGCGGTCACCGGGATGTGCACCTCGTCGTCCCGGTCGACGCCGAGGCTCTGCCCCAACGGGGCGAAGACACCGATCACCCGGAACCGGACACCCGCCACGTTCACCTGCTGGCCCACCGCCTCCCGGTCGGGGAAGAGGACCCGGGCGACCGAGTCGCCGAGAATCGCGACCCGCCGGCCGGTGTCCACGTCGGACCGGCTCAGGTAGCGGCCCCGGGCCACGTCCCGGGCGAAGACCGTCGGGGTGGTCTCCAGCACCCCCTGCACCGTGGTGAAGTCCTGCCGGGTGCCGGCGCGTACGGTCGCGCCGGAGGCGACGGTCACCGCGACCCGACCGGGATCGCCGACCACCCGGCCGACGGCCTCCACGTCCTGCAACGTCAGCGGGGAGACCGCCGGTGCGGAACCCACGTCGAGCCGCCCCGGGACGACCAGCAGCAGGTTGGAGCCGAGCCCCTCGACCTGCTGCTCGACCGTCTGCTTGGTGCCGGTGCCGATGGCCACCAGCAGCACCACGGAGGCGACCCCGATGATCACGCCGAGCATGGTCAGCAGGCTGCGCATCCGGTTGGCCCGCAGCGCGTCCGACGCGACCCGCCACGCCTCGGCCAGCCTCACGAGCCGCCCCCACCCTGCACCGGGTCGGCAGCGCTGTCGGCGACCACCAGCCCGTCGCGCATCGCGATCCGGCGGCGGGCCCGGGCCGCCACCTCCGCGTCGTGGGTGACCATCACCAGCGCCACCCCCGACTCGGTGTTGAGCCGTTCCAGCAGTTCCAGTACGGCCGCACCGGTGGTGCTGTCCAGGTTGCCGGTCGGCTCGTCGGCGAGCAGCACGGTCGGGTCGGTGACCAGGGCTCGGGCGATCGCCACCCGCTGCTGCTCGCCCCCGGAGAGTTGGTTCGGCCGGTGGTCCAGCCGGTGTCCCAGGCCGACCCGCCCGAGCATCGCGGCGGCGCGCTCGCGCCGCTCACGGGCTCCCACGCCCCGGTAGACCAGCGGGAGCGCCACGTTGTCCACCGCCGAGGTACGCGGCAACAGGTGGAACGCCTGGAAGACGAAGCCGATGGTCTCGTTGCGCAACCGGGCCAGCTCGGGCGCGGAAAGCTCGCCCACCGCCCGACCACCGATCACCAACCGGCCACCGGTCGGCCGGTCGAGGCCGCCGAGCAGGTGCATGAGGGTGGACTTGCCCGACCCGGAGGGCCCGATAAGCGCCACGTAGTCGCCGGCCGAGATCGTCAGCGTCACCCCGCGCAGGGCCGGTACCGAGAACCCGTCCAGCTGGTAGGTGCGGGACACATCGACCGCCTCGATCGCGGGTGCCCCGCTCATCGCGCCGCCTCGGTCCGCCGGCCGGGACGCCGGCTCATCCCACCTCCTGGCCATCGCGGACCTGGTCGGTGCCGCGGACCACCACCCGGTCGCCCGGCTGCACCCCGTCGACGATCTGCACCAGGTCCTGGCCCTGTACGCCGACGGTGACCACCGCCCGGTCGGCCCGGCCCTCCCGGACCAGCCAGACCGCGTCCCGCCCGTCCATCGAGAAGATCGCGGAAGCGGGCACGGTCACCGCGTCCGCCGCCTGGCGGACCCGCAGCCGCAGCACCGCGTTCATCCCGGGTCGTGGGGTCGGTGCCGGTTCCGCCTCACCGAACTGTCCGGTGCCGAGGGCGAGCCGGACGCGGTAACTGACGCCGCCTCGGGCCGACGTGCTGGGCAGCACGTCGATCGAGCGGACGGTGGCCGGGTACGTCGCGCCGGGCACCGCGTCCAACTCCACCGTGCCGGCCAGGCCGGCCCGGACCAGCAGCACGTCCGTCTCGTCCACCTCGGCCAGCAGGCCGAGTTCGCGGGTGTCCACCACCGTCAACACCGGGGTTCCGGCGGTGACCCGCCCACCGACCGGGACGGCGGTGTCCACGCCCGGCGGCGGTCCGGCCGGTGCACCGCCGAGCGCCGCCGGGTCGAGCCCGGGTGGCAGTCCACCCGGCGCCTCGAGCAGCCCGGCGAGGGCACCCGCCGGGGCGGCGCTCACGCCACCCGGCTGCACCACCCCGGCGATCGGGGCGCGCAGCGTCAACGCGTCGACCGTCGCCTTGGCCAGGTCGTACGCCTGCTGGGCCTGGAGTCGTTGGGCGGTGGCGAGCGCGCCGACTGCCGAGTTCAGGTTGCGTACGCCGCGCTGCACCTCGCGTACCGCACGGTCGGCCGCCCGCGCGGCGGCGTCGTACTGCCGCCGGGCGGACTCGACCTGTGCGAGCAGTGCCTTCCGCAGCTCCGGATCGCTGATCTTCCTGGCGGCGGTGCGGGCGGCGGAGTGCGCCTCGGCCGCGGCCCGGTCGGTGCCGCGCAGCGAGCCGGCAAGGTCGCCACCGCCACCGCCCCCGGCCCGCTTCGCCGCGTTGAGCGCCGCGCGGGCCTGGCGGAGCCGTTCGCGCGCCGACGGCGAGCTGACCACGGCGAGCACCTGGCCGCGCCGGACCCGCTGGCCCGGCTCGACCCGCAGGCTGGCCAGGGTTCCGTCGGCGGGCGCGGTGAGGGTCGCCGCCGCCCGGGCGGTGACCGTGGCCGGGGCGTCGATCTCCTCGGTGACCGGGGCCAGCGCCGCCGAGGCGAGCGCGATCGACGGCTCGTCGGTACCGCAGGAGGCGGCGCTGGTGAGGGTCAGGACGGCGACGGCGAACAGGGCGGTGAGCAGGCGGGGCCGCGAGGCGGCGGCCGGCCGCGGCAGGTCGAGGCGGCGCACCCGGCCCATGCTACGAGCCGACGTCGATCCGACCGCCGCACGCCCTCAGCCGACGGCGCGCCGGATGTACTTGGCGCAGTCGGCGTGCAGCTTGGCCCAGGGCTTGCCGAAGACCTCCTCGGAGACCTGCCTCGGCACGCGCAGGTCGTGCACCACCGCCTTGACGAAGGCGCGCACCTTCTCTTCACCGAACCGGTCCAGCAGGTACCGGACGGCGAGGTACGCCACGCCGTAGCTGCCGGTCACCTCCTCGGTCGAGGCGTCCCCGGCGGGCAGCAGACCGTCCAGTTTGCCGTTCCAGTCGCCCTTGACCAGCTTCCGCGTCGGAATCAGCCCGTCGTACCGGGCGACCGACGCGCCATCGGCCCCCGCGTGCTCGGCCAGCCCCTCGATCAACCACCAGGCCGAATCGTCCCAGTAGTCGTTCTCCGGCAACGAGGCGGCGTGCGCTAGCTCGTGCCGGAGCATCACGTCGAGGTAGGCGCTGTCGTCGAAGGTGTCCGGCCCGAGTACCACGTCGTGATGACCACCGCCGACGTTGACGGCGTACCCGGCGCCCCACTCCGGCTGGTCGCCCCCGTACCAGCGCTTCCACTCCTTCGGGCCGGCGTAGAAGATCCGGTACCGGTCGGGCGCCGCGCCGTCCACGACGTACCCGTCGGCCACCTTGGCCGCCGCCTCGGCCCGCTTCAACAGGCCGGGCAGCCGGTCCCGGTACGCCGGTGTGGTGCCCACGATTGTGCGCTTCCCCACCACCGCCACCAACTTGCTGACCTCCCAGGGCAGAGTGCCGGCCTGGCCGCGGACCCGGCCACCCACCTGCGGCGTGGCCGTCGACTTCGCCAGCTCGATCAGCCGGGGCTCCGCGCCGTCCCGCCACAGCGTGTTGACAAGCAGCGGGCTGGGCCGGCAGTCCGGCACCACGAAGCAGTAGTGGAACTCCACCGACAACCGCCACTCACCGGCGCTGCCGGCCGGCGTCGGCAGGCCGTTCAGGCGGCTCTCCCAGCGGGTCACCCGCAGCTCCCGGAGCCCGGCGAACCGGCGCCGCAGGTCGCTGTGCACCTCGCGGTCCGCGATCGCCAGGAAGCCGGCCCGGTCGCCGGCGAGCAGCGCCGTGGACTGCCGATCCAGCTGCGCGGTGATCCGCTCGGCGACCTGCCGGGCGGCGCGGGTGGTCGGATTCTCGGTCGGCGCCACCGCCTCGGCCGGCGTCTCGACATCGGCGTCGCCGACCGCCACCAGCGCCACCGGCACCGCGCCGGCCAGCAGCAGCACGACCACGACCGGTAGCGCCCACCGCCACCAGCGCCGCCGCGCCGGACCGGACGCCGGTGCCGGCTCGGGCATGGCGGCCGAAGTTTCCGGCGCGGCAGGTTCCGGACTTGATGCGGCAGGCCCCGGCGACGTGGCGCCGGCCTCGGGTTCCCCGTGACTCACATCGGGCAGCGTACGGTCCGCACACCACTGGGGACGCTCGGGCATCCGCTGACGAGGACGGGTTACCCCGCAGCGGATGCCGCGCCCGACCGCGCGGGGGTCGACGGCCAGGCCCGGTACGCGATGTCGAGCGCGGCGATCAGCTGCGTGAAGGAACGGTCGACCTCGCGGGGCAGGCCGAAACCGCCGGTCGCCTCCAGCGCGACGAAACCGTGCACGGTGGCGCGGAACATCCGGGCCGCGTCGACGGTGGCGTCACCGTCGATGCCGTACCCGCGCAGGATTGCGTAGACGACGCCCACCGCGCGCTCCGCCGCGGCCACGTGCTCCGGGTCGGCCGGGTCCGGCACCCGCTGAGCGGCGGCATAGCGGCCGGGACGCCGCCGGGCGTACGACCGGTAGGCGAGGGACACGGCGCGCACCGCGTCCTCGCCGCTGCGCCCGGCGGCGGCGGTCATCATCTCGTCGGCGAGCTCGGCGGTGGCCAGCGCGGAGAGCTTCTGCGCGAGCGCGTCGGCCCCCTTGACGTGTTTGTAGAGGCTGGGCAGCGCCACGCCGAGCCGGTTCGCCAGCTGCGCGAGGGTGAGCCGGTCGTAGCCGACCTCGTCGGCGAGGTCGGCCGCCGCGCGCACCACCACCTGCGGATTGAGCCCGGCCCTAGGCACGGTCGGTCACCCCGAGGAAGTCGACCAGCTCGGCCGTCATCGCCTCCGGCCGGTCGGCGTGCGGGTAGTGCCCGGCGTCAGTGATCATCCGCGCCTCGGCGACCCGGAAGAGTCGCCGGGCGGCCCGGGCCTCGGCGGCCGGGTCGGGGAAGTCGGGATCCTTCGTGCCCATCAACACCAGCACCGGCTGCCGCACCTGCGGGGCCCGCGTGGTCCAGTGCGGCTCGACCGGGGCGGCCACCCCCCGCACCGGAACCATCCGGCCGGGCCGGCGCAGCGCGGCCACCAGCTGCCGGCGGTACGCCGCGTCGTCGGCCGGCCGGTGCACCGGGAAGAGGGTGCGGTGGAACATCCCGAACAGTCGCGGGCTGCGGACCACCGCCGCCACGGCGAGACGCAGGAACGGGTTGAGCTTCCGTTGTGCCACGAACGCGCCGACCAGCACGATGCCGTTCACCAGCTCCGGCGCGTCGGTGGCGGCGAAGACCACCGCCGCGGCGCTTGACGAGTTGCCGACCAGCGTGGCCGGCCCGCCGCCGAGGTCACGGACCACCGCCAGCAGGTCGGCACCGACCTCGACCGGGGCGTACGTCGGCCATCCGGTGCTGGAGTCGCCGTGCCCCCGGACGTCGACCGAGGCCACCCGGTAGCCCGCCGCGACCAGCAGCGGAACGAGATGCCGGTAGGAGTGGCGGTTCTCCCCCATGCCGTGCGCGAGGACCACCAGCGGGCCCTGCCCGTGCACCTCGTAGGCGATCCGACCGCCGGCGCGCTCGACAAAGCTATTAGTCATAGCCATGAAGCTAATTCCCTTAGCCAAAATCGTCAAGTCGGTGTCGCCAGCGCGCTGCTGGTGCAGGTCGGTCTGTCGCTCTCCGGCTACTTGCGGGAGGCCACCGCGCGGGCGAAGAAGGCGAGGTTGGCGGGACGCTCCGCGAGGCGGCGCATCAGGTAGCCGTACCAGTCGTCGCCGTACGGGACGTAGGTGCGCACGGTGTAGCCCTCGCCGACGAGTCGGGCCTGCTCCTGGGGCCGGATGCCGTAGAGCATCTGGAACTCGAAGCGGTCCGGACCGCGATCGAACCAGCGCGCCCGGTCCTCGCCGATGGCGATCAGGCGGGGATCGTGGGTGGCCAGCATCGGGTAGCCGTCGCCCGACATCAGGATGTTCAGGCAGCGGACGTAGGACTTGTCCACCTCGCGGACGGTCTGGTAGGCCACCGACTCCGGCTCCTTGTACGCCCCCTTGCACAGCCGCACCCGGGAACCCGCCGAGGCCAGGTCCCGGCAGTCCGACTCGGTACGCCGCAGGTACGCCTGCAACACCGCCCCCGTCGACGGGTAGTCCTTGCGGAGCTTGGCCAGGATGTCCAGCGTCGAGTCGGTGGTGGTGTGGTCCTCCATGTCCAGGGTGACCGTGGTGCCCGCGGCGTCGGCCGCAGCGCAGATCGCCCGGGCGTTGTCGTGGGCCAGTTGCTCGTCGAAGGCCTGGCCGAGCGCGGAGAGCTTGACGCTCACCTCGGCGGCGGGCGTCAGCTCCGCCTCGGCGAGCATCCGCAGCAGCGTCAGGTACTCGTCCCGGGTGGCGGTGGCCTGCTCGGCGGTGACGGTGTCCTCGCCGAGATGGTCGAGGGTGACGGCGAGACCGTCGGTGACGAGTTCGCGGGTCACGCGCAACGCGTCGGCGGTCTGCGCGCCGGCGACGAACCGGCGCACGACGTCCCGGGAGAACGGGGCCGTCGCGACGAGCCGCTCGACCCGGGATGACCGGGAGGCGGCGAGGATGACGGTACGGAGCATGAGCCGAGCGTAACGCCCGTCCGGCGCCCGGGACGCGCCACCGGAGTACCCCCGGATGGCGTCGATCGGTTACAACCATGGCGTGGAACGACACCCCCGCCGCCGACTGCGGTCGGCCTCCGTGCAGCTCGGCGCGCTCACCGCGCTGGCCCTCGCCCTCTCCGGCTGCAACATGACCTCGGACGACGATGACGACGACTGCGCCCTCGGCCCGATCGGTGGGGGCGACACGGTGGCCCTGGCCATGCGGATTCCGGCTACCGTCGCCGAGCCGGCCGCCGGCCGGGCCGCACCGGAGCCCACCAGCGCGGCCGTGCCCGAGCGGGGCGGCTTCGGTACCCATCTCGCCTCCTGCGGCGGCTGACGGTGCGCCGGGAACCCGTCGAGCCGCGCCCCGACTGGGACGCCACCATCCGGGCCCAGGGGCTGGTGTACGTCGACACCGAGCTGCCCGACGGCGGGGTCATGTCGTACTGGGACGAGACCGCCGCGTACGCCTTCGAGCTGGATGAGGTGCTGCGGCTGGAGGAGGCCACCGAGGAGCTGCACCGGATGTCGGTGGCCGCCGCCGAGCACGTGGTGGCCCGCAACCGGTACGCGGAGTTCGGCATCCCGAGCTGGGCGGCCGAGGCGGTCGCCCGGTCGCTGCGGGAGACGCCGCCCACCCTCTACGGCCGCTTCGATCTCTGGTACGACGGCAGCTGGCCGCCGAAGCTGCTGGAGTACAACGCGGACACCCCGACCGCGCTTGTCGAGGCGAGCATCATCCAGTGGTACTGGCTGGAGCACACCCGACCCGAGCTGGACCAGTGGAACAGCCTGCACGAGCGGCTCGTCGCCGGCTGGGCCAAGATCGGCGCTGGCCTGCACGACCGGCGGGTGCACGTGGTCTGGTCGAACGAGGAGGAGAGCGGCGAGGACCACATGACCGCCGGCTACCTGGCGGAGACCGCCCGCCAGGCGGGGCTGGACGTCACGCTGCTGCCGATCCAGGAGATCGGCTGGGACGGTCGCCGCTTCGTCGACGCCGCCGACGTCCCGATCACCACCTGCTTCAAGCTCTACCCCTGGGAGTGGATGCTGGCCGAGCCGTACGGTCCGCTGGCGCTGGCACCGGGCACCCCGACCACCTGGATCGAGCCGGCCTGGAAGCTGCTGCTCTCCAACAAGGCGTTGCTGGCGGTGCTCTGGGAGCTGTACCCGGGCCACGAACTGCTGCTGCCTGCGTACCTCGACTCGCCGCGTGGCATGTCGGAGTACGTCGCCAAGCCGCTGCTCGGCCGGGAGGGTGCCGCGGTACGCATCGTCACCCCGGGCGGTGAGTTCACCAACCCGGGGGACTACGGCGACGAGGGCTTCTGCTACCAGGAGTTCCGGGCGTTGCCCGAGTTCGCCGGCAGCCGGCTGGTGCTGGGCAGCTGGACGGTCGACGGCGAGTCGGCGGGCGCCGGGCTACGGGAGAGCGCGAGTCTGATCACCGACGGTTACGCGCGGTTCCTGCCGCACTACATCGACGCACCGCGCACCGGTTGAGTCGTCTACCTTTGGAGGCGTGAACTTCGACGCGTACGCCCGGACCGGGGTTGACCTCGTCAACGCCCGGCTGGACGGCCTCGACGACCTGCGGGCCATCTTTCCCGACGAGAACGCGTGGATGCGCGACGAGGTCGTGGAACGGGACCTGGCCATCTTCCGGCGGGCGCAGAAGCGGCTACGGGACGTCTTCGAGTACGGCACCTCCGGCCGCGACGGCCAGGCGGTGGCCGAGTTGAATTCGCTGCTGGAGGCGTTTCCGGTGCAACCGCGCATCTCGGGGCACGATTCCAGCGACTGGCACATGCACGTCACCAGCCGGGGCGCCTCGGTGAGTTCGGAGTTCCTGGCCGGCGCGGTCTGGGGGCTGTCGGTCTGGCTCTGCGAGTACGGCAGCGCCCGATTCGGGGTCTGCGCGGACGACCGCTGCGGCAACGTCTACCTGGACACCTCGTCCAACTGCTGCCGGCGGTTCTGCTCCGAGCGCTGCGCCACCCGCTCGCACGTGGCCGCCCACCGGGCCCGTAAGCGGGCCGCCGTCCCGGCACAGAGCGATCCGCTGACGCCCGTCTCCTGACCCCGGCCGCTCCGGGGCCTGATCTCCTCGGATCGGCCTGAGGGCCCCGGGCTCGGCTGCCCTGGGCCTGACTGACCAGGCCCGACTGCCCCGGGCCTGGCCCGTGCAGGGGTGCGGGTCGTCAGGCGTCGACCGGGGACGGGGTGCTGAGGTGCTGGCGGGCGAAGGCAAGCGCCTCCCGCAGGTCCGCCTCGCGGGTCTGTCGGCTCTTCGCGCCCCGGGTGGTCACCTCCACCGCCACCGAGCCGGTGAAGCCCCGCCCGGCCAGCGACCGCAGCAACTCGGCGCAGGGCTGGCTGCCGCGTCCGGGCACCAGGTGCTCGTCCCGTCCCTCGCCGGTGCCGTCGCCGAGGTGCACGTGCGCCAGGCCGTCGCCCATCCGGTCGGCCATCGCCAGCGCGTCGGTGTGCGAGGCGGCGCAGTGCGACAGGTCCAGCGTGTACGCGGGGTAGTCGGACTCGGTCGGATCCCAGCCGGGGACGTACGGCACGAACTGCCGGCCGGCCATCCGCACCGGGTACATGTTCTCCACCGCGAAGCGCAGCCCGCCGAACTCGCCGGCCACCTTGGCCAACCCGTCGGCGAAGTTGCGCGCGTAGTCCCGCTGCCAGGTGAACGGCGGGTGCACCACCACGGTCGGCGCCTCAAGCGTCTCGGCGAGCATGGCCGCCCGGCGCAGCCGCTCCCACGGGTCCGGACTCCAGACCCGCTGTGTCACCAGCAGGCAGGGCGCGTGCACGGAGAGCACCGGCGCGCCGTAGTGCTCGGCCAGCCCGCGCAGCGCACCGGCGTCCTGACTGACGGCGTCGGTCCACACCATCACCTCGACCCCGTCGTAGCCGAGCGCCGCGGCCAGCTGAAACGCCGCCGCGGTCCGCTCCGGAAAGACCGAGGAACTGGACAGGAGCACCGGGACACGGGAAGTCACACCACCGAGGGTAGCCGCCATCGATTGAGCCATCATGACGAGAACCCGCAAACCGGACATCGAGCACGACCGGCGTCACACCGACGCCAGCTGATCCAACCGATCGAGGATGACGCCCTCACGCAGCGCCCACGGACAGACCTCCAGCGAGTCGACCCCGAGGCGTCGCATGACCGCCTCGGCAACGACGACACCGGCCAGCAGCTGGTGGGCGCGACCGCTGCTCACCCCGTCCAGCTCGGCCAACTTCGCGGGCGGGATGTGCCGGATGAAGCCGAGCACCTGCCGCAGGCCCGCGCGGGTTAGCTCGCGCCGGACCCGGGGCCCCGCTCCGCTGGGGGCCGCCCCGGCCAGCCGGGCCAGCGTGCGGAACGTCTTGGAGGTGGCCGTCGCGCGATCCCAGTCCACCTCGGCCATCCGCGCCACCACGGGGTCGAGCAGGTCGGTGACGTACTCGCGCAGCTTCTCCACCGCCTCCGCCGTGGGCGGGCTGGTGTCCTGCGGGTCCACATCGAGCCGGTCCCGGGTGAGCCGGCCGGCACCCAGCGGCAGCGACACCGCGACGTCCGGGTCCTCGTCGATGCCCGCCGCAACTTCCAGCGAGCCGCCGCCGATGTCCAGCACCAGCAGCCGACCCGCTGACCAGCCGAACCAGCGCCGGACCGCGAGGAAGGTCATCCGTGCCTCGTCCGCGCCGGAGAGCACCTCCAGGCGTACGCCGGTGGCCTCCTGGACCCGGGCCAGCACCTCGGCGCCGTTGGTGGCGTCGCGTACCGCCGAGGTGGCGAAGGCGAGCAGGTCGTCGACCGCCAGGGCGGTGGCCGAGGCCCGGGCGGCGGCGACCGCCTCGACCAGGGCGTCCGCGGCGGCCTCGCGGAGTGCGCCGTCCGGGCCGATCTGCTCGGCGAGACGCAGCGTCACCTTCTCCGAGTGCGCCGGCCAGGGGTGCGCTCCCCGATGGGCGTCGACCACCAGCAGATGCACCGTGTTCGAGCCGACGTCGAGGACACCCAGTCGCATGGCACAGACATTAGGCCAACCGGTTCGCGGCTCTGACCGGCCCGCTCGGCGCACCACGCGTACGCTGGCCGGGTGACAGGGCAGATCGAACTCCGCGTGCTGGTGGACGACCCGGCGGACCCGCGCAGCCGGGAGGTACCGCTGGACTTCCCCCGGGAGTGGATCGAGTTCGTCGATCCGGCGGACGAGCGGCACCTGGTCCGGGCCGACCTCACCTGGCTGCTCTCCCGGTGGACCTGCGTCTTCGGGCAGGGCTGCCACGGCATCATCGCCGGCCGGGCCGCCGACGGCTGTTGCTCGCACGGAGCCTTCTTCACCGACGCGGACGACGAGAAGCGGGTCCGGGCGGCGGCGAAGCGGTTGACGCCGGAGACCTGGCAGCACTTCCGGCGCGGTTTCAAGAACTGGACCGAGAACGACACGGTGGACGGCAAGACTCCCGCCCGGCGCACCGCCACCCGGGACGCGGAGGGACCGTGCGTCTTCCTCAACGAGGCGGACTTCCCGGGCGGGGGCGGCTGCGCGCTGCACGCCCAGGCACTGCGCGACGGGGTGCATCCGCTGGAATACAAGCCGGACGTCTGCTGGCAGTTGCCGGTCCGCCGGGACCAGGAGTGGGTGAAGCGGCCCGACAACAGCAAGGTGCTGGTCTCCACGCTTGCCGAGTTCGACAGGCGGGGCTGGGGTGCCGGCGGGCACGACCTGGACTGGTGGTGCACCTCCTCCACGGACGCGCACGTCGGCGCCGAGCCGATGTACCTGTCGTACGCCCCGGAGCTGACCGCACTCGTCGGCGAGGCCGCGTACGCGAAACTTGCCGAACTCTGCGCCGCGCGGGTGCGGCAGGGCCTGGTCGCCCCCCACCCCGCCAGCAACAGCTGACTCGGAGTCAGCTTGCGAGGTGGCGCAGGCGTTTGACGATGTCGTGCACGTCATCGAGCACGCCGGACGCCATGTCCAGAACGAACCGCTCTGCCTCGTCCACGTCTGCCCGCAGCGGTGCCTCACCGTTGAGTTCGAGGAACACGCGCATCGCCACCCAGCCAAGCCGCTTGTTGCCGTCGACCAAGGGGTGATTGCGGAGGATCGAGTGACCGAGCGCGGCCGCCTTGGTCCACAGATCCGGATAAGCGTCCTCGCCGAAGACGGTGGTCCGCGGCCGGGCCGCTGCCGACTCCAGCAGACCATAATCGCGCACCAGCGGCCGTGAGCCGATGGCGTTCCGCGCTACCAGCAGCAGATCCTCCGTGGTGAGGTACTCCGTCACGCCAACCGTCGCAGCAGGTCGGCGTCCTCGTCGGCGATTCGCTTGCTGAGCTCGTTCACCCGACTGCGCCGGCCATGACGATGCACGTACTCGTCGACCGCGACGATCAGCGTCTGCGAGATCGAGCGCCGCTCCTCAGCAGCGATCGACCGGATTGCCTCGTGCAACTCAGACGGAAGGTCGAAAGTAATAGCCATGATGCCATGGTGACATAAAAACTATGCTGTTGCTATGGAACCTGGCAGGTGAACTGCAACCGCGCGGATCAGGGCTCGAACTTGTAGCCGAGGCCGCGCACGGTGACGATGTGGCGCGGGGCGGAGGGCTCCGGCTCGACCTTGGAGCGCAGCCGCTTGACGTGCACGTCAAGCGTCTTGGTGTCGCCCACGTAGTCGGCACCCCAGACCCGGTCGATCAGCTGCCCCCGGGTGAGCACCCGGCCGGCGTTGCGCAGCAGCAGTTCCAGCAGCTCGAACTCCTTGAGCGGCAGTTGCACCGCAGCCCCGTCGACGGTCACCACGTGCCGCTCGATGTCCATCCGGACCGGGCCGGCGGCCAGCGTCGGACCGCCCGACTCGGTCGCCTCGGCGCTCTGCCGGCGCAGCACCGCGCGGATCCGGGCCACCAGTTCCCGAGGTGAGTACGGCTTGGTGACGTAGTCGTCGGCGCCGATCTCCAGGCCGACCACCTTGTCGATCTCGCTGTCCCGGGCGGTGACCATGATGATCGGTACCCGCGAACGCTGCCGCAGCTGCCGGCACACCTCGGTGCCGGACATCTCGGGCAGCATCAGGTCGAGCAGCACGATGTCGGCACCGGTCCGGTCGAACTCGGTGAGGGCCGATGTGCCCGTGGCGGCCACGGAGACCTCGAAGCCCTCCTTGCGGAGCATGTACGACAGGGCGTCGGAGAACGACTCCTCGTCCTCGACCACCAGAACCCGGCTCAACGGCCTCTTCCTTTCCATCCGCGTCGGACCCGGCGCAGCCCGGCCGGATCCATCTCTGCTCAGACCGGGCTGTGCCCGGCCGGACCGGCCTCGACCCCACCCGACGGCAGTGTCGCCAGCAGGTCGTCCGACGGACGAGTGGGCAGCCGAAGGGTGAACGTCGAGCCACCACCAAGACTGCTCGTCACCTCCACCCGCCCGCCATGGTTGCTGGCGATGTGCTTGACGATCGCCAGGCCGAGCCCGGTGCCACCGGTCGACCGGGAGCGGGCCTGGTCGGCCCGGTAGAAGCGCTCGAAGATCCGGTCCACGTCGTCGGGGGCGATACCGATGCCCTGGTCCTCGACGGCGATCTCGACGTGCTCCTCGACGGTGCGGGCGGTGATGCGTACCGTCGTCCCCTCACCCGAGTAGTTGATGGCGTTCTCCACCAGGTTCGCCACGGCGGTGGCCAGTTGGTTGTCGCTGCCGTGCACGGTCAGCCCCCGCTCGGCCTCGACGGCCACGGCGATCCGCCGGGCGGTGGCGGCGGTCCGGGTACGGTCGACCACCTCGGAGATCACCCAGTCGACCGCGACCGGCTCCGGAGGCGGTTGCGGCTCGGCGCCCTGGAGCCGGGTCAGTTCCAGCAACTCCTGCACCAGTCGCCCCAACCGGGTCGACTCGTGCTGGATCCGCTCGGCGAAGCGCCGGGCCGCGACCAGGTCCTCGGAGAGCTCCGGCCGCCCCTCACCGGTCGGACCGGTGGCGTCGAGCAGCGCCTCGGCGAGCAGTTGCAGTGCGCCGATCGGCGTCTTCAGCTCGTGGCTGACGTTTGCCACGAAGTCGCGGCGGACCCGGGCCAGCCGGTGCGCCTCCGTCACGTCGGCCGCCTCCACCGCGACGAAGCCGCCGCCCAGCCCCATCGCCCGCAGGTGCACACCGAGCGGGTTCTCCCCGGTGCTGTCCCGGCCCCGGGGCAGGTCCAGTTGGATCTCTCGGCGTGCGCCGGTGCGCCGTACCTGACCGGCCAGGGTACGGACCAGCGGATGCGCGCTGATCGAGCCCGGCCGACCGCCGGTACGCAGCAGCCCCATCGCCCGGGCTGCCGGGTTGACGAGCACGGGCACGTCGTCGGCGTCGAGCACCACAACCCCGGCCCGCAACGAGTCGATCGCTCGACGGCCGAGCCCGACCTGCACATCCTCGGCGATCGTGTGCCTCCCCTTACCGAACCGGAAACCGACCCGCCCGCTCCCGCTGGAACCGGCCGGACGGCGTACCGCCGGGATGACCCGGGGCAGCCACAGGCCGGCGACCAGCCCGGCCACCAGGGCCGCAGCCAGACCAACCGTCACCGCCCACGTCACCCGGCGATCGTAGGGTCATTGTTCACCGGCCTACCGGGCAGACCGGGACGAAGCACCCTCACTTCCGGGAAAGTTCACTTCCCCGTCCAGCGCAGTTCACCGGCGTTCATCTGCGGTCCTCCCCCGGGCCCTAGCTTGGGCGGCGACCCGCGTGAAAGCCCCGCCGGCCCGGACGCCGGCACCGAATCGACAGGACGTGAGGAATGCGCGACGAGTTCCGGGCCGAACTCCAGGCCGTCAGCCAACTGCTTGTGGAGATGGCCGAGGGCGTACGGGCCGCGCTGCGGCAGGCGACCCGGTCCCTGCTCACCGCCGACCGCCAAGCCGCCGAGGCGGTGATCGAGGGAGATGCCGAGATCGACGGTCGCTACCGGCAGGTGGAGGAGCGGGTCTGCGAGGTGCTGGCCCGGCAGGCACCGGTCGCCTCCGACCTACGTGCCATGATCACCGCGCTGCACGTCGCCGCCGACCTGGAACGGATGGGCGACCTCGCCGACCACGTCGCCAAGACCGCACTGCGCCGGCATCCGTCGCCCGCCGTCCCGGCCGAGCTACGGCCGGTCTTCACCGACATGGCGACAATCGCCGACCGGATGGCCGAGAAGATCGCCTCGGTGCTGGCCCACCCGGACGCCACCCTCGCCGCCGAGCTGGACGGTGACGACGACGCAATGGACGAGCTGCACAAGGGCCTCTTCGGGGTGCTGCTCGGCGCGGACTGGCCGTACGGCGTGGAGACCGCCATCGACGCCACCCTGCTCGGCCGCTTCTACGAGCGGTTCGCCGACCACGCGGTGAACACCGCCGAACACGTCGTCTACCTGATCACCGGCGAGCCGGTCTAGCGCAAGGAAGGGCCCCCTGTTAACGCCTCGCGTATAGCAGGGGGCCCTTATTAACAGAAGGTTCAGCGGCCCTGGTTGGCCACCGCGGCGGCGGCCTCCTTGGCTGCCGCGGGGTCGAGGTACGTGCCGCCCAGGGTCTGTGGGCGCAGCAGCGGATCCAGGTCGTAGCGCAGCGGGATCCCGGTGGGGATGTTGAGCTTCGCGATCGCCTCGTCGCTGATCTGGTCCAGGTGCTTGACCAACGCGCGCAGCGAGTTGCCGTGCGCGGCCACCAGCACCGTCCGGCCCGCCAGGATGTCCGGCACGATCGAGTCGTACCAGTAGGGCAGCATCCGCTCCACGACGTCCTTGAGGCACTCCGTGCGCGGCATCAGCTCGGTCGGCAGCAGGGCGTATCGCGGGTCGCCCACCTGAGACCACTCGTCATCGTCGGCGATGGGTGGGGGCGGCGTGTCGTAGGAACGGCGCCAGAGCATGAACTGCTCCTCGCCGTACTCATCCAGGGTCTGCTTCTTGTTCTTGCCTTGCAGGGCGCCGTAGTGACGCTCGTTGAGCCGCCACGACCGGCGCACCGCGATCCAGTGCCGGTCCGCGGCGTTGAGCGCCAGCTCGGCGGTGCGGATCGCGCGGCGCATCACGCTGGTGTGCACCACGTCCGGCAGCAGGCCGTGCTCGCGCAGCAGCTCGCCGCCGCGGCGCGCCTCGTTCTCCCCCTTTTCGGTCAGGTCCACATCGACCCAGCCGGTGAAGAGATTCTTGGCGTTCCAGTCGCTCTCGCCGTGCCGCAGCAGGACCAGCGTCCCGACGGTGGGCCCCTCGCTAGCTGTCATGCCGATCATCCTGCCGCAACGCGTCGCGGGACGCGCGGGAAGGGTGGTGACGACCACCACGTGGAAAACGCGGTGACCCCGGTTCCGGCCCGGCACTAGGTTGTAAGGCGCTGCAACATGATCGGTCATTACGGGAACGGGGGCGCGGGCGTGCGCGCGATGCGGGGTTGGTTCCGGGAAACCACAGGCGGGCTACCGAAGACCTTCTGGTACCTCTGGACCGGCACCCTGATCAACCGGCTCGGCTCGTTCGTTCTCGTCTTCCTCGCCATCTACCTGACCCAGGAGCGTGGCTTCTCGGCCACCCAGGCCGGCCTGGTGCTCGGCCTCTGGGGCGTGGGTGGCGCGGTCGGCACCACCGTCGGCGGTACGCTGGCCGACCGCTGGGGACGGCGTCCGACCCTGCTCACGGCCCACCTCGGCGGGGCGGTCATGATGCTCGCCCTCGGCTTCACCCGTGAGCTGTGGGCGGTCGCGGTCGGTGCCCTGCTGCTCGGCCTCTTCGCCGAGGCAGCCCGGCCCGCCTTCGGCGCCATGATGATCGACGTGGTGCCCGAGCGGGACCGGCTGCGCGCCTTCTCGCTCAACTACTGGGCGATCAACCTCGGCTTCGCCTGTGCGGCGGTGCTCGCCGGATTCGCGGCCCAGGCCGGCTATCTCCTGCTCTTCGTGGTCAACGCGTCAACCACGGTGGTCACCGCACTGATCATCTTCGTGAAGGTGCGGGAGACCCGTACGGTCACCGTCGCCAGGCGGTCCGGCGCCGCTCCCGCCGGAGCGCTGCGGACCATCCTCTCCGACCGGGTGTACCTGGGGTTCGTCACCCTGAACCTGCTCGGCGCGCTGATCTTTCTCCAGCACATCTCGATGCTGCCGATCGCCATGGCCGACTCGGGCCTGAAGCCCGCCACGTACGGTGCGGTGATCGCGCTCAACGGGGTCCTGATCGTGGTCGGCCAACTCTTCGTGCCCCGGCTCATCCGGGGTCGCAGCCGCTCCCACGTGCTCGCTCTCTCCTCGGTGGTGGTGGGCGTCGGCTTCGGGCTGACCGCCTTCGCCGACGTCGCCTGGTTCTACGGGCTGACCGTGCTGATCTGGACGGTCGGCGAGATGCTCCAGTCCCCGTCCAACGCCACCCTCATCGCGGAACTCTCCCCGACCGAGCTGCGCGGTCGCTACCAGGGCGTCTTCTCGCTCTCCTGGCAGGTGGCCGGGGCCATCGCGCCGATCCTCGGTGGACTGGTACGCGAGCAGGCCGGCAACGCCACCCTCTGGCTCGGCTGTGCCGCGATCGGTGCGGTGATGGCGGTGGGGCACCTGCTCTCCGGGCCGGCCCGCGAGCGGCGGGCGCTCGCGCTGCGTACGGCTGGAGCAGGGCCGGTGGTGACCGTCCAGTCGACCGCGCCCCAGCCCGCCGCGCCTCAGGCGGCCGAGCCGGTCGCCACCGATACCCGGAGATAGCGGCTACGACGTGATGTGCCCGGCATGAACCATGCCGGGCACACGTCGTACGACCGGCGGCGGCGGGCGAAGCTCACCCCCGTAAGCGACGCCCGCTCGCGCCGCCGGTCCAAACAGGTGGGCCACCGTCCCCCAACGGTTTCGGTCCACCTGTCCCCCACGCCCACCCGGTGCACAGATCTGATCGATCTACCGCTCCCCCGAACGGTTCCGAGCGTTGCGTGGTGCAATAAAGCTAGTTGGCCTGCCGGCAACGATTCAACCTGAATCGCTGTCTCGCCCGTCACAGCGGCGGTGTCCGTGCCCGGACGAGCGCTTCAGGCCCACGTGCAGAGCCAACAGCGCATACCCGCCGCGCATTCCCACAAACGCCTTACGCGTCCTCCCGATCGGGTGATTCGGTCCGGAAGAAGTTGCTCTGCCGGCCGTCCCGCAACTGCTCCTGATAGATCAGGTTCAGCCGCCGCAAATCGAATGTGTGAAACCACTCATCCCAGGTGATCTGACGGATCCGACTGCTCTCCCGGTAACCCGGGATGTTGAACGTCAGCACCCCGGCCCGGCCGTCCCGCTCGGTGCCGCTGATCGTCGCCGGCTTGGCACCCCGCTCCCGGGCCCAGCGCTGGATGACCTCGTGGTTGGTGGTGACCAGGCTACGGCCCGGACGCTCCGGCCGATCCTGCAGCGAGGCGATCACCTGCGACGACCGGGACGACCGAGCGGTCGACCGGCCGGTACGCACTGCGCCACCAGCACGCCCCGGAGCCGTCTTCGCGGCCCCACGAGCGGGAGCCTTCTTCGCCGGTGCCTTCCGAGGGGCGGCCTTCTTCACCGCGGCGGTGGCCTTCCGAGCGGTGCCGGCGGTGCTCTTCCGGGCGGCGGTCGTCGATTTCCCAGCGGCGGTCGTCGATTTCCCAGCGGCGGTCGACTTCCCGGCGGCGGTCGACTTCCGGGCGGTCGTCGACTTCCGGGCGGCGGTCGACTTGCGCGGAGCCGCCTTCCGGGCGGTGCCGGCGGTCGCCTTCCGGCCGGCGCCGGCCCGGTTCGCCGGAGCCGCCTTGGCGGCCCGACCGGCAGCGGTACGCCCCGACGCCGCCGGTCTGGCACCGGACGCCCTGGTGGCGCTGGCCCGCCCGGCCGGTCCGCTGCTCCGCCGGGCTGCCCCACCCGACCGGAGTGCCTTCACCAGCGTCTTCACCAGTTCCGGCTTGCGGAGGGCGGAGATGCCGGAGACGCCGTACCGACGCAGTTGGCCACGGATGTCGTCCACCCGCATCCGGGAGATCTCCGACTCGGAGATCCGTGGCGTGTTCGGGCTCTGGTTGCCGGCCTGCCGCGTGGTTCTGGTCGCGGTCCCGCCGCGACCCGAGCTGTTTCGCTGAGCCATGGACGCTCACGCTCCTCGACACTCAGTCTCGGCGCGCGGCGGGTCCCAAACGCCGCACCGCGCGGTGCGCGCTTACCCAGGGACGCCGGCCTAAACCATGCCGCCCGCAGGTCGTCAGCCTGATTTGGGCACGTGGCTCAGGGTCGCGCGGGACCATCCTCCGCAGTTGTCCCCGTACCGGACGGTTCGAAGAGGTGCGCGAAGGCCGCGAGGTTGGCGGTTGATTCACCCCGCTTGACCCGCCACTCCCACTCCCGCCGGATCGAGCTGCCGAAGCCGATCTCCAGCATCGTGTCGAAGGATTCGTCGGCGTAGGTGAGCACCGCACCGAGCAGCCGGTCCAACTCGTCCGCGTCGACTCCGGCCAGGTTGACCCGGCCGGTGAGGTAGACGTCGCCGACGGCGTCGATGGAGAACGAGACGGCGTACATCCGCGCGTTGCGCTGCAACAGCCACGCCCACAGTTCCTCGCGCCGCTCATCCGGCTGGCGCATCACGAACGCCTCGATCCGCAGTGCGTGCTCGCCGACGATCAGGTGGCAGATCGTCTTGAGCTTGTGCGTGCCGGGCAGGGTCACCGCGTACGACCCCGGGCCGGTGGACTCGCAGGCGAGCTCCCGCTCGGCGCAGACCGATTCGATCAGGGCCCCAAGGTCACTCATCCAAGCAACTCTAGGCTCACCAGGAGCGGGTGGTGGCGAGGGTGGCGGTCAGGTGGGCGCGGTGGGCGGCGACCGCCTCGCCGTAGACGGCGAGCAGGGCGTCAGCCGTACGGTGCCAGGAGAAGTTGCGGGCGTGCTCGGCGGCTGCTGCGGACAACTCGGCCCGACGTGCCCGGTCGGGCAGCAGGCGGGCCAGGGTGGTCGCCCAGTCGCCCGGGTCGTGGCCGCGCACCAGCACCCCGCTGACCTGGTCCCGGACGGCGGTTACCAGGCCGCCGACGGCCGCCGCCACCACAGGCGTACCGCAGGCCTGGGCCTCCAGCGCGACCAGCCCGAAGGACTCGTTGTACGAGGGCACCGCCACCAGGTCGGCCGCCTGGTACAGCAGGGGCAGGTCGGCACCGGTCCGCGGCGGCAGGAAGTGCACCCGGTCGGTGACGCCGAGCGAGGCGGCCAGCTCGATCAGGGCGGTGGGCCGGTCCAGCCCGCTGCCGCTGGGACCGCCGCAGATCACCACCGTCACCTCGCGGGCCAGTGCCGGATCCCGCTCGCCCAGTGCGGCGAGCGCGCGGATCAGCACGTCCGGGGCCTTGAGTGGCTGGATCCGGCCGACGAAGGCCACCAGGTGACCGCCGAGGGGCAGGCCCAACCGGGCGCGGGCGGCGGTCGCGACGGCGGCCCGGTCGCCGAGCGCCGGACGGAAGCGGTCCAGGTCCACGCCCGGCTCGACCACCGCCACCCGGGTCGGGTCGGCGTCGTACCGGTCGATCAGGTCCCGCGCCTCGACCCGGGTGTTCGCCACCAGCCGGTCGGCCTCGGCGACCACCTGTTCCTCGCCGATCACCCGTGCCTTGGGTTCCGGCCGGTCACCGGCGGCCAGCCGGGCGTTCTTCACCTTGGCCAGGGTGTGCGCGGTGTGTACCAGCGGCACTCCCCAACGCTCCTTGGCCAGCCAGCCGACCTGCCCGGAGAGCCAGTAGTGGGAGTGGATCAGGTCGTAGTGGCCTGGTGGTCGGGCCGCCTCGGCCCGCAGCACACCAGCGGTGAAGGCGCAGAGCTGGCCGGGCAGTTCCTCCTTGGTGAGTCCCTCCAGCGGGCCGGCCATCACGTGCCGGACGTGCACCCCGGGAACCACCTCCACCACGGGTGGCAGGTCTCCCGAGGTGGCCCGGGTGAAGATCTCCACCTCGACGTCCGCCTCGGCCAGCCGCCGGGCGACCTCCAGGATGTAGACGTTCATGCCGCCCGCGTCCCCGGTGCCCGGCTGGTGCAGCGGTGAGGTGTGCACCGAGAGCGTCGCGATCCGTCGGGGCCGCGGCCACGGAAGGGCACCTCGTTGACGACCGACACCGGTGTGCTCTACCGCCACGTCCGCTCCCTTTGCCACGGTTGATGCCGTCTCGCACGACCGGCGCGCTCTTGCGTCAACCTTTACGCCGGATTACATCTTCCCGATCGGCGGCGGGAAATACGTCGGTCGGCCCCTCCGGGCGTGACCGACCTCATCGCGCTGGCGGTGCCGGCAGCCGGACAACGCCCGACCGACCTCATCGCGCGGGGGGTGCCGGCAGCCGGAGAGCGGGGAGCGAGAATGGCCGGATGAGTCGCGTCGCCATCGTCACCGGAGCCTCCAGCGGGATCGGTTCGGCCACCGCTCGTCGGCTCGCCACCGAGGGATTCCATGTGCTGGCCGCCGCGCGGCGTACCGATCGGCTGGCCAGCCTGGTCGCCGAGATCACCGCGGCCGGCGGCGACGCCACGGCGGTGGCCTGCGACGTCACCTCGGACGAGTCCGTGGCGGCGCTCGCGCGGGCCGCGCAGTCGGCACCCGGGCCGGTGACCCTGCTGGTAAACAATGCCGGTGGGGCGCGCGGGCTGGACCCGGTGGAGTCCGGCGCGATCGGCGACTGGCAGTGGATGTACGACGTGAACGTGCTCGGCACGCTGCGCGTCACCCAGGCGCTGCTGCCCGCGCTGGAGTCCTCCGGCGCCGGCACCGTCGTCATCGTCTCGTCCACCGCGGGTTTCATCGTGTACGAGGGCGGTGGCGGCTACGCCGCCGCCAAGCACGCGCAGACCGCGATCGCCGGTACGCTCCGCCTGGAGTTGTGCGGGCGGCCGATCCGGGTGATCGAAATCGACCCGGGCATGGTGAAGACCGACGAGTTCTCGCTGGTCCGCTTCGGCGGCGACGCCGACCAGGCCGAGGCGGTCTACGCGGGGGTCGCCGAGCCGCTGGTGGCCGAGGACGTGGCCGACTGCATCGCGTGGTGCGCGACTCGCCCGCAGCACGTGAACGTGGACCGGCTGGTCGTCCGCCCGCTGGCCCAGGCCGCCCAGCACAAGGTGCACCGGGCAGGCTGATCGCGCGATGGCCAGACCCGCCCGGCCACTCGGCGTGCCGACCCGGGGCACCACCAACCCCAACCGGCTGCGTCGGATGGACAACTGGATCGTCGAGACCTGCGCCGAGGCGCTGCGGGGCGCGGCGGACCCGATGGTGGTCGACCTCGGCTACGGTGCGACCCCGGTGACCGCGGTGGAGCTGCGCGCCCGGCTCGCCGCGCGGGTCCGCGCCGACGTACGGGTGGTCGGCCTGGAGATCGATCCGGTACGCGTCGCCGCCGCCCAGCCCGCCGCCGACCCGCCCGGCCTGACCTTCGCCCGGGGCGGGTTCGAGTTGGCCGGATTACGCCCGGCCCTGGTCCGGGCGGCGAACGTGCTACGCCAGTACGACGAGAGCGAGGTGGCCGGCGCCTGGGCCACGCTCACCGCCCGGCTGGCCCCCGGCGGGCTGGTCGTGGAGGGCACCTGCGACGAGTTGGGGCGACTCGGCGGCTGGGTGCTGCTCGATGCCGACGGGCCACGCTCACTGACCCTGGCCGCCCGACTGACCACCATGCATAGCCCGGCCGAGTTGGCGGAACGGCTGCCCAAGGCGCTGATCCACCGCAACGTCCCAGGTGAGCGAATCCACGAGCTGATCCGGGCGCTGGACGACGCCTGGCGGGCCGCCGCCGGCTACGCCCCCTTCGGCCCCCGCCAACGCTGGCTGCACAGCGTGGCCGCCCTCCGCGCCCAGGGCTGGCCCGTCCTCGACCGCCCTCGCCGCTGGCGCCAGGGCGAAGTCACGCTCCCCTGGCCCTCCGTCGCCCCTACCCATTCACCCCGTTGATCATGAAGTTGTTGCCAAGGAAAGCCCTTACCCCGGCTATAACTTCATGATCAACGGGGTAGAGGGCGGGTGGGTCAGATGGTGCAGTTGATGAGGACGGGTTCCGGGTGCAGGGTGACACCGAAACGGGCGTGAACGCCGTCGCGGATTTCGCGGGCGAGGGCCAGGAGGGCCCGGGTGCTGGCGGCGCCGGTCGGGTTGGTGAGGGCGAGGGTGTGCTTGCTGGAGATGGCGACGCCCTCCGGGCCGGGGTAACCCTTGCCGAAGCCGGCCTTGTCGATCAGCCAGGCCGCGCTGACCTTCACCACGCCCCCGGTGCCCGGCCAGGCCGGCGGCTCCCCGAGGTCGGCGGCGCGCTCGCGCAGCAGCTCGTAGTCGGCGCCGTCGAGCACCGGGTTGGTGAAGAAGGAGCCGACCGAGCGGGTGTCCGGATCGGTCGGGTCGAGCACCATGCCCTTGCCGGCACGCAACCGCAGCACCGTGGCGCGGGCCTGCTCCAGTGGCACCCGGTCGCCGACCTCGACGCCGAGCGCCCGGGCCAGTTCCGCGTAGCGCACCGGACCGGAGAGCGGCGACCGGGTCAGCCGGAAGTCGACCGAGAGCACCACCCAACGCTCGCTGTACTTGAAGATGCTGGCCCGGTAGGCGAAACCGCAGTCGGCCGCGGCGACCCGACCGACCGTGCCGGCCCGGCGGTCGTAGACCTGCACGCCGGTGATGGTCTCGGCGACCTCCTGCCCGTACGCCCCGACGTTCTGGATCGGGGTGGCTCCGGTCGAGCCGGGGATGCCGGAGAGACACTCCAGGCCGGACCAGCCGTTCGCCACCGTGGCGGCGACCAGTTCGTCCCACGGCTCACCGGCCTCGACGCGGATCGTCACCGACTGCTCCTCCTCGGCCAGCACCCGCAGGCCCCGGGAGCGGACCAGGACCACGGTGCCCGGGAAGCCGACGTCACCGATCACCACATTGCTGCCACCGGCGAGCAGGAGCAGGTTCTCGCCCGCCTCGCGTACCCGGGCGACGATTTCCTCGGCGCTGGTGGCGGGGACGATCCGACCGGCCGGGCCACCGAGGCACAATGTGGTGCATTGCGACAATTCGCCCGGGGTGACGGGTTCAGCGGCAGCTGTCGGCTGGGCGTAGACGTCAGACACACCTTTCACCCTAGGCTGAGGGGTAGCCGCGGCACCCCACAGGTGGTCCGGTCACCCCCGGGAGGATGGCGATGAGCAGAATGCACGGCACCAAGGACTTCTGGATCGGTGCGCTCCGGGCGGAGGGCCCGGCGTTCGCCGCCGCGGTGGCCGAGGCCCCACCCGAGACACCTGTGCTCTCCTGCCCCGGCTGGACGGTGACCGATCTGACCCTGCACCTCGCCGGCATCTACCGCTGGGTCCGCACCGTCGCCGGCTCGGGCGAGAGCTCGCCGCCGGAGCAGCCCCGGTCGCAGCGCCCCGAGCCCGTGCCGGGGGTCACCGCCGTGCAGCAGTGGCAGCAGGCGTACGACGAACTGATGGCGCTCTTCGAGACGCTCGACCCGGAGGCACCGGCGTGGAACTGGGCTCCGCAGCCGAAGCGGGCCGGCTTCTGGCCGCGCCGGATGGCGCACGAGACGGCGGTGCACCGCTGGGACGCCCAGCTGGCCATCGCCGCGGGTGAACCGATCGAGGCGAAGCTCGCGGCCGACGGGGTCAGCGAGGTGCTGGACACCTGGCTGCCGGCGGGTCGGCGGGCGGCGAGCGGGCAGTGGCGCGGGATGGTCCGGCTCAGCGCCACCGACGCCGCCCAGGAATGGTTCCTGCGGCTGCGCGGCGAGGGCGTCGCCCTGCTGGACACCGGCACCATCCTCGATCACGACGAGCACCCCGCCCGGGTGCACGTCAGCGGCACGGCGAGCGACCTGCTGCTGGCGCTCTGGGGACGGGTCAGCTTCGACACGCTGACCGTGGCCGGCGACCGTGCCCTGCTCGACGGGGTACGCACCGGCTGACCGCTCATGCGGGATTGAGTTGGGCGCGACGAGCGGCTCTCCGACCGGGAGGGCCGCTCGTGGCCATTCTGTGACCTCGCCGAGAGAGCGCTCTCTTGACACCGGTCAGGGGCGGACCGCAGGCTACGTGAGAGCGCTCTCAGACTCATCCCACCACCACCCCACCTGAGAGGGGTCACCAGAAAATGCGCACATTTTCCCGCCACCGCCGCGCTGCGGTCGCCCTGGCCGCCGCTGGCGCGTTGCTCGTCACCAGCGGTTGCAGCAGCGAAGACGCCGCCGGCGACGGCCAGATAACCCTCACCGTCGACGTCTTCGGGCAGTTCGGCTACGAGCAGCTCTACCAGGAGTACATGGCCGCCAACCCCGGCGTGAAGATCGTCGAGCGGGGCACCGGCGGCAACCTCGACGAGTACTCGCCGAAGCTGACCCAGTGGCTGGCCGCCGGGAAGGGCGCGGGCGACGTGGTCGCCATCGAAGAGGGCCTGATGGTCGAGTACAAGGCCAACCCGAACAACTTCGTCAACCTGCTCGACCACGGCGCCGCCGAACTCAAGGGCAACTTCCTGGAGTGGAAGTGGAACCAGGGGCTCACCGCCGACGGCCAGCAGCTGATCGGGCTCGGCACCGACGTCGGCGGCATGGCGATGTGCTACCGCACGGATCTGTTCGCCAAGGCCGGGCTGCCCACCGACCGCGAGGAGGTGTCCAAGCTCTGGCCGACCTGGGAGGAGTACATCGCCACCGGTGAGAAGTTCAAGGCGGCGAACACCGGCGCCTCGTTCCTTGACGCGGCCACCAACACCTTCAACACAATCGTGCTCCAGACCGCAGGCAAGGCGCAGGGCTACCACTACTACGACACCAGCGACAACCTGGTGGTGGAGAGCAACCCGGCGGTCAAGCAGGCCTGGGACACCACGATGAACATCATCAACGCCGGCCTCTCCGGCAAGTACGGCTCCTGGTCCGAGGAATGGGTCTCCGCCTTCAAGCAGGCCAAGTTCGCCACCATCGCCTGCCCCGCCTGGATGACCGGCGTCATCGAGGGCAACGCCGGGCCGGAGGCCAAGGGCAAGTGGGACATCGCCCGGGTGCCGGGCGACGGCGGCAACTGGGGCGGCTCGCACCTGGCCGTGCCGGCGCAGAGCAAGCACCAGGCGGAGGCGATCAAGCTGGTCAAGTTCCTGACCAGCCCGCAGGGCCACATCGGCGCGTTCAAGGCCAAGGGGCCGCTGCCCTCGTCGCCGCAGGCGCTGGAGGACCCGGCGATCACCGAGGCCACCAACGCGTACTTCTCCGAGGCCCCGGTCGGCAAGATCTTCGGGGAAGGTGCCAAGACCCTGAAGCCGGTCTACATGGGCCCGAAGAACCAGGCCGTACGGACCGAGGTGGAGAACGCGGTCCGCACCGTCGAGCTGGGTCAGCGCAACCCCGACCAGGGGTGGCAGGACGCGATCGCCAACGCCAAGAAGGCCGCCGCCAAGTAACCGGCCCGACGCCTCCCCACCCCGTCGCCGATCCACTGCCGTGTCGCGTCCGTCCCGGGCGCGGCGACCGGCCGGAGGATCGGCGCGGGGCGGGGGCGGGAAAGGAGTCAACGGGTCATGGCGTTGCAGCTCAACGCGCGCCCACCGGCCGCACCGGCACCGCGTACCACCCGCCCGGCGAGTTCCGGCCGGCTGAGCCGGATCGACGCGAAGTACTCGCCCTACCTCTACATCGCCCCGTTCTTCCTGGTCTTCGCGATCTTCGGGGCCTGGCCGCTGGCGTACACCTTCTGGGTCTCGCTGCACGACTGGGACCTGCTCGGTACCGATCCCACATTCATCGGTGCCGAGAACTACACCCGGCTGCTCGCCGACGGCGACTTCTGGCACTCGGTGGTCAACACCCTCGGCATCTTCCTGATCAGCACCGTGCCGCAGCTGCTGCTGGCGCTCTGGCTGGCCAACCTGCTCAACCGGCGGCTGCGCTTCCGGACCGGCTGGCGGATGGCGGTGCTGATCCCGAACGTGACCTCCACGGCGGCCGTGGCGATCGTGTTCGGCGTGCTGTTCGGCCGCGAGTTCGGCATGGTCAACTGGCTGCTCGACCTGGTCGGCGTCGACGGGATCGAGTGGAAGTCCAACCGGTTCGCCTCCTGGATCGCCATCTCCGCGATGGTCGACTGGCGGTGGACCGGCTACAACGCGCTGATCTTCCTGGCCGCCATGCAGGCCATCCCCCGCGACATGTACGAGGCGGCGGCGATCGACGGCGCGAACCGGGCGCGACAGTTCTGGTCCATCACCGTGCCGCTGCTCAAGCCGACGATCATCTTCTGCGTCATCATCTCCACAATCGGCGGGCTCCAGCTCTTCACCGAGCCCCGGTTGTTCCACTCCGGCACCAACGCGATCCGGGGCGGACCGCTGCGCGAGTCGCAGACCCTCACCATGTACATGTTCGAGAACGCATTCGCGCCCTACTACAACTTCGGCTACGGCTCGGCGGTGGCCTGGCTGCTCTTCGCCCTGATCGCCATCGTCGCGGCGATCAACGTACTGATCATCCGCCGGCTCGGTGCCGGTGCCCGGCCGGACACCGGCAAGCGGAAGGGCAGAACCCGATGAGCAAGCTGTGGCGGGCAAGCCCGCTCACCTACTTCGCGCTGATCGCCGCCACGGTCCTGTCGATCTTCCCGATCTACTGGATGTTCGTGGTGGCCAGCCGCTCCAGCGACGCGATGGGACAGCTGCCACCGCCAATGACCCCGGGCGGCAACCTGGGCGCCAACATCGCCCGACTCTTCGCCAACACCGACGCGTACTTCCTGACCGGGCTGATCAACTCGGCGATCGTGGCGACCACTGTCACCATCTCGGTGGTCCTCTTCTCCAGCCTGGCCGGCTTCGCCTTCGCCAAGCTCCGGTTCCGGGGCAGCAACGCGCTGCTGATGGTCATCATCGCGACCATGATGGTGCCCACCCAACTCGGCATCATCCCGTTGTACATGCTGATGACGAAGTTCAACCTGAACGACCGGCTGCCCGCGGTGATCCTGCCCGTCCTGGTCACCGGATTCGGGGTGTTCATGATGCGGCAGTACGCGGGCCAGGCGGTGAGCACCGAGTTGATCGAGGCGGCCCGGGTGGACGGCTGCGGCACCGCCCGGATCTACTGGAACGTGGTGGTTCCCGCGCTGCGTCCGGCCGCCGCCGTGCTCGGCCTTCTCACCTTCATGACCACGTGGAACGATTTCCTCTGGCCGTACGCGGTACTCAACGATCCGGAGAACCCCACCGTGCAACTGTCCCTGCGGGCCCTGTCCGATGGTTATTACCAAGACATGTCCCAGGTGTTCACCGGTACGGCCATCGCCACACTGCCGCTGCTGCTGGTGTTCGTCGTGTTCGGCCGCCAGATCATCGGCGGCATCATGGAAGGTGCGGTCAAGGCGTGACTGAGCTTCGATTTCCCGAAAACTTCCTCTGGGGTGCGGCCACCGCGGCGTACCAGATCGAGGGCGCGGCCCGCGACGACGGGCGTGGCGAATCGATCTGGGACACCTTCAGTCGTACGCCCGGCAAGGTCCACGCCGGGCACACCGGCGACGTCGCCTGCGACCACTACCACCGGTACGCCGACGACGTGGCGCTGATGGCGGAGCTGGGGTTGCAGGCGTACCGGTTCTCGGTCTCCTGGCCCCGGATCCAGCCGGACGGCAGCGGCCCGGTCAACCCGCGCGGCCTGGACTTCTACGACCGGCTGACCGACGCGCTGCTGGGCCGGGGCATCGATCCGATCGTCACCCTCTACCACTGGGACCTGCCGCAGACGCTTGAGGACCGGGGCGGCTGGACGGCCCGGGAGACCGCCGAGCACTTCGCCACCTACGCCTCGGCGGTGTACGCCCGACTCGGCGACCGGATCGGCACCTGGACGACGCTCAACGAGCCGTGGTGCTCGGCGTACCTCGGTTACGGCAGCGGGGTGCACGCGCCCGGGGTGCAGGATCCGGGTGCCGCCTTCGCCGCCGTGCACCATCTGCTGCTCGGGCACGGCCTGGCGGCCCAGGCGCTGCGCGCCGCCGGTGCCGGCCGGGTCGGCATCACGCTCAACCCGGCCGACGTACGCCCCGCCGACCCGAACAGCGCCGCCGACGCCGCCGCCGTACGCCTGGTCGACGGCCTCCAGAACCGGATCTTCCTCGATCCGCTGCTGGCCGGCGGCTACCCCGACGACGTCCGCGAACACGTCGCCCGGCTCGTCGAGCCGGTGTTCGTGCAGGACGGCGACGAGAAGATCATCGGTGCGCCGATCGATCTGCTCGGGATCAACTACTACGCACCCACCTACGTGGCCGGGCGGCCGGACGGCGCGGGCGGTGGTGGCACGTTCCCGGGCACCGAGGGGGCAGTGGAGTTCCTGCCGCCGGTCGGTCCGCTCACCGACATGGGCTGGATGATCGAGCCGGCCGGGCTGACCCGGCTGCTGGAGCGGATCGCCACCGACTACCCGGCGGTGCCGCTGCTGATCACCGAGAACGGCGCGGCCTTTCCGGACAAGACCGCCGACCCGACCAGCCCGTTGCAGGACGCCGACCGGATCGCCTACCTCGACGGCCACCTGCGCGCGGCGCACGAGGCCATCGCCCGGGGCGTCGACCTGCGCGGCTATCTCGTATGGTCATTGCTTGACAACTTCGAGTGGGCCGAGGGGTACCGAAAGCGATTCGGCATCGTGCACGTCGACTACCTCACCCAGCGGCGTACACCGAAGTCCAGTGCCCGGTGGTACCAGGAGGTGATCTCCCGGAACGGGCTGTGACGAGGTGGTGGTAACTCCTATGACGGGGGCGCAGCGGCCCACTCTGGAAGCGGTGGCACGGCGGGCCGGAGTGTCCCGGGCCACCGTCTCCCGGGTGGTAAACGGCTCGACCACGGTCGCCGAGCCAATCCAGGAGGCAGTCCGCCAGGCGGTGGCCGAATTGGGGTACGTGCCGAACCTGGCCGCGCGCACCCTGGTCACCCAGCGGACCGATTCGATCGCCCTGGTCATGCCCGAAGAGGCCACCCGGGTCTTCTCCGACGACCAGGTCTTCCCGGGGATCATCCGGGGCGCCGCGCAGGAGCTGGAGGCCGCCGACAAGCAGTTGGTGCTGATGCTGGCCGGTTCGCCGGCCGGGCACGAACGGGTCGAGCGGTACACCACCGGCCGGCACGTCGACGGGGTGCTCTTCGCCTCGCTGCACGGCGCCGATCCGCTGCCCGCCAAGCTCGCCGCGCTGGGCATCCCGGTGGTGTGCAGCGGTCGCCCGCTGGACGGCGCGGACGTGCCGTACATCGACGTCGACCAGGTCGGCGGGGTCACCCGGGCGGTACGGCACCTGATCGAGAGCGGCCGGCGACGGATCGCCACCATCGCCGGCCCGCAGGACATGGTCGCCGGGATCGAACGGCTGGCCGGCTACCGCGACACGGTGGTCGCCGCCGGGCTGCCGGAGATGGTGGCGCTCGGCGACTTCACCAGGGAGTCCGGGGCGGCGGCGATGCGCGAGCTGCTCGCCGCCCACCCCGACCTGGACGCGGTCTTCGCCGCATCGGACCTGATGGCGCACGCCGCCATGCGTACGCTGCGCGAGGCGGGACGGCGGATCCCGGACGACGTGGCGGTGGTCGGTTTCGACGACATCGAGACCGCCGCGTACACCGATCCACCGCTGACCACCGTCCGGCAGCCGATACTGGAACTCGGCCGGCAGGGCACCCGGCTGCTGCTCCGCCTCGCCGCCGGCGAGCAGGTCGAGCCCGCCCTCATCCTCCCCACCGAACTGGTCATCCGCGAATCCGCCTGAGGTGTAAGGAAGGGCCCCCGGTTAACGCCTCGGGTATAGGAAGGGCCCCCTTTTAACAGGTCGCCACGGGCGATCCCGGGCGGCTAACCTGCCGCCCATGCCCCATCCGGTACGACTGCCGCACGTTCCCGCGCTCTCCGACGTCGCCGAGTACGCCTACCTGGCCACCGTCGATCCGCCCGCCCGCCTGGTCTTCACCGCCGGCGCCTGCCCGCTGGACGCCGACGGTCGGACCGTCGCCCCGGGCGATCACGCCGCCCAGGCCCGGCAGGTGATGGCGAACCTAAAGACCGCCCTCGCCGCCGCCGGCGCACGGCTCGCCGACGTGGTCAAGACCACCGTGTACGTGGCCTCGTCGCGGCAGGAGGACCTGGTCACGGTCTGGGAGGTGGTCCGGGACGCCTTCGGTGACCACGATCCGCCCAGCACCCTGCTCGGCGTGGCCGTGCTCGGGTACGCCGACCAACTCGTCGAGGTCGAGGCGGTCGCCGCCGTACCGGCCACCTGATCCAACGCGGGACAGCTACTGGGTGCGTTTGTTGTCGCTGGGACGACAACAAACGCACCCACATTGCGGTGCAATCGACCGGTGCGAATACCGAGGGACGACGCGAGCGCCCTGCAATGGTTGCTGTTCGAGCAGGCAGGGATGCTCAGCTGGGCACAGGCGAGCGCCGAACTGACCCCGGCGAAGGTACGGCACCTGCTGGCAACCGGCCGCTGGAGCCGGGTCTGTCGCGGCATCCTGCGGGCGGCGCCGCCCGGTGAGCCGTACCGCCCGGAGCAGGCGTGGTGGGTGGCGGTGCTGGCTGCCGGACCGGGCGCAATGCTCGCCGGGCTGGCAGCGGCGACGGCGGGCGGACTGCGGGGCAACTGGCGGTGCGAGACGGTCGACGTGCTGGTCCCTCATCACCGTCGTCAGGCCGACCTGCTGCGCCGGTTGCCGCTGGGCCTGCCGGCAGTCCGGGTGCGGCGGACCCGTCAACTGCCGGCCGAGGACCAGCAGCGAGGTCGGCCTGATCGGACCTCGATGGCACGATCCCTGCTGGACGCGGCGCAGTGGGCCGGCACCGACGAGCAGGCGCAGCGGGTCCTCGCGGCGGGCTGCCAGCAGCGGCGGGTGAACGCGACGGAGATCGCGATGGTGCTGGAGCGGATGCCTCGGGTCCGCCGGCACGCCCTGATCCGGCAGACGCTGGACGACATCGCCGGTGGCGCGGAGGCCCTCTCCGAGATCGACCTGGTCCGGCTCTGCCGGCGGTATGGGCTTCCGGTGCCGACCTCGCAGCAGCAGCGCCGGGACACCGACGGGCGGCTGCGCTACCTGGACGCCTACTGGCCACAGTGGCGACTGCACGTGGAGGTCGACGGCGCGCATCACATGGATGTCCGGCACTGGGCAGCGGACCTACGTCGGCAGAACCGCATCTGGATCGAAGGCGACCGCATCCTGCGGTTCACCGCCTTCGACGTCCGCCACCGCCCCGACGAGGTCGCGGCCCAACTCCGCGCCGCCCTGACGGCGGCCGGCTGGCCCGGTTGATCGCCAACAGCACCCACCCGCTCTGGGTGCGTTTCTTGTCGCTGGGACAACAAGAAACGCACCCAGAGCGGGTCGGCAGCACCGGCAGCGTGGTGACGTACCGCGGGCGGGGGGGCTGGCCGGGCTGGCGAAAACTGCCGAGCGAGAACGATGGGTCAGCCGGTCGCGTAGACCCGTTCGGCGATGGCGTGGGTGTCGGCGCCGAACAGCACCAGCCGGGCCTCGGTGAGGTGCGCCGGAGCCGCCGCGCGCAGCACCGACAGGGCCTGGCGGACCGCGTCGTCGACCGGCCAGCCGTAGATTCCGGCGGAGATGAGCGGGAAGGCGATGCTTGTCGCGCCGAGTTCGTCGGCGACGGCGAGGCTGTTGGCGTAGCAGTCGCGCAGCAGTGCCGAGCGGTCCTCGCTGGCGGACCAGACCGGTCCGACGGTGTGCACCACCCAGCGGGCGGGCAGGTTGCCGGCGGTGGTCGCCACCGCCTGGCCGGTCGGCAGTCCCCGGCCGTACCGGGAGGCGCGCAGCGCCTGGCACTCCGCGAGGATCGCCGGTCCGCCCCGGCGGTGGATCGCGCCGTCGACGCCTCCGCCGCCGAGCAGCGACGAGTTCGCGGCGTTCACCACCACGTCCACCCGCTCGGCCGTGATGTCCCCCTCGACCAGGATGGTCTCCATGTCACCCCTCCGTGATCGGTTGGCCGAGTGAGCGGCGGGCCAGCAGGGTGGCACCGGCGACCGCGGCCGGCATGAGCAGTACGGCCCCGAGCGGGATCAGGAAGCAGACGAAGACCGCCATCCCGAAGCCGAGCGCGGTCGGGCGATCGGCCTTCAGCGCGGCGCGGCGGTCCGGCAGCCGCTTGCCTCGCCGGTAGAAGGGCGAGCCGACCAGCTCCACGGCGAGCAGCCAGCCGCCCACCGCCGCGCCGATCACCGGCACCACGGTCTGCCCGAGCAGCGGGATGAACCCGGCCGCGAAGAGCGGGATGCCGACCAGCGCCGCCAGGCCCATCAGGCGCAGCGAGTCGACGATGCTGCGCCGCAGCGACGGCCAGAACGGCACCTCGACCGAGTCGGACGCGCCGCCGTACCGCTCCTCCACCTGCTCGGAGATCTTCTCGTAGAACGGGTCGCCGATGACCAGGGTGACGGCGGTGAAGGTGAGCACCGCGAGCAGGCCACCGAGGCCGAGGAAGGCAAGCGCCGCGATCACCCGGACCGCGCTCCGGGCCCCCGCCGCCCAGTCGTCGGCGAACGGGGTCACCGCGGCGGCCAGGTCACCGACGAAGAACACCAGGGTGACGTACGCGGCGACGAAGAGCGTGCCGGAGATCAGCGCCGGCACCACGCCCAGCAGCATCAGGCCGGGATTGCGTACGTACAGTCCGATGCCGCGCAGCAGCAGCGCGGCGCCGCCGGCGAACCGGCGAGCGGTGCCCACGGCGGTGCCGGGGATCGCGGATGGCTTCACGCCGAGAAGCCTAAGGCCTGACCGCCGCATCAACCGGTTGACGGATCGGTGGGGTCAACCGCAGCCAACCAAGATCACCTACAGCTGGTCGATTCGTCGCCGGCCCCTTCGCCCGACCCTTTAGTGGTACCCGGAACACGGCGGCGAAAGGCGGGGCCATGCCGGTCATCGAGGTGTCCAACCTGCACAAGCGGTACGGCGAGACCGTGGCGGTGGACGACGTGTCGTTCGACGTCGCGGCCGGTGAGATCTTCGGCGTCCTCGGGCCCAACGGTGCCGGGAAGACCACCACCGTGGAGTGTGTCGCCGGGCTGCGCGTCCCAGACGGGGGAGAGGTGTCGGTCCTCGGGCTCGACCCTCGCCGGGACGGCGCCCGGCTGCGCCGACAGGTCGGGGTGCAGCTCCAGGAGAGCCAACTGCCCGACCGGCTCCGGGTCGCCGAGGCGCTGGAGTTGTACGCCTCGTTCTACCGCGACCCGGCGGACCCAGCGCAGCTCATCGACGAGCTGGGGCTCGACAGAAAGCGGAACACCCCGTACGACAAGCTCTCCGGTGGCCAGAAGCAGCGGCTCTCCATCGCGCTGGCGCTGGTCGGCAACCCGAAGATCGCCATCCTCGACGAGCTGACCACCGGGCTGGACCCGCAGGCCCGCCGGGACACCTGGGGCCTGATCGAGCGGGTCCGCGAGCGCGGGGTGACCATCCTGCTGGTCACCCACTTCATGGAGGAGGCCGAGCGGCTCTGTGACCGCCTCGCCGTGATCGACAAGGGGCGGGTGGTGGCCCTGGACAGCCCGGCCGGGCTGGTCTCGGCCGTGGCACCGGAGCAGCGGATCCGGTTCCGGCCGTCCGCACCGCTGGACGACCGGCTGCTCACCGAACTGCCGCAGGTCTCCGCCGTGACCCGCAGTGGCACCCAGGTCGTGGTGACCGGCACCGGCGACGTGCTGCACGCGGTCACCTCGGTGCTCGCCCGCAACCAGATCATCGCCGCCGACCTACGGCTGGAGCAGGGCACGCTCGACGACGCGTTCGTCGAGCTGACCGGGCACCGGCTCGCCGACTGAGGGGAACACCATGCACGCCTTCGGCCAGATCCTCAAGACCGAGACGAAGCTCTACCTGCGGGACGTCCCGACGCTGCTGCTCACCGTCGCACTACCCACCCTGATCCTGGTGGTGCTCGGACTGATCCCGGCACTGCGCGAGCCGAGTCCGGACTTCGGCGGAGCCTCCTTCGTCACCTACTTCACCCCGTCACTGCTGGTGATCACGCTGGCGATGATCGGGGTCAACGCGCTGCCCACCGTGCTGGCCACCTACCGGGAACGTGGCATCCTGCGGCGGCTGGCCACCACCCCGGCCAGTCCGCTGGCCCTGCTGACCGCCCAACTCGTACTGGCGCTGGCCAGCATCCTGGCCAGCGCGGTGCTCCTGGCGGTGGTGGCCCGGTTGGCGTTCGGTTCCCCGCTGCCGCAGCATCCGCTCGGCTTCGTGGCGGCCCTGCTCCTCGGCACGGTGGCGCTGCTCGCACTGGGACTGCTTGTGGCGGCGGTCGCGCCCACGGCCAAGGTCGCCCAGTCGCTGGCCGTCCCGGTGTTCATGGTCATCATGTTCTTCGGTGGGGCGTACCTGCCGAGGTTCCTGCTGCCCGACTTCCTGGCCGAGATCGGCGCGTACACGCCGCCCGGTGTGCAGGCGCTGCTGGACGCCTGGACCGGCACCGCACCGGACCCGCTGCACCTGGGGATAATGGCGGTGGTCGCGGTGGTCGCCGGTGCAGCCGCGGCGAAACTGTTCCGCTGGGAGTGAGCGGGGATCCGATGACCTGCGGCGGCGAGAGCAGGGACCGATGAGCGGCAAGGGCGCAGGCGGCGACGTACTGGCCACCTGGAAGGCCCGGGAGGCGGCGCTCTACCGGGTGCTGCCCTACGGCGGGCTGGCCCTGGGCACGCTGCTGACCGTCGTCACGTCGGCACCCCGCGGCCTCCCGCTGCCGCTCACCCTGGCCGTCGTCGCGGCGGCCGCCGGCTGGGTCGCCTGGTTCATCACCCTGCATCCCGGCTGGCAGACCCGGCGCGCGCGGATGGCGGTCTACTACGCCGGGCTGCTCACCTTCGGCGCGGTGCTTGTGGTCGCCAGCCCGTGGTACGGCTACTTCGCCTGGATCGGCTACCTGCACGCCTTTCCGGTGCTGACCTGGCGGTGGCGGATCGCCGGGGTGGCCGTCACCGCCGTGCTGGTCGCCACCGCGCAGGGCGGGGGCACCGCCGCCGCCATCTCGGACTGGCGGCTCTGGCTGGTGCTGGTGCTCTTCAATTCGCTCGTCGCCGGCGCGGTGATCTGGTTCAGCATCGTCGCCGAGCGGGAGGACGCCAAGCGCAAGCGGCTGGTGGCGGAACTCGCCGCCGCCAACCGACAGCTCACCGAGACGGCACGGGAGAACGAGGGGCTGCACGCGCAACTCATCAACCAGGCCCGGGAGGCGGGTGTGCTGGACGAGCGGCAGCGGATGGCCCGGGAGATCCACGACACCCTGGCGCAGGGGCTGACCGGCATCATCACCCAACTGGAGGCGGCCGGGCAGACCCGGGACCGCTCCGCCGACTGGCGCCGGCACGTGGACAACGCGCTGGCCCTGGCCCGGGAGAGCCTCACCGAGGCCCGCCGCTCGGTGCGCGCCGTCCGCCCGGAACCGCTGGAGACCGCCCGGCTGCCCGACGCGTTGAGCGAGCTGGGCGGTAGGTGGTCGGCCCTGCACGGGGTGTCGGCCAGGGTCAGCACCACCGGTACGCCCCGACCGCTGCATCCGGAGATCGAGGTGACCCTGCTCCGGGCCGCCCAGGAGGCGCTGGCCAACGTGGCCCGGCACGCGGCGGCGTCCCGGGTCGGGCTGACCCTGTCGTACATGCCGGACGTGGTCACGCTGGACGTCCGCGACGACGGGTCCGGCTTCGACGCCAGTGCCGGCTCGGTGCCACCGCAGCCGGACGGCGGGTACGGGCTGACCGCCATGCGGCAGCGGGTGACCCGGGTCGGCGGTCGGCTGGAGATCGAGTCCGAGCCCGGTGCCGGCACGGCGATCTCGGCTTCCGTACCGGCGCTGCCCGGAGGTGCCGGTTGACCGGGCCGGTACGACTGCTGATCGTCGACGACCATCCGGTGGTGCGGGACGGGCTACGCGGCATGTTCACCGGCGACCCCGGGTTCGAGGTGGTCGGCGAGGCGGCGGACGGTGCCGAGGCGCTTGTGATGGTCGTCAACAGCAGCCCCGACGTGGTGCTGATGGACCTGCGCATGCCGGGGATGGACGGGGTGACCGCGATCGGCCGGCTGGTCGCGTCGGGCAGTCCGGCCAAGGTGCTGGTGCTGACCACGTACGACACGGACGCGGACGTGCTGCCGGCGATCGAGGCGGGTGCCACCGGCTACCTGCTCAAGGACGCGCCCCGCGACGAACTGGTCCGGGCGGTACGGGCCGCCGCCCGGGGTGAGTCGGTGCTCTCGCCAACCGTCGCCGGTCGGCTGATGGGGCGGCTACGCGCGCCCAACCAGCCGGCCGGGGAGCCGTTGAGCCAACGCGAGTTGGAGGTGCTCACCCTGGTGGCGCGTGGCTCGTCGAACCGGGAGGCGGCGGCCCGGCTCTTCATCAGCGAGGCCACCGTCAAGACCCATTTGCTGCACGTCTACGCCAAGCTCGGCGTCAACGACCGGGCGGCGGCGGTGGCCACCGCGTACGACAGGGGTCTGCTCACCCCCGGGGGCCGGTGAGCGGATGCGTGCCTCGCGGTTGATCTCGCTGCTGCTGCTGTTGCAGTCGCGGGAGGCGATGACGGCGGCCGAACTGGCCCGGGAGCTTGAGGTTTCCGAGCGGACGGTCTACCGGGATGTCCTGGCGCTCTCCGCCGCCGGAGTGCCGGTCTACGCCGACCGGGGTCGGGCCGGCGGCTACCGGCTGCTCGGCGGTTACCGGACCCGGCTGACCGGGATGACCCGGGACGAGGCGGAGGCCCTCTTCCTCGCCGGCCTGCCCGGTCCGGCCGGCGACATGGGGCTCGCCGACGCGGTAGCGGCGGCGGAACTCAAGGTCCTCGCGGCGTTGCCGCCGAGCCTGCGGGACGCCCCCGTCCGCACCGGCCAGCGGTTCCACCTGGACGTGCCGGGCTGGTACCACCGCAGCGCGCCGCCGGCCTGGCTGGCCGAGCTGGCCGGCGCGGTCTGGGCGGACCGGGTGATCACGCTGAGCTACCGGCGCGGCGACCGCGAGGTGACCCGGCGGGTCTGCCCCTACGGCCTGGTGCTCAAGAGCGGCATCTGGTACCTCGTCGGCCGGGTCGGCGACGACCTGCGGACCTACCGGGTGGACCGGGTCACCGCTGTCGAGCAGCACGAGGAGACCTTCGACCGGGAGCCGGGCTTCGACCTGGCCGGGTACTGGCGGGAGCAGGCCGAGGCGTTCCTGCGGAGCATGCTCCGGGCCGAGGTGCGACTCCGGCTGAGCCCCACCGGCCTGCGCCGGCTCAAGCACCTGACCGACATCCCGTTCGGGTACGCGGAGGCGGTCGCCGCCGCAGGCGAACCCGACGGGCAGGGCTGGGTGACGACCCGCCTACCCGTCGAATCCGTCGACGTGGCGTACACCCAACTGCTGGCGTTGGGTCCGGAGGTGGAGGTGCTCGACCCGCCCGAGCTGCGCACGTTGCTGGCCGAGGCGGCGTTCCGGTCCGCCGCGCGCTACTCCTGTGACGGTCAGCGGTAGCCGGTGACGTCGGCGGGTTTGCCGGCGTCGACCACCTCGGTGATGTAGCGGAACGCGTCCGGCCGGCTGCCGTCGACGTCGGTGAAGCCGTAGACCTTGGCCAGGTCACCGGCGGAGACCGACCGGCCGCTCCAGCGGGCCCGGTCGGAGTCACCGGCGAGCGCGGCGACCGCCCGGCCGACGAACGCCGGGGTCTCGGAGATGAGGAAGTGCGGGTCCTTTGCCGCACCGTCGCGCCAGTTGGCCTCGGTGACACCGAAGTGCTCCAACATCGCCTCCGACCGTAGCCAGCCCGGGGTGAGCGCCACGGCGGTGCCGTCGTACGGCTTCAGCTCGTGCGCCCAGCTGAAGGCGAGCCGGTTGACCGAGGTCTTGGCCAGGTCGTAGAAGACCGAGAGCCGGTAGTTCCGCTCGTTGTACGCCGCCGTGCCGTCGCCGATCTCCACCACCAGGCCACCGGGGCGGCGGGTCAACAGCGGCAGTGCGAAGTGGCTGGTGATGATGTGGGTGTCGACGGCCAGCCGCAGCGTACGGAAGCCGGCGTCCAGCGGCTGCTCCCAGACCGGCTTCTCCCAGGTGATCAGTGGATCGGCGCCCCACACGTCGTTGACCAGCACGTCGAGTCGGCCCTGTTCGGCGTCGATCCGCGCGACCAGCGCCCGCACCTGCTCGGGTACCAGGTGGTCCACCCGGACCGCGATGCCGGTGCCGCCCGCCTCGGTCACCAGCTCGGCGGTCTCCTCGATGGTCTCCGGCCGGTCCAGTTCCGAGCGGCCGGCCCGGCTGCTACGGCCGGTGGCGTAGACGGTGGCCCCCGCAGCGCCGAGTTGCACGGCGATCTGCCGCCCCGCGCCCCGGGTCGCCCCGGCCACCAGCGCCACCTTCCCAATCAACGGTTTAGTCATGGGGCGCAGGTTGCCAGGGATACCTGACAACTGAAGTCAGCTTTTATCGGTGGAAGTGCCCGCCGGTGTTCCGGGATTCCGGTGTTCCGGGATTCGGTGGTCCGTTGTTCCGTTGTTCCGGTGTTCCGGGATTCGGTGGTCCGGGATCCCGGGATTCCGGTGTTCCGGCCTGTGACGGTGCGACTATCCGTTGAGAAAGCCGGAGATCCGTTCCCGGAGGTCGGCGCGTTCGGTCCACAGCACGCCGGGGCGGGCGTACCGGTGCAGGGTGGCCCGGGGCAGCGCGGCGGCGAGTTGCTCGGCGACCTCCACCGGGTGCACTTCGTCGCCCTCGCACGCGATGACCAGGGCCGGCGCAGTGACTGCGGCCAGCGCCCCGGCGGCGGCGAGCGGCGCCTGCCCAGGCAGGTCGGCGAGCCCGGCCGCGAGCCCGTCCCGCAGCAGGTGGTCGAGTCGCTGCCGCAGGTACGCCCAGCCGGCCGGGGTGTTGCGTACCGCCGGTGGCAGCTCGGCCGCGACCACCTCGGCGACGGTCGAGGCGTCGCCGCTCTCCACGGCCGTCAGCAGCTCGGTCAACCGCGTCCGGGCGATCGGACCCCGGGGCTGGTCGAGGGCGGCGGGGAGGAAGAAGACGAGCCGCTCGAAGCGCTCCGGGCTCTCCACGAGCAGGCGACACAGCGCGCCCGCGCCGAGACTCGCCCCGAAAGCCCGGGTCGCGCCGCTGAGATCGGCTACCGCGCGCAGGTCCCGGGCGAGGTCGAGATAGCTCCACAGCCCCTCGGGCGCCTCGGACCGGCCATGACCCCGGAACTGGAAGAAGACCTTCCGACCGGCGACGCCGCTGCCGAAGGGACGGGTGGTGGCGATGCCGTTGCCCAACCCGTGGGCGAAGACGGTGACCGGGTCACCGGTGCCGGTGACCAGCCGCTCCAGCCGTACGCCGTGCGGCGTGGCGACCAACTCGGTCTCCGGTTCGGGTAGCGCGGGTCGACCGTTGCGGGGGCCACCCGGGCCGGGACCCCAGGTCCGCGGGCCGCCGTCCGGTGGCGGCGGCCAGCGGAAGGACCTCACCAGGACCCTCGACCGTCACCCAGTTCGCGCAGCCCGACCCGGACATCGAGCAGATAGATGAGCGCCGCGGCGATGCCGATCAGTCCGAAGATGCTGAGCGTCGTCTGGGTGAGCAGGGTGAGCAGGAGGGTGACCGCGAGGATCGCGATCCACCCGGCCTTCGGCAGAGTACCGATGGCGGGGAAGGCGTCGGAGCGCTGCGTGATGGCGTGCACGAGGGCGATCCCCTGCACGACGAGCGCGAAGACGAAGAGGATCAGGTCGATCACGTAGCGGATGTCGAAAACGAAGATCGGCGCGGCGTTGGCCATGACGGCAAGCTTATGCCGACGACCCCGGATCCGTCCGACAGGACGGCCCCGGGGTCGCCGGCGGCTCGCGAGATCGGCTGGCCACACCACCGCGCGCCGGGCCGCTTCGCCCGATGGTCACTCGGCGGCCGGACGGCTCCGCTTGGTGGCCCGGGGCAGCTTCGCCGACGGGGCGGCGGCGGTCCGCTTCGCGGCCGGCTGCCCGGGAGTCGCCTTGGCGCGGGTGGCCTTCCTGGCAGCCTTCGCGGCGGGCTTGGCCTCGACGACCTCGGCCACCTCGGCCGGGCTCGGCACCTCGGCCGACTTGGCGGTCCCGGTCGACTTGGCGGTAGCGGCCCGCTTGGCGGTAGCGGTCGGCTTGGCGGTAGCGGTCGGCTTGACGGCAGCGGTCCGCTTGGCCGCCGGCTTGGCGGTCACGGCCGGCTTCGCGGTCGCGGTCGCCGCCGGCTCGGCGTCGGCGGTCGCGGCCGGCTCGGCGGCGTTCTCCGTCGTGGCCGCGGTGGCCTCGATGTCGGCGTTCACCGTCTCGGCGGCCTCGAGCACGCCGGTGCCGACCACCCGCTCGCCCCGCGCGACCAGCGCGCCGTAGGCGGCGAGCGCCCGCTCCTGGGCGGCGTGCGCACCGGCGACGACCACCGCCGCGTTGCGGGTGGCCAGGCTCCGCAGCCGGTCCAGGTCGGCGACCTCACGGAGCCGGTTGACGTCGGCCGCCTCGCGCAGCTTGGCCAGATCGGCCGCCTCGCGCAACCGGTTGAGGTCCGCCGCCTCGCGCAGCTTGGTCAGGTCGGCCGCCTCGCGCAGCCGGTTGAGGTCGGCCGCCTCGCGCAGCTTGGCCAGGTCGGCGGCCGGGGCGGCGGCCCTCTGTCGCAGCGACCCGGTGGTCAGGTTGGCGTTGCGCAGCGTGTCGTTGGCCTTCTGGCGCAGCTCGAAACCGGTGACCACGGCCTTGCCACCGAGGTCGTTGACCACCCGGCCACCGTCGGCGACGACCCGGTCGCGCAGTTCGCTGACCACGGAGGGCAGCTTGCGAAGCTGCTCGAAGGCCAGCTCACCGGCACCGGCGGCGGCGTAGAGCGGAGCGGGGATGCGGTTGGTCTTCGGCTGGGTCATCACTTCTCCTCATCGGCCGTCGCGGCGGCCTTGCGGACCACCTTGCGGGTGGCCTTCTTGGCAGGGGTGCGGGGCGGCGCTGGGGCCGGACCCGCCTCGGTCACGGCAACCGACTCGAGAACTGCCTCGGTCGGGGTACCTCCCGCGGTGGTGGGCCCGGTCGCGGCCAGGTTGGCCACGTCGGGTGCGGTGAGGTCGGGACTGGTGGAGCCACTCACGTCGGTCGCGGTGCCCGCACCGGGGAACCCGGCGGTGGTGGGGGCACCCGCGGCGCCGGCAGAGCCGGCAGCGGCGGCGTTGGCGTTGGCGGCGCCCTCGGGGCCGGCGGCTGCGGTCGCCTCGGCGAGCCGGGCGTTCTCCCGGCGGAACGTCTCGTAGATCTGGGTGAGCGACTGCTTCTGGGCCATGGTCAGGTCCGGATCGACCGCGATGGCCGCCAACACGCCCTGGCCCTCCTTGTCATCGAGCAACCCGGCTCGCAGGTACATCGCCGGGGTGGAGACCCGCAGCGCGCTGGCGAGCTGCTGGAGAACCTCCGCACTGGGCCGACGCAGACCCCGCTCGATCTGACTGAGATAGGGGTTGCTGACGCCCGCCTGCTCGGCGAGCTGCCGCAGCGAGATTTTGGCATTCCGCCGCAGGTCACGAATGAACCCGCCGACGTCGGGAAGGTCCTTGGGAGTGGCCATGGCTCAACGCTAGCTCGCCCTGCTAGCAGCTGCAAGCAGAATGCTTGCCGGAGTTAGCAGCGTCTCATTGCCCGGTTGCGCGCCACTCGTAGCCGGCCGTACGGTCCTGCGGTGACCAAGATCGAAGTAAATGGCGCGGCGCTGGCGTACGACGAGGCCGGCGCCGGATCCCCCGTCGTACTGCTGCACGCCGGCATCGCCGACCGGCGGATGTGGCGGGAGCAGATCGAAGCGCTGGCCACCCGGCACCGGGTGATCGCTCTGGACCTGCGCGGCTACGGCGAGTCCGAGTTGCCGCCGACGGCGTTCGCCCACCACGACGACGTCGCCGGCCTGCTCGACGCGCTCGGCCTGGCCCACGCCGCTCTGGTCGGCTGCTCGTTCGGCGGGGCGGTGGCGATCGACACCGCCCTGGCCCACCCGGACCGGGTCAGCGCGCTCGCCCTGCTCGGCAGCGCGGTCTCCGGCCACGAATGGTCGGACCAGACCAACGACCTGTGGGAGAGCCTGGTGGGTGACGTCGACCCCGAGGATTTCGCCGCCACCGCGGCGGGCGAGGTGCGCTTCTGGGTAATCGGTCCGGAGCGGGCTCCGGAGCAGGTCGATCCGGACCTGATCGCCTTCGCCACCGCGATGGACGAACGCGCGCTCGCCGCCGAGCTGGCGCTCAGCGCGGTGGACGTCACCGAGCTGGACCCGCCTGCCATCGGCCGGCTCGGGGAGCTGACCATGCCGGTGCTGGTCACCGCGGGCGCGGCGGACGTACCCGACATCCGCCACCTGGCCGACCACATCGCCGCCACGGCACCCCGGGCACACCGACTGCCCGACGTCCCCGACGCCGCCCACCTACTCCCCCTGGAACGCCCCACCCCCATCAACACCGCCCTCCAAACCTTCCTCCCCTGACACCACCCCGCAAGCCCCGCAACCCCCGCAACCCCCGCCGATCTTGCACTTTCGGTCGGGACAAATGGCTGCAAATGGTGCAGACAAGCGACCACGAGTGCAAGATCGGCAGGGTGCGGGCGGGTCACCAGAGGGGGCGGGTGGCGCCGATGGGGAGACCGCCGCCGAAGAGCGGGGTTTCCGCGAACTCCGCAAGCACCGGCGCGTCGACGCCGAGCCGGTGCAGCGCGGAGACCAGCACGGGCATCCGGGGGCGGGCGGCACCGTCGTCGATCTTCAGGGCGACGGCGCCCACGCCGGGCAGCGCGGCGGCGATGACGCCCTCCGCGCCGATCTTCGCCAGCAGTCCCGGTACGCCGCGCATAAGCCGGGTGTCGTCGGCCTCGGTGCCACCGACGATTTCCGGGTACGCCCGCATCCCGCCGGCCACCAGCCCCGGCGCGGTGTCGGGCTCGGCCTCGACCAGCCGCAGGTACGCCCGGGCCAGCCCGGTCAGCGACCCGGCCAGCACCGGTGCCCCGCACCCGTCGACGCCGACCGCCGCCGCATCCTCACCGGTGAACTCCTCGATCGCCGCCCGCAGTCGTTGCTGGAGGGGATGCTCGGGACGCCAGTACCCCTCCACCGACCAGCCGGCCACTCGGCAGGTCAGCAGCATCCCGGCGTGCTTGCCGGAACAGTTCATCTGAAGCCGGGTCGGTCCACCGCCGGCCCGGAGCACCGCCACACGGGCCTGCTCGCCGACCGGCAGCTCCGGCGGGCAGTGCAGGGCCGCCTCGTCGAACCCGGCGCGCGCGAGCAGGCCGGCGACCCGGGCCAGGTGGAACTCCTCCCCCGCGTGGCTGGCCGCCACCAGGGCCAGGTCGGCGGGGTCGGTCAACGGCAGCCCGGCGCGGAGCATGCCGACCGCCTGCATCGGCTTGTTCGACGAGCGCGGGAAGATCGGCGAGTGCACGTCACCCGCGGCGGCCAGCACCCCGCCGGTGGCGTCGAGCACCACCACCGAGCCACGGTGTACGCCCTCCACGAAGCCGGATCGGATCACCTCGGCGAGCGGCACGCCACCCCCGTACGTCTTTCCCACAGGGTGGACGGTACCGGCGACAGCGGCGGGCCAGAAACCGGGGTGAGCAGGGACCCCACTGCCGGATGTAACGGAGTGCCGGCCAGGCGTGGCTTACAAGCCGAGCAGCTGCCGGGCCTCCGTGGGATGCAGCGGCGGGCGCTGGGCGAGCTGGGCGAAGCCGACGGCCCGGGCGACCAGTTGCATGTTGGATTCCACCGGGCGGCCCTTGGCGTACGTCACCGTGTCCTCCATGCCGACCCGCAGGTGACCGCCGGCGGAGAGCGCGGCCAGCAGCACCGGG
Organism: Micromonospora sp. PRAS1; assembly: GCF_059553435.1. Classification (NCBI taxonomy): domain Bacteria; kingdom Bacillati; phylum Actinomycetota; class Actinomycetes; order Micromonosporales; family Micromonosporaceae; genus Micromonospora; species Micromonospora sp. PRAS1. The sequence continues at coordinate 103,262 of NZ_JCANNB010000013.1, forward strand.
ATCGTGGTACGCCCGATGCCGGTCGCCGAGAAGGTGGTGCCCTCCGGCAGGTCGCGGAGCATCTGCTGGGCCGCGACGAGGGTCGCCGTGTTGCCGGGCATACCACCGGGTACGCCCATCACGAAATCGACGTGCACGTGCCCGCCGTGCGGCAGGCCGTACCTGCCGAGCAGGCGCTCCAACGCGGTCAGGTGGCCGAGGTCGAAGATCTCGTACTCCGGCACGATGCCCCGCTCCTGCATCCGGGTGTGCAGGTCGACGATGAACTCCCAGCGGTTCAGGAAGACGTCGTCGCCGAAGTTGACCGTACCCATGGTGCAGGAGGCCATGTCCGGCCCGGCGTCCAGCACGGCGAGCCGGTCGGCCTCGGGATCGGTGACCGCGCCGCCGGTGGAGAGCTGCACGATCAGGTCGGTGCTCTCGCGCAGCGCCGCCACGGTCTCGCGCAGCCGGCCCTGGTCGAGGGTGGGCCGCGCCTGGTCGTCGCGGATGTGTACGTGGATCACGGCGGCGCCCAGCGCCGCGCACTCCTTCGCGGTGAGCAGCAACTCGTCAAGGGTCACCGGCAGCGCCGGCACCTCCGTCTTGGCCGACTCCGCGCCGGTGGGGGCAACCGTGATCAACGTCCCTGTTGTCATGCCGGCGATCCTAGAACGCCTGCTCGGGGCAGCGGCGTTAAGAAGGGGCCCTTCCTCTACCGCAGGCGTTAATAAGGTGCCCTTCCTTACCCCAGGTCGATGGCGGCGGCGCTGTCGGCGACGCGGAGGGAGGCGTCGTCGGGGACGTTGCGCTTGACCACGGCGAGGGCGATCTGGCCCAGCTCGTGGTGGAGCACGGCGGTGCCGACGAAGCCGACGGTCCGGCCGTCGAGGCTGACCGGGGTGCCGGCGGCCGGCAGTTGGTCGGTGGTCACCCCGTCCAGGTGCAGCAGGACCAGCCGGCGCGGCGGACGGCCCATGTTGTGCACCCGGGCGACGGTCTCCTGGCCCCGGTAGCAGCCCTTGTCCAGGTGCACGGCCGGGGCGATCAGGTCCACCTCGGCGGGGATCGTCCGGTGGTCGGTGTCGACGCCGACCCGGGCCCGCCGGGCAGCCACCCGCACCGCCTCGTACGCCCAGAGCCCGACTGCGGGCACCCCGTTGGCGCGCAGCTGCGCGACCGTCTGGTCCATTGCCGTCCGGGGCACCAGGAGGTCGATGCCGAGCTGGCCACGCCGCGCCCAGCCACCCACCGGCAGCGGCTTGACGTCGTAGCGGGCGGTCGGGCGGGGCGGCAGCTCACCGGCGCGGAACTTGGCGCCGGGCACCGCCACGAACTCCGGTTCGGCCAGCGGGGGCACGTCGAGCAGCGCCACCGCCTCGGCCGCCTTCGGCCCGACCAGCGACAGCACCGCGTACTCGGCGGTGGCGTCGCGCGGCTCCACCTGGCTGAAGAACCGCATCTTCTCCAGGTAGCCAAGCAGGCTCCCGGTGGCACCCGGCTCGGTGTCCAGCCAGGTGGTGACGCCGTCCTCGGCGACCATCGCGTGCTGTTCCACGTGGCCGTGCGGCGAGAGCACGAGCAGCTCGGTGCCCTGCCACGGACTCAGCTGGGCCAGATGCTGGGTGGTGAGGGTGTGCAGCCAGGAGATCCGCTCCGCGCCCGGTACCGCGACGACACCCCGATGGGAGCGGTCCACCAGACCGACCTCGGTGTCCAGCAGGCGTTGCTCACGCATCGGGTCGCCGTAGTGGGCGGCCACGCCGCGTACCCCGGCCGCCGCGTGGGCCGGCTCCGGCTGGTCGCGGCTGGCCTCGTCGATGCTCTCCACTGCCACCGCACCCGCGATGTCGATCATTTCTGGTCCCCGTTTCCGCAGCGACCGCAGAGACCGAAGAAGGAGACGTGGCCGATGTCCACCCGGAAGCCCCGCTCGCGCGCCAACTGGTCGGCCAGCGGGCGCAGCAGCGCGGGCTCCATCTCGTCGATCGCCCCGCAGTCCCGGCAGACCAGATGGACGTGCTGGTCCTCACCGGCGGCGTGGTAGGTCGGCGAGCCGTGCGACAGGTGGGTGTGGGTGACCAGGCCGAGCCGTTCCAGCAGCTCCAGCGTGCGGTAGATGGTAGTGATGTTGACCCCGGCGGCCACCTCGCGTACCGCTGTGTGCACCTGCTCGGGGGTGGCGTGCCCCAGGTCCAGCACCGCTTGGAGGATCAGCTGTCGCTGCGCCGTCAGCCGCAGCCCACGGGCCCGGAGCATTTCCGCCAGGGAGGATTCGGACACCCTCCGATCATAGTTCGGCCATCCGCGCACCTCCCCGCGCGACCGGTGCGCCCACTATGCTCGGCCCCCATGGTGCCGTCACGGATCGGCGTGCTAGGCCGGGGTCTGGTGCCGGCCGACGAGCCGGTGCTGCGCGGGGACGACCTTGGTGTGCTGCGCGGCGACGGGCTCTTCGAGACCATGCACCTGCGCGGCGGGCGGCCGTGGCTGCGCGACGCACACCTGGCCCGGCTGCGGGCCGGTGCCGCGGCCGTGGAGCTGCCCCTGCCGGACGACGCGACCCTGGTCGAACTCCTGGACACCGTCGCCGCCGGGTGGCCGGCACAGGTGGAGGGCGCGCTGCGGCTGGTCTGCACCCGCGGGCCGGAGGGCGGCGGACCGACAAGCGTCTACGCCACCCTGGCTGCGGTCCCACCGACGGCCAGGCAGGTCCGGCGCGACGGCGTGCGGGTGGCCACCCTCTCGTTGGGGGTACCCGCCGAGGCACGCCCGGAACTGGGCTGGTTGCCGGCGGGCATCAAGTCGACGTCGTACGGGGCGAGTTCGGCGGCCCGCCGCTGGGCCGCCCGCACGGGCGTGGACGATGTGCTCTGGGTCTCCTCCGACGGATACGTGCTGGAGGGGCCGACCTCCAACGTGGTCTGGCTGGCCGGCGACACGCTCTGCACCGTGCCGGCCGGACGCACCGGCATCCTGCCCGGCACCACCGTCGCCTGGCTGCTCGCCCAGGCCGGGCAGGTGGGCTGCGACGCCGCCGAACACATGGTCACCCCGGCCGGCCTACGCGACGCGGACGCCGTCTGGCTCACCTCGTCCGTACGCGGCCTGGTGGCGGTGCTCAGCCTCGACGGCGAGCCGCTGCCCCGCAGCCCCCGTACCCGTGAGCTGCAGGACCTGCTCGGCTTCCCGGTCCCCTGACCGGCGGCGGTCAGCCGGCCACCCGGAGGAGCCGGGCGGAGAGGTGCGGGGAGAGCGGCTGGCCGACGGCGGCCATGTCCTGGGCGTAGAGCAGGGCACCCTCCACGATGCCGAAGAGCCGGTGCCCGGCGGTGACCTCCTTGGCGGTGGAGGTGCGCACCACCGCGTCGGTGACGAACTCGACCTGGGTGCCCTTGCGCCGGCCGAGGTGCAGTTCCATCACCCCGGTGGGGGTGGTGAGCAGGGCCTCCAACTCGTCGGTGGCCCGGTCACCGGCCAGCACCGGCCGCCACCAGCCCACCTCGCGCCCGGCCGGGCGCACCGGGCGGCTCTGCTCGTCGAGGATCCAGGCCCGCGACTCGTAGTGCAGGAACGGCCGGCCGTCGTGGCTGATCCGGATCTCCTGCGCGAAGTCGAAGTCCTCGATTGTGGGAAAGCCGCCCCGGCCCCGGCCCCGCCAGACGCCGATGTACGGCAGCAGGCCGTCCAACGCGGGGTGCAGCTTGGGACCGACGCGCAGGTCGTGACTCTCCTCGAAGGGGTACGCCTCGACCGGCGGCGCGTTCAACCACGGCGGCGGGGCCAGCGGATTCTCGTCCGACGCGTTCGCGCTCACTGAACCACCTTCACTGTTTGCCCCTCGAAATGCGTACCGCCAGGTAGACCAGGCCACCGGCGAGCGCGCCCAGGCCGGCGACCAGCAGGCTGACGAACCCGATCTCGGTGACCATCCGGGCCATCCTATGCTGGCGGCATGGCCCGCACTCTTGTCGTCAAGGCCACCGCCGGCTCCGATGCGCCCGAGCGTTGCGCCCAGGCATTCACCGTGGCGGCGACCGCAGCCGCCGCCGGGGTGCCCGTCTCGCTCTGGTTGACCGGCGAGTCGACCTGGTTCGCCCTGCCCGGCCGGGCGCAGGAGTTCGAGTTGCCGCACTCGGCGCCGCTGGCCGAGCTGCTGCACGTGATCCTCGCCACCGGCACGGTGACCGCGTGCACCCAGTGCGCGGCCCGCCGCGACATCGGCTCCGGCGACGTGCTGCCCGGCATCCGGATCGCCGGAGCCGCCGTGTTCGTCGAGGAGACGATGGCCGAGGGCGCCCAGGCGCTCGTCTACTGAGTCGCCGGACAGGACGGCAAGGCGACGGAACCGGCCCGGCGAGTCGGACTAATGCCTACGATTCGGATGTGAGCGAGGCGACCCAGCAGTTCTTCGCGGCTTTGCCGGCCCGCGCCCGGGAGGTACTGCGCGCCCCGGTCGCCGGAACGCTACGGATCGATCTCTCCGACGGTCACCGCACCGAGCACTGGCTGGTCCGAATGCGGCCGGGAGTGGCCGAGGTCACGCAGGGGTCGGAAGCGGCCGACGCCATCTGGTACTGCGGCGTGGAACTCTTCGACCGGCTCGTCACCGGCCAGGCACAGGCGTTGGCCGCGCTCTTTCGCAACGAGAGCACGTACGCCGGGAACGTGGTGCTCTTCCTCGCCTTCCGGCGCTTCTTCCCGGCCGCGCCCGGCACCCAGGATCCGCGCGAGGTGGCCCGCGCGCGCCTCAGGAACGGGTGAGTCGATTGGTCAGCATCCTGGACGGCAACACCTTCCTGGTCAGTGACCACCATGGGGACATCGAACCCTCGCTGGACTTCCCCACCGGCCTCTTCACCTTCGACACCCGGTTCCTCTCCACCTGGCTGCTGCTGCTCGACGGCGAGCGGCTGCGCGCCCTCTCCATCGACGACGCCGAGTCCTTCCGGACCCGCTACTTCCTGGTACCGGGCGAACCCACCCACTTCCTGGACACCAAGGTCTCCGTGATCAGAAGCCGGGCCATCAGCGGCGGCTTCGACGAGGAGATCACCGTGCTGAACCACTCCGGGCAGGACATGACGTTCACCGTCCGGATCGAGATCGGCGCGGATTTCGCCGACCTCTTCGAGGTCAAGGACGTCCTGCGCAAGAAGGGCAGCAACACGGCCCTGGTGACCGAGGACGCGCTGCGCCTGAGGTACATCCGGGAGGCGTTCCACCGCGAGACGGTGGTGCGCAGCAGCGAGCCCGCACGGATCGACAAGACCGGGATGACCTTCCCGATCCGGATCGGGCCGCACGGCGAGTGGACCACCCGGCTGACGGTCTCCACAGTCATCTACGGCGCGCGCGGTGAAGACGTCCGCTCCCGGCTGCCGCTCTCCGGCGGCCGTACCACGGCGGACATCGAGGCCGAGCACGCCGAGTTCGTCCGGAAGGCGCCGAAGCTGGGCTGCGACTGCGAGCCGATGGCCACCGCGTACCGGCGCAGCCTGGACGACCTGGCCGCGCTCCGGTACGAGTCGATCGCGCTCGGCGTCCGGCTGCTCGCCGCCGGACTGCCCTGGTTCATGACGCTCTTCGGCCGGGACAGCATCATCACCTCGCTTCAGGTGCTGCCGTTCCTGCCGGAGCTGATCCCGCCGACCCTGACGATGCTCGCCGGGCTACAGGGCCACCGGGTCGACGACTTCCGCGACGAGGAGCCGGGCAAGATCCTGCACGAACTGCGGTACGGCGAGAGCGCCGGCTTCGAGGAGCAGCCGCACTCGCCGTACTTCGGTGCGGCGGACACCACCGCGCTGTTCGTGATCCTGCTCGACGAATACGAGCGGTGGACCGGCGACGCCGAACTGGTCACCCGGCTGGAGTTCGCCGCCCGCGCCGCGCTGGCCTGGATCGACTCGTACGGTGACCTGCTCGGCACCGGGTACGTCTGGTACCAGACCCGCAACCTGCGCAACGGCCTGGAGAACCAGTGCTGGAAGGACTCGTGGGACGGGATCTCCTACGCCGACGGCCGACTGCCCGGCTTTCCCCGGGCCACCTGCGAGTTGCAGGGCTACGCGTACGACGCCAAACTCCGGGGCGCCCGGTTGGCCCGGCTCTTCTGGCACGACCCGGAGTACGCCGACCGGCTGGAACGGGAGGCGGCCGCGCTCAAGGAACGGTTCAACCGGGACTTCTGGCTGCCGGACCGGGAGTACTACGCGCTGGCGCTGGACGCCGACGGCCGACCGGTCGACGCGCTCAGCTCCAACATGGGGCACCTGCTCTGGAGCGGCATCGTGGACGAGTCGCGCGCCGGGGCCGTCGCCGCACACCTGCTCGGTCCCCGCCTCTTCTCCGGCTGGGGCGTGCGTACCCTCGCCGACGACCAGGGGCGGTACAACCCGATCGGCTACCACGTCGGCACGGTCTGGCCGTTCGACAACTCGCTGATCGCCTGGGGCCTGTGGAAGTACGGCTTCCGGAAGGAGGCCGGGCGGATCTGCGAGTCGATGCTCGGCGCGTCGCGCTACTTCGACGGCCGGCTACCGGAGGCCTTCGCCGGATACGAACGCGACCTCACCGAGTACCCGGTGCAGTATCCGACCGCGTGCAGCCCGCAGGCGTGGTCGGCGGGCACGCCGATGCTGCTGTTGCGGGTCATGCTCGGGCTGGAGCCGCAGGGCGAGCACCTGATCATCGACCCGTACGTGCCGTCCGGGATGGGGCGGGTGGAACTGCTGGACATCCCCGGCCGGTGGGGTCGGGTGGACGCCCTGGGCCGCAGCCGGACCCAGGACGACGAGCCGACCCGACCGGAGTGAGCCGGTCCGCTCAGCCGGCGCAACCGCTTGTCGCGCCGACCCGGACCCCGTCGGGGCGCAGGTCGGCCAGGACCGCCACGCCGTCGCGCCGGTAGGCGTACACCTCGGGGGTCTCCACGACCGGCGTGCCGCCCGCCAGCGCCGCGAGTGCGGCCTGCGGCGACTTCCCCGGCTCGCCCACACCGGACCAGGCGGTACGCGCGGTCCCGCCGCCGGGGCAGGGCGCGGTCACCGCCGACTCGGTGCCGGCCCCCGAGCCGCCGAGGGCGCGGAGCGCTTCGGCCAGCACGCCTGCCTCGGCACCGGGTTCGCCCGGTCCGGGTCGGAGGTATCCGTCGCCGATCGGCCGACAGCCGGTGTCGACGGTCAACCGGATCCGGCCGTCCGCGACCGGCCGCCCCTGCACCACGACGAACTCGCCCGCGTCGGCCCGAAGCCGCGGCCCGTCGGAGGTGACCCGGACACCGGCGCGCCACGGCGCAGGCAGCCGCTCGGCGATCCGCTCCAGCAGGGCCCGCTCCTCGCCGCCGGGCACCGCCAGCTCGACCTCGCGGCTCAGCGTCGCACCGTCGGCGAACGGGGTGACCCGGCAGCCCCGGTGGACCTCCGGCGGGACCAACGCCGGCACTGCGTCGGACGCCGCCGCGACCAGCTCGCCGATCGCGCCGTCGACCACCGGACCGGCCTCGGTCAGGGTGCGCTGCTCGCGGACGGTCGGCGGGTCGTTGCGGGTGGAGAACCAGGTGAGCCCGGCGAGCAGCACCGCCCAGGCCACGGTCAGCGCGACCAACCAGCGCGGCCAGCGCGAACCTTCCACCGGTGGCCGGGGATCTGCGGGTGGGACGTACCCCAGCTGGACTGCGCCGCTCACCGGGCCATGGTGTCACGGACGACGCGACGCTCTGCCGTCAGCGCCCGCGATCAGCTCTGGGCAGGCGCCAGCCGACGGTCGCGAGCCCGGCGGTCAGCTCTGCTCGGGGTCCGGCGGCGGCCAGCGCCGGGCCGGGTCCGGCGGCGGTCAGCTCTGCTCGGGGTCCGGCGGTTCGGTGCCCGGGGCTGGGCCGTCGACCGGTTCGGGTGGTGCGCTCAGCCGGTAGCCAACCCCCCGGACGGTCTGCACCTGCGGCCCGTCGGGCAGCGCGCGCAGCTTGCGCCGGAGCCGCTTCACGGCCGAGTGCAGGATCGCCGTGTCACCGAGGTACGCCCCGCCCCAGACGGAGGCGAAGAGCCGCTCGTAGCTCCAGAGGGTGACCGGCGGGCCAGCCAGCCGGCCCAGCAGTTCCCGCTCGGTGCGCGTCAGTCCCAGCGGCACGCCCCGCCAGGTGACCAGGTGGCCGGCCCGGTCCACCACCAGGTCGCGCCAACCGCCCGGACGCTGTGCCCACGCCTCGCCCGCCCCGCCGCCGTCCGGTCTGGCGGTCTCCGCCGGCGGGGCGGGGAACATGGCGCGGAGTTGGGCCAGGTCCGCGCAGATCACCAAAGGACCCACCCCGTCGAGACGCTGCACCACCCGCTGCCGGACGGAGGCGTCGGAGCTGACGCAGACCAGAATCGGAATCTCGCCACCGGACACGCTGCCTCCCCGAGAGCACCGCACTGACCTGCGACTTCTCACCCATCGACAATGACGGCCACCGATGGCGCCCCGCCACTCAGACTAACGGTCAGGATTGCGACCCGTCACTGACCGAGTACTGACCGACGCCGCCCATTGATCACCGGCCGCCCCGGCAAGAGCATGACTCTCAGCGGGCAGGCGCTCACCAAGAGTCACCACATTGCCCTGACCGCTCCGCGACCGGCGCAGCCTGGCGCGCGATGTGCGGGCCCGAAGAGATCGGGACCGACGACGTGGGGGAGGAAGCTTGTTCACTACACGATCCACCCGGTGGCGAGCGGTGACGGCGCTACTGACCGCCGCCGTGCTGGGCGTCACCGCCCAGCCCGCGCTCGCCGCACCGGCCCCGGAGCCGGCACCGAGTCGGGCCGCCGTCGATGCGGGGTTGCTCGATCGGTTCGACACCGCACCGACCACGACCTTCATGGTGTACCTGCGGGAGACCGCCCCGCTCGCCCAGGCAACCGGGCTGCGTGACCCCGACGGTCGGGCTCGTGCGGTGCATCAGCTGCTCACCAGTACGGCCGACCGGACCCAGCGCGACCTGCGGGCGGTCCTCGACGAGCGGAAGGTGCCGCACACCGCGTACTGGATCGCCAACGCGCTGCGGGTCGAGGGCGACAAGGCGCTGGTCGACGAGATCGCGCGCCGGCCCGAGGTGGCCCGGATCGCACCGAGCCGCAGCTATCCCCTGGTGCGGCCGACCCCCACCGAGACCGCGCGGGCCCGTACCGCCGCGGTGGAGTGGGGGCTGACCAACATCGGTGCGCCCCAGGTGTGGGACGAGTTCGGCGACCGGGGCGAGGGTGTCGTGGTGGCGAACATCGACACCGGCGTCCGGTACGACCACCCCGCGCTGGTCGGCTCCTACCGCGGCAACACCGGAGGCGGCTTCGACCACGCCTACAACTGGTTCGATCCGGCCGGGATCTGCCCCACCGCCGCGCCCTGTGACAACGACGACCACGGCACCCACACCATGGGCACGATGGTCGGCGACGACGGTGCCGGCAACCAGATCGGCGTCGCGCCGGGCGCCCGGTGGATCGCCGCCAAGGGCTGCGAGTCCGACGAGTGCACCGACGCCTCCCTGCTCGCCGCCGGTCAGTGGGTGCTCGCTCCGACCGACGCCAGCGGCCGGAATCCGCAGCCCGACCTGCGGCCCGACATCGTCAACAACTCGTGGGGCGGTGACGGCGGCGACGCCTGGTACCAGCAGACCGTCACCGCCTGGCGGGCGGCCGGCATCTTCCCGGTCTTCTCCGCCGGCAACGACGGCCCGGTCTGCGGCAGCGCCGGCTCGCCTGGCGACTACCCGAACTCGTACGCGGTCGGGGCGTACGACGTCAACAACAACATCGCCAACTTCTCCGGTCGTGGCTCCGGCACCGATCCACTGAACCCGAACATCGCCGCGCCCGGCAGCGGCATCCGCTCCAGCGTCCGCAACGGCGGGTACGCCTCGATGAGCGGCACCTCGATGGCCGCCCCACACGTCGCCGGCACGGTGGCGCTGCTCTGGTCGGCGGCACCCGGACTGCGCGGCGACCTCGACGCCACGGAGGAGTTGCTGGACCGGACCGCCCGCGACGTCGACGCCACCACCTGCGGTGGCACCCCGGCCGACAACAACGTCTTCGGCGAGGGCCGCCTCGACGCGTACGCGGCGGTGCGGGAAGCGCCCCGCAACGGGGCCGGCCGGGTCACCGGCGTGGTCAGTGACGCGCGCACCGGCGACCCGGTGGCCGGCGCGACGGTGACCGCCGGCACCCGCAGCACCACCACCGGGCCCGACGGCAAGTACGCGTTGACCACGTCGACCGGCGAGACCACCCTGGCCGTACGCGCCTACGGCTACGCCGGTCAGTCGGCTACCGTCACCGTTCCCGAGGGCGATGCCGTCACCCGACACTTCGCCCTGGTCGCGGCAGCGACGGTGACGGTACGCGGCCGGGTCACCGACGGCTCCGGCCACGGCTGGCCGCTGTACGCGAAGATCGAAGTGGCCGGGCGGCCAGGAACGGTCTTCACCGACCCGGTCACCGGCCGCTACTCCTTCACCGTGCCGAGCGACTCGTCGTACCGGCTCACCGTCACCGCCCGGTACCCCGGCTACCGCACAGTCGTCCGCGAGGTGCCGGTGGGCGACGACAGCACCACGGTCGACGTGACCGTGCCGGTCGAGGCGGCCTGCACCGCCGCCGGTTACACCGGCAGCTTCGGCGAGCCGCTGCTGCGCGAGACGTTCGACGAGGCGAGCACCCCGGCGGGCTGGACGGTGACCAACCGCACCGCCTCCGGCGGGTGGGTCTTCAACGACCCGCGCTCCCGGGGCAACCTGACCGGCGGTTCCGGTCGCTTCGCCATCATCGACAGCGACGGCCTGGGCAGCGGCAACACCCAGGACACCGACCTGATCACCCCGCCGCTGGACCTGACCGGTGCCGCCGCGCCGGTACTGCGGTTCCGCAGCGACTGGCGGGCGGTCGGGATCAGCGACACCGCCGACATCGACGTCTCCACCGACGCCGGTGCCAGCTGGACCAACGTCTGGCACCAGACGGCCAGCCGGCGCGGCCCCCGGGTCGAGGAGGTGCCGCTGACCGAGGCGGCGAACGCCTCAGCCGCCCTGGTCCGCTTCCGGTTCAAGGGCACCTTCGCCTGGTGGTGGCAGGTTGACGACGTGGAGGTGGTCAACCGCGAGTGCACGCCGGTACCCGGCGGCCTGGTGGTCGGCACCACCACCGACCGCACCACGGGTGCCGCTTTCAACGGGGTGACCGTCATCAGCGACGACCGGCCGCAGGACCGGGCGGTGTCGGCGGCCACGCCAGACGACGCGGGCGAACCGGACGGCTTCTACTGGCTCTTCTCCGGCCTGACCGGCACCCGTCCGTTCACCGCCAGCCGGACGCCGTACCAGCCGACGACGAAGGACGTCGCGGTGACCGCCGACGGGGTGCGCCGGGCCGATTTCGCGCTCGCCGCCGGCCGGTTGACCGTCAGCCCGGCCAGCATCGAGTCGCATCAGCCGTACGGCAGCACCCGTACCACCCGGGTGACCGTGCGCAACACCGGAACCGCGCCGGCCGAGGTGGAGTTGCTGGACCGCTCCGGCCGGTTCGAACTGCTCAACCAGGGTGGCGCGCCGCTGCGCGAGCAGAAGCTGAAGGGCATCAGCAAGACCCGGACCGGCACCGCCTACGGCGGGGCGGCACCCGAGGCCGGTCCGGCCGCCGAGGACACCTGGGACGAGATCGCCCGGCTACCGGCAGCGGTCTACGACAACGCGGCGGCCTGGCTGGACGGGAAGGTCTACTCGATCGGCGGTGGCGGTAGCACCGGCACCGAGCGCAAGGCATGGGCGTACGACCCCGGGGCGAACGCCTGGAGCGCCCTGCCCGACCTGCCGACGGCGCGCTCGAAACCGGCGGTGGTGGCGATCGGCGGCAAGCTCTACGTGATCGGTGGTTGGGCGAGCAGCGGCGTCAACGCCACCGTCGACGTCTTCGACCCGGTCGCCGGCACCTGGCGCACCCTGCCGGGGGTGACCAACCCGGCACCGACGGCGGCGGCCGGCAAGGCCGTGGTCGGCGGGAAGGTGTACCTGGTGGGCGGTTGCGCCGACGCCGAGTGCACCGATTCCGACCAGCTGGTGGTCTTCGACCCGGCGACCGGCTCGTTCGCCACCCGCGCCGCGTACCCGCACCCGGTCTCCTGGCTCTCCTGCGGGGGGATCGGGGCTGCGGTCTACTGTGCTGGCGGCACCGGCAGCACCGAGTACACCGACGCCTACCGGTACGACCCGGCGGCCGACAGCTGGAGCCCGCTGCCACAGTTGCCGCTGGAGCTGTGGGGCTCGCAGTATGCGGCGGCCGGCGGCATGCTGGTGCTGGCCGGCGGCGTGACGGCGGCGTCGACCACGGTCACCAACCGCACCGTCGGCTTCGATCCGGCCACCAACGCCTGGCGTGACCTGCCGAACGCCCGGTTCGGCAGGTACCGGGGCGCCGCCGCCTGCGGCGCGTACAAGATCGGCGGTTCGCCCAGCTCCTTCGTGGGCAGCGCGGACAGCGAATGGCTCGGCGGTCTGGAACTCTGCGCGGCCGACGCCGACCTGCCCTGGCTCAGCGGCGCACCTACCACCTTCACCCTGGCCCCGGGCGCCTCCCGGACGGTCACCGTCACGCTCACCGCCACCGCCGAGGCCGGCGTCGCTCAACCGGGTCGGTACGCCGGTGAGCTGGCCGTCGTCTCGGACACCCCGTACCCGGTCACCCCGGTGTCGGTGGAGATGAACGTGTCACCGCCGGGCAGCTGGGGCAAGATCCAGGGCACCGTCACCGGCACCACCTGTGGTGGCGTGACCGTCGGCATCCCGGCGACCGTCCGAGTCAACCTGATCTCGGCCGGCACCGGCACCACGCTGACCGCGGGCGGCAACGGCCGGTACGCCTGGTGGCTGCCAAGGGGCCGGTACGAGGTGATCGTGGCCAAGGACGGCTGGGTGCCGCAGGTGCAGCGCCACCAGATCGAGGCGGGCATCGTCGGCACCCTCGACTTCGCCCTGGAACCGTCCGCCACCTGCACCAGAGCAACCGGCATCTGATCCCGTCAACACAACTGGTGGCCGTCGACCCGTCCCGGGCCGGCGGCCACCTTCGCCGTATCACCCACCTGAACGAATGTCGCCAAGGCGACAGGACCGCACCCGTACGGCCCACTCAATCGATCACTGTTAGTGGCAAGACTTATGCGGTCTGTCGAATTCGGCGCAGGAAGGCGATAAGGTGGCACTGACAGCGACTTCGCCGCCAGCGAGAGGAGCAACGATGGGCACGGCCATCGTGAAGACTCCCGAAGAGCTGCGAGCATGGCGCGACCGTCTCCTGGAGCGCGTTCATATGTCCAAGGAGACGCTGTACGACCTGGGTCGGAATTTCGAGCTGCGCCCCGACGAGCGCAGCGTTTACGAGATGGTCCGATCGATCGACTATCTGCTCGACGATGACGAGAGCTGACAACAGCGTCTCCACCGATCTGATCAGACTCGCGAGCGAGTTCGCGGACAACATCACCACGCGCGTTCACGGTGTGGTGAAGACCGAGAAGGCGCTCTCAGCACTACTGCTGCCCGACCGCAACGGCAGCACTCGGGTCATGGTCGGCATCGTCGAGGGAGACGACTTCGGAACCTTCCCGCTGTTCATCGGCGACAAGCATCGCCTGGACCTGCTACTCAAGTTCAACTGTTGTCTCGATTCGGTGGGTAGGCACCTGGCGACGGATGCCTCCTGGTTCCATGTCACCGCAAAGGGAGACAAGGCTCCGCTGTTTCGTTACGAGTACGTGCGGCCCTACCAGCAAGGCGTGCCGTCCGCGCACCTACACGTACACGGCCACCGGGATGAGTTCGCCTTTGCGATGCAGGTCGGCGACCGCGGACGCGCCAAAGCGCGCAAGCGACGACACGAGGTGCCACGCCTGGCGAAGTTCCACTTCCCGCTCGGCGGGCACCGCTTTCGACCGTGTGTCGAGGATGTGCTCCAGGCCGTTGCCGAGGAATTCGGTGTCGACACCACCGAGGGATGGCGGGAGAAGGTAGCCGAGGGCCGCGAACAATGGCGCCAGCTTCAGCTGCTCTCGGCGGTCCGTGACGCGCCGGCGGTCGCCGCCAAGGCACTCGAAGATCTTGAGTACAAGGTTGTTCCGCCGGCCTCCGCGCCGGCGTCGAACGTGAGCCGGATGCGAGCGTACTGAGCGCCGCCCACCTGCCGATCGGCTGCTGACGCGCGCCGTCCAGCCGGCAGGTCCCCCCTGCTCGGGCGCGTCCCGGCCCGTCCGGCCGCGTCCTCGCTCGGCCGCAGCGGTAGTCGAAGGTCGGCCGAACGGATCAAACGGAAGATCACTCTTGGCGTAGCGCCAAATATCACTTAGCGTTACGGGCACACCTCAACGTGAGCAGCATTCACGTGCCCTTCTGCCTGCGGATATGGCCCATGCCGGAAGTTCTACTCACTGCCACCATCACTGTCGGTGCGCTCGTGCTGCTCCTCGTTGTCGGCTCCTTCGCGTACGGCTTCGTCCGCCCCGAGGCGACCAACCGCCCCCGGCACGCCATCGGACCGCCCCGCTACGGCCAGGTACGGCCGGATCAGGTGGCGATCCTGATCGCCTGCCGCAACGGTGCCGCGACCATCACCGAGACGATCCGGGCCGCCTGCGCCACGGGCAGCGACGTGTACCTGGTCTCCGACGCCTCCACCGATGACACCGCCCGGCTCGCCGAATCCGCAGGCGCCCGGGTGCTGCCCCTGGCTCGCAACGTCGGCAAGCCGGCCGCCCTGCACGCCGCGTACGCCGGCTTCGATCTCGGCACGCGCTACCGTGCGGTGGCCATCCTCGACGACGACGTGGTGATCGCACCGGATTTCGTCACCGCCGCGCTTGTCGAGTTGACCGCGGAGGTCGGGATCGTGGTGGGCCGCAACGTCACCTGGTGGCCGCCGGAGCGACGGTGGAATCCGTGGCTGGCCAAGCGGGCGTACAGCTACTGGATGTACCAGGCGGTGATCCGCCGCATCCAGAGCCACTTCAACGTGATGAACTGCATCTCCGGCTCCAACTCGATCTACCGGACCGAGTTGCTGGACGTGCTCCTGCCCCAGCAGCCGCCCTACATCGTGGACGACACCTACTGGGTGCTGGAGACCCACCGGCGCAACCTCGGACGGGTCGTCTACGCGCCCCGCGCGGTCGCCCAGTTGCAGGACCCGACCACGTTGCCCGACTGGTACCGGCAGAACCTGCGCTGGATGTGGGGGACCTTCCAGGGGATCATCGGCCATCGGGTCGGCCGGCACACCAGCCGCTTCGATTTCGCGTACGTCCTGCTGATGCTGCACTGGGTGCTCTACGTGGCCGGCGGCCCGCTGACCCTCTGGCTGCTCGCCACCGCCGGACCCGGGTTGCTGTTCGGGCTGCTGTTCATGCTCGCCGGCCACGGGATGTGGGTGCTTCTCGCGGCCTGGCGACTGCGCCATCCGCAGCTACCGCTCTTCCTCCCCATGATCATCATCGCCGACCTGCTGTACCGGGTGATCCTCGTACACGCACTGGTGAAGGCGCTCCGCCAACCGACCGTCGACCGCTGCGTCTGGGACTCCCCGGCCCGCATCGCCGTCGGTTCGACCCGGTGAGGGAGGTGAGAACATGTCCGCGAACCAGGACCTCCCCCTGACCGGGGCCTCGACAGCCGCCGTCGGTCTGATCGGCAGCATCCTGCTGGGGCTCGGCGCCCTGCTGGTGACCGTCGCCAGGTGGGGCGCCAAGACCCGCCGCAAGATCGGCTGATCCCCCCTGATCCATCCCGGTCGATCATGAAGTTATTGCTGCCCATCGCGGCGTGTCGTGACAACAACTTCATGATCAACGGGTTGATGACGGAGCCGGGGGTGAGACGGGCGTGGCCCGCATCCCCGGGTGGGGGATGCGGGCCACGGGGCCGATCAGAGCGTGGGTGGGTCAGTCGGTGACCGTGACGGCCACCTCGTGGACGCCGCGGCCGGCGGCCACGGCGGCGTCGCCGTTGCCGTGGCGGGAGAGCGCCCGCAGGGTCCAGTTGCCGGGCGCGGCGAAGAACCTGAACTGACCGGCCGGCGAGGTGACCACCTCGGCGGTGAACTCACCGGTCGAGTCGAGCAGCCGGACGTACGCACCGGGCACCACGTCGCCCTGGGCGGAGCGGACGACACCGGTGATGACGGTCTCCTTCTCCAGGTCGATGCCGGCGGGCAGCGGGGCGGCCTGGTCCGGGGCCGCGCAGCCGGCGGCGGTGGCAGCGCTTGCTGCGGTTGGTGCAGTCATCTCAGGCCTCCCCCGGCTCGTCGCCGAGCGCCACCGGCACGCCGACCAGCGAGCCGTACTCGGTCCAGGATCCGTCGTAGTTCTTCACGTTGCGGTGGCCGAGCAGCTCCTGGAGCACGAACCAGGTGTGCGAGGAACGCTCACCGATCCGGCAGTAGGCGATGGTCTCCTTGCTGTCGTCCAGCCCGGCCTCGCCGTAGATCTTGCGCAGCTCGTCGTCGGACTTGAAGGTGCCGTCCTCGTTGGCCGCCTTCGACCACGGCACGCTGATCGCGGTCGGGATGTGGCCACCACGCTGGGCCTGCTCCTGCGGCAGGTGGGCGGGGGCGAGCAGCCGGCCGGCGAACTCGTCGGGGCTGCGCACGTCGACCAGGTTCTTGTTACCGATCGCGGCGACAACCTCGTCGCGGAAGGCCCGGATGGAGTTGTCCGGCTCCTGCGCGACGTACTGGGTGGCCGGGCGGGTCACCGGGGCGCTGACCAGCGGCCGGGCGTCCAGCTCCCACTTCTTGCGACCGCCGTCGAGCAGCTTGACGTCGCGGTGGCCGTAGAGCTTGAAGTACCAGTACGCGTACGCGGCGAACCAGTTGTTGTTGCCGCCGTAGAGGATGACGGTGTCGTCGTTGCTGATGCCCCGCTCGGAGAGGAGCGCCTCGAACTGGGTCTTGTTGACGAAGTCCCGGCGGACCGGGTCCTGGAGGTCGGTCTTCCAGTCGAGCTTGATGGCACCGGCGATGTGGCTGTTGTCGTAGGCCGAGGTGTCCTCGTCGACCTCGACGAAGACGACGCCCGGGGCGTCGAGGTTCTTCTCGGCCCACTCGGCCGAGACGAGTGCGGTGTCGCGACTCATCAGATCACTCCCTGGTGAGGATGGATGGTGAGCCAGCGCGCGGAGGTGGTCGGATGTGGTTGTGTCGCACCACGCGCGGGACCCATAGCTAGGAACGGATCACGGGTTTGTGCGACGGCGCCGCTGCCGGGCGTCCGGTGGGGTGCACCGGGATTTAGGTTCGCGTACCCCGAGTGCCGATGGCCGCTAGGCGGCCCGAGACAGCCCCGCCGTCAGATGACGGGGCGACACAGGCAGGTGGCCACGCGGCACAGGTCGACCGCGCGCCGTTTGGTGAGGAGCGTCCCCATGAGCAGGGAGCCTACCAGCGATCTCAGATATCTCCACCGGGCCGACCAGCATCCGAGACACCGGCGACGGGGTCAGCCGGCCGCGTTGATCGGTACGTCCCGTGCGTCGGCGGTCACCGTGAGCCCCTCGGGTCGCGGGACGACCTCGCGGACGGTGAGCCCGAACGGCAGGTCCGGCAGGGGCACGTCCACCGAGATGCTGCGGGCGAAGTTGTTCACCAGGGTGCGGGCCAGTGGCGCGTTCGGCAGCCCTTCGGCGTCCAGGTTGTCGAACTTCAGCGCGATCGCCCCCTGCTCGCCGACGACGATGTCGGCGGTACCGGCGACCGTCAACTGCTGGCCGAGGATGTCCACCGGCGCGGTGACGGCGAGCTTGCCATCCTGTTCGCCGAGGGTCAGGCCCTCCCGGTTCAGCAGGGCGGCCAGGCTCTGGTAGCTGATGGTGCCGGTGCCGTTCACGGTCTCGGCCACCACGTCGCCCTGGCCGGAGCGGAGCGTGTCCAGCGAGGCGCGGACGTTCCGGGCGTCCAC
Organism: Micromonospora sp. PRAS1; assembly: GCF_059553435.1. NCBI lineage: Bacteria > Bacillati > Actinomycetota > Actinomycetes > Micromonosporales > Micromonosporaceae > Micromonospora > Micromonospora sp. PRAS1. The sequence goes on from NZ_JCANNB010000013.1 coordinate 121,214, forward strand.
GTTCAGGCTGGGCAGCGCGACCGCGTCGCCCTGCACCGAGCCCTGCACGTCACGCAGTCTGATCGAGATGCGTTCGTACCGGCCGTCGAGGACCTGGGTGAGGAAGGGGAAGCCGCCGACCTCCACCTCCGGTGGGGCGGACTGGGCACCCTGCTGGGTCACCTGCTGGCTGACCTCGTCGGCGATGGTGCGCTCGGCCACGTTCACCGCCACCCGGTCGGCGATGGCGACCAGGCCGACGAGGAGGAGCAGCAGGACGACGAATCCGATCAGTATCTTGCGCCCACGCCGCCGCGGTCGCCGTCCGTACGTCTGCTCGTGCTCCACGCCGCCTCCGTCGTGCCGTACGTCTCTTCGTCCTGCGTCGATGCCGCGATGCGCTCGCTACGCCTGGTCGCCAGCTCTGCGGCGCACCGGTGGTACCCGCCGCCCGGATCGCTCAATCGCCTAAGGGACGTCTCGTAACTGGGTGAAGGCGTTGCCCGGCACCGGACCGGTGGTCAGCCGGCGAGGATGATGTTGTGGAGGTTGGCGATGCCAGAAGCGGCATCGGTCAATGTGTGGGCGGCGCGGCGGTAGTCGCGCAGGATCTTGAAGCACTTCATCCTGGCCAGGGCATGTTCGACCCCGGCTCGAACGGTGCGGTGCTCGACGTTCAAGGCCTCCTTCCACTCCGGCAGCAAGCCGCCGTCGGTGGGCTTGCGGTACGGCATGATCACCTCCGGGTTGCCGCGGTAGCCGCCGTCGGCCATGACCGGCCTGCCTGCGAGTTTCTGGTCGATGCCCGAGGTACGGTAGACGATGGTGTCGTTGCGGTTGCCGGGTTGTGGGTCGCCGACGGCGATGACCAGTCGGGTGCTGGCGTCAATGGCGACCTGCAGGTTCGTGGAGTAGCGGTAGTTCTTGCTCCGGGCGGCCAGGCGGTGATCGCGGGTTGGGATGAGCGTCCCGTCGACGATCGCGATCTGCTCGACCGGCCGTTTGCGCACCGGCGCCAGGGCCAGCAGCGGCGCGAGGGTGTCGATGACCCGGTGCGCGGAGGAGTGCGACACCCCGAACAGCGGGCCGATCTGCCGCATCGTCAGATTCGTCCGCCAGTACGCCGCGACCAGCAGCACCCGGTCGGCGAGGCCCAGGGCCCACTGCCGGCCCGGCCGGCCGTCGGCGATGCCGTCACCGCCACGCTCGGCGACCAGTCGGACCAGCGTGCGGAACTGGGCGGGCTGCAACCCGGTGAACGGAAAGATCCACTCCGGGCGGGCTGCCGTGATCACCTGCACCTGGGCATCCTGCCCGATCATCCTTAAGGGACAGACGCCAGGGTTACGAGACGTCCCTTAGGGTCTGTATCGAAGTCCTCGGTCGAGCCGAGGCGGAGTCCAGGCGGCGGTCCGGCAAGGCGGGAATTGGTCCGGATACCGGTGTTGTATCCGGACCAATTCCCAACGCGGCCGGTCGTCGCTTGGGCCCGCCGCAGGCCGGCCAGGGACTTCGACACAGGCACTAGAGCAGCAACCGGCACATCAGGTACGCGACCGGAGCGGCCAACGCGACCGCGCCGAGCGGACCCTGTACGTGCCGGGTCGCCCAACCGCTCTGCGCCTCGCCCGCCATCCGCCGGCCCGCCTCGGCGTACCCGACGGCGAGATCGGTCAGGACGGCGACGACCGCCGCGACCAGGCCGATGATCGCGGCCCGGGGCGGCGTGAACGGGGTGACCAGATAGCTGCCGAAAACGGCGCTCACCAGTGTGCCGATCATGGCTCCGCCGACCACGCCCGCCGCGCCTCTGGGCACCTGGGGGGCGAGTCGTGGCCAGGCCGCGACGGCGTCGGCCGCCCGGGCGACGCCGAGCGCGACCGCGGCGGCGGCGAGACTCACGGTGATCGCCTGGGTGCCGGCGGGAATCCGGCTGAGCACGATGAGCGTGGCGAGGGCGACCACCCCGAACGAGATGGTGGCGGTGGTCCGGAACGACTCGGCCACCCGGGCCCGGTCCACCCGGCGGATCAGCTGACCGAGCAGTGCGGCGAGCAGCGCGGCGATCGCGATCAGCCAGAGCGGGCCCAGCCGGGGTTCGGTGCTGCGTACCGCCACGACGTCGGCCACCACCGCGGCCACCACGTTGACTCCGAGCACCACCGCCAGCGCCGGCGGTCGGGTCACCATCGTCCAGGCGAGCACGAACAGCAGCTGGACGGCGAGCACCACGACGGTGAAGGGCACCCGGTGCCCCGGACCGGAACTCTGCACCCCGAGGATCAGCCCGATGCCGAGCAGCAGGGCGAACCCGCCGATGGCGAGGGAGAGCTGCCGGCGTACCTCGACCGGTGGTTCTTCCTCGTCCTCGTCCTCACCGGCGTCGAGCGCGTCGTCGGGCCGGCGGGGCGAGCCGCCACGGCGCAGCCGTCGCGGACCCCGCGAGCGGCGCTTCTCGTCGGGCTCCGCGGCCGGGCCCGTCCGTGGCTCCGGGCCGCCCGCCGGCGGCGGGTCGTCGTCGGCCCACGGGTCGCGGCCGGTCTCGGGCGAGCTGGAGGGAAGCACCCACCGATCGTGCCAGACCCACCGCAATTCGCGAGTGCCCCGGTTTCCGCGACGTTAAAACCTGCGCCGCGATCAGGGGCAGAAAGGGCAAACAGGAAACCGCGACCGGGCTCGGCGTGGGCAATCGGTTACGCTCAAGGCGAAACCCGCCCGTCAGCGACGCCGGGACCCACGGAAGTTCCCAGCGCCACATCCGCAAGGAGTGCCGCTGGTCGCGCGGCCACACGGGCCGCCGGGACGGAGGTGATCGTGGAGATCCTGCTGCTGGTGACCGCACGGGCAGGCGAACCATCCGCAGTGCTACCGGCACTGGACCTGCTGCCGCACTCGGTCCGCACCGCACCTCGTGACGTACGCACGCTGGTCGCCGGTCCGAGCCCGGACGCCGTACTTGTCGACGCCCGCTCCGAGCTGAGCGAGGCCCGGGCCACCTGCCGGATGCTGCACGCCACCGGGCTCGGCGTACCGCTGGTAGCGGTGGTCACCGAGGCCGGGCTGATCGCCCTGAACGCGGACTGGGGCGTCGACGACGTCATCCTCGCCTCTGCCGGCCCGGCCGAGGTGGAGGCGCGACTGCGACTTGCGGTCGGCCGGCTGAGCAACGCGACGGCGGGGGCCGGCGGCTCCATCCGGGCCGGCGAGCTGATGATCGATCCGGACACCTACGCCGCGAAGCTCAAGGGCCGTCCGCTCGACCTGACCTACAAGGAGTTCGAGCTGCTGAAGTTCCTGGCCCAGCACCCGGGCCGGGTGTTCACCCGGGACCAGCTGCTCCGCGAGGTCTGGGGCTATGACTACTTCGGCGGCACCCGGACGGTCGACGTGCACGTGCGTCGACTGCGGGCCAAGCTCGGCTCGGAGTACGAGTCGATGATCGGCACCGTCCGCCAGGTGGGCTACAAGTTCGTCGTACCGTCCTCGCGCACGACGCTGCCCGAGGCCGCCGAGCACGCACCGCTCTCGGCTCGCCCCCTCACCGTCGAGGGCTAATAATCCGAGATGCCCCTTTTGGTCGACTTGAGCGTCTTATTGTGACTCTCAGGTTGTCCAACGGGAGGGGCGGCGGTGGGCGGTTACCACCGGGGCGCGGGACGCGCGATCGGGATCATCACGCTCGTGGTGTCGGCGGTACTCGGTTCGGTGTACCTGCTCGGCCGGAGCCTGACACCCGACCCCTCGCACACCGACTCCACGGTCACCTCGACAGGTGCCGACCATCCCGAGTACGCCGACCAGTCCGCGCCCTCGCCGACCGCCTCCGGCGCCGCGCCCACCCGGGCACCCGACGCCGGGCCGAACGCGCCTGACCGCTCCGCCGCACCGGAGCACGACGACGACCCGAACTTCGGCCCGATGGGCACCCGGGTGAGCACCGGCACCGACACCGTCGCCCTCACCTTCGACGACGGGCCACACCCCGACTACACCCCACAGGTCCTCTCGATTCTGCGGGAGCACCACGTCACGGCCACCTTCTGCGTGGTCGGCCAGAACGCCGAGGCGTACCCCTGGCTGATCCAGCAGATCGCCGCCGAGGGCCACACGCTCTGCAACCACAGCTGGAACCATGACGTGACCCTGGGCTCACGCTCGCCGGAGCGGATCCGCTCCGACCTGATCCGGACCAGTGCCGCGATCCGGGCCGCGGTCCCGGACGCGCCGATCGGCTGGTACCGGCAGCCCGGTGGCGCCTGGACCTACTCGGTCATCTCCGTCGCCCGCGACCTGGGCATGATGCCGCTGCACTGGACGGTGGACCCGGGCGACTGGCGGGCGCCCGGCGCCACCAAGATCGCCGCTTCGGTGGTCGCCGGGGTGGGACCCGGGTCGATCGTCCTGCTGCACGACGCGGGCGGCGACCGGCAGGGCACCGTGAACGCGCTCTACCGCATCCTGCCCACGTTGACCACCAGGTACGCCGTCCTGGCGCTGCCGAAGCGGGGTACCTGACGTCGCCGCCACCCGGCCGCCGCGCCGTCGATCCCCCGTGTCGCCACTCCGACCAACCGCCGCTGCGCCCGCTAGCGTGGCCGGCATGAGCGAGCAAATGATCAGGCTCAACAGCTCCGACCGGCTCAATCCGACCGAGATCGCCGAGGTGCTGGCGCTGGCCCGGGCGGCGGGCGACGCGGACGGCGCGGACCCGCTCGACGAACACGTCCTGCTCCGACTCCGCGACGACCGCGCCCCGGCGGTCCACCTGACCGCCCGCACCACCGACGGGACACTCACCGGGTACGCCCACCTCGACACCGGCGATCCGGCGGCCGGCGTCGAGGTCGGGCTGGTGGTGCATCCGGGGTACCGGCGGCGGGGCACCGGCCGGGCGCTGGCCCGGAAGGTGCTGGGCCAGGAAGTACCGGCCGGCGGCAGCGGAACGCTGCGGACCTGGGCGCACGGCGACCACCCGTCGGCCGCCGCGCTCGCCGTGGATCTCGGCTTCCGCCGTGCGCGCGTGCTCTGGCAACTGCGCCGGCCGCTCACCGCACCGCTTACCGAGCCGCGGCTGCCCGACGGGGTGACGCTGCGTGCCTTCCGTCCCGGCGCCGACGACGAGGCGTGGCTGACGCTGAACGCGCGGGCTTTCGCCGACCACCCGGAGCAGGGCCGGTGGGCCGCCGACGACCTGCGGGTACGCCTCGCCGAGCCGTGGTTCGATCCGGCCGGCTTCCTACTCGCGGAGGAGTCGGCGACCGGCCGACTGCTCGGCTTCCACTGGACCAAGGTGCACGAGCGGCCCGGTTCGGCCCGGATCGGCGAGGTGTACGTGCTCGGGGTCGAACCGACCGCGCACGGCGGCGGGCTCGGTCGGGCCCTGACCACGGCCGGGTTGGCGTACCTGCGCGAGCGACGCGGCCTGGACCGGGTCATGCTCTACGTGGACGAGTCGAACACCGGCGCGGTCGCCCTCTACGAGCGGCTCGGCTTCGCCCGCTGGTCGGCGCACGTCAACTACCAGCGCGACTGAGCCCCCACGACCCGGCGTGGACCGGCGATCCGCCGCATCCCGGCCGGGACCGGCGATCCGCGCGACCCGGTCGCGGGGCGGCAAGGTCCGCGGCGTCACGGCAGGTAGAACCGGGGCCCGTCCGGGCCGGTCAGGTCCAGCCGGGGCGTGATCGGGGTGGCCGCGTCCCGGTTCGCCGCCGCTTGAACCACCGCGGCGAGGTCGGCGCAGGCCGCGACCTCGCCGAGGGTGATCAGCGTCGGCGGCAGCATGGTCAGCTCGCCGGCCTCGGCCCGGTCACCGGCGTCGCCGGGACGGATCCAGAGGGTGTGGTCGGCCTCACCGGAAACGTCCCGGGTGCGCTGTCCCTCCGGCAGCAACGCCACGAAGAAGTACGTGTCGAACCGGCGCGGCTCGAACTCCGGAGTGACCCACCGGCTCCATGGCAGCAGCAGATCCGACCGGAGGGTGAGCCCGCGCCCCGCGAGCAACTCGGCGAAGCCGCTGCGCCGCTGCTCCAGCTCGACCCGGGCGGCCTCCCAGCCGTCGTCGCTGACATCCCCGACGATCCGCTCCGGATCGGGGCCGGCGAGTAGCACCCCCGCCTCCTCAAAGACCTCGCGGGCCGCCGCGCAGACGACCGCCTGCGCGGCCTGCGGCGCCAGCCCGAGCCGGGTACCCCAACCCGCCGGGTCCGGTCCGGCCCAGTCCAGGTGGGCGGTGGAGTCCGAGGGGTCGACCCCGCCGCCGGGGAAGGCGTACATGCCGCCGAAGGCCATCGCCGCGACCCGGCGGATCAGGTACACCTCGAACCCCTCGCCGGCCGGGCGCAGCAGCAGCACGGTGGCCGCCATCCGGGGCACTGCCGGCGCGGCACCCGAGGCGTGGAACCGGCGGGCGTGCTCGACCAGCGTGGGTGGCGCCGGATAGCCGCGGTCGGTGGTCATGTCGGGAGCCTAGTTCCCGCCCCGTGGATCGCAGGTACAGCCCTCAGGTGATCTTCGGTAGCGTCACCCGCATGACTCGTTGGGGCATCCTCGCCACCGGCCACATCGCCGCCCGTTTCGCCGAGGACCTCCGGCTGGTGCCGGGGGCCGAACTGGTCGCGGTCGGCTCGCGTACGGCCGAGACCGCGCAGCGCTTCGCCGAGCGGCACGGCGCACCCCGGGCGTACGCCTCCTGGTCGGAACTGGCCGCGGACGCCGACGTGGACGTCATCTACGTCGCCACCCCGCACGCCGCGCACTACGAGGCGGCCCGGACCTGCCTCGCCGCTGGCCGGCCGGTGCTGCTGGAGAAGCCGTTCACCCTGGATCTGACCACCAGCACGGAGCTGGTAGACACCGCACGCGCCGCCGGGGTGTTCCTCATGGAGGCGATGTGGATGCGCTGCAATCCGCTCGTCCTGCGGGTTCGCGAGCTGATCGCCGACGGCGCGATCGGCACCGTCACCAGCGTACGGGCCGACTTCGGCGTCGCCGGGCCGTTCCCGCCTGAGCACCGGATGCGGGCCCGTGCCCTCGGCGGCGGCGCGCTGCTCGACCTCGGCATCTACCCGGTGAGCCTGGCTCATCTGCTGCTCGGTGTGCCACAGCAGGTGCGCTCGTGGGCGAAGCTGGGGCCGGAGGGCACGGACGAGAACACCGGTCTGGTCTTCGGGTACGACTCCGGGGCGGTCGCCACGCTGAGCTGCGGCATGGTGGGTGCGACCGGGCTCACCGCCTCGATCACCGGTACGGCCGGCCGGATCGACCTGCCCGAGCCGTTCTTCCGGCCGGGCGGGTTCACCCTGCACCGGGCCGATGCCGAGCCGGAGACCGTCACGGCGGAGCTGGTCGGTTCGGGCTACCAGTACGAGGCCATCGAGGTGCAACGCTGCCTGGCCGAGGGGCTGACCGAGAGCCCGCTGGTGCCGCACTCCGCCACCCTGGAGATCATGGCGCTGCTCGACGACATCCGTGCCCAGATCGGCGTCTCGTACCTCTGAGCCTGTTAATAGGGGCCCCTTGTACTACGCCAGGCGTTAACAAGGGGCCCTTCCTTACATCTCAGCTGAAGAGCGGTCGGACGACGAAGTACATGATCGCGCCGATGGAGCCGGCGGCCGGGAAGGTCAGGATCCAGGCGCCGACGATGTTGCCGGCCACCCCCCAGCGCACGGCGGAGAGCCGCTTGGTGGCGCCCACACCCATGATCGCCGAAGTGATCGTGTGGGTGGTCGAGATCGGCGCACCGAGCACCAGCGCGTTGAAGTAGAGCACGCCACTGGCCACGGTCTCGGCCGCGAAGCCCTCCGGCGGGCGCAGGTCGATGATCTTCCGACCGAGGGTCCGGATGATCCGCCAGCCACCGGCGTAAGTACCCGCGGCCAGTACGGCGGCCGAGGTCCAGAAGGCCCACTCCGGGATGTAGGTGGCGTCCTCCTGGTAGCCGCCGACGAAGAGGGCGAGCACCACGATGCCGATGGTCTTGGCCGCGTCCTGCATGCCGTGACCGACCGACATGGCCGCCGCCGAGGCGGTCTGGGCCCAGCGGAAGCCGCGGTTCAGCTTGCCCGGGTGCCCGTTCCGGAAGATCCACTGCACCGCGATCATCACGATGTAGCCGAGGACGAAGCCGACCATCGGCGACAGGATCATCGGGATGATCACGCTCTCGCCGATGCCGGTCCAGAGCACGGTGCCGGAGGCGGCCACGGTCGAGCCGACCAGGCCACCGATCAGGGCGTGCGAGGAGGACGAGGGCAACCCGAAGTACCAGGTGATGATGTTCCAGGTGATCGCGCCGATCACCCCGGCGAAGACGATGCCGAGGCTGGAGACACCGGGCGGCAGCTCGACCAGGCCGCTACCGACGGTCTTGGCGACCTCGGCACCGAAGTGCGCGCCGATGAAGTTGCCGATCGCCGCCATGCCCAGGGCCACCCGGGGGGTGAGCGCCCGGGTGGAGATGCTTGTCGCGATCGCGTTGGCAGCGTCGTGGAAGCCGTTGGTGTAGTCGAACACCAGGGCCACCCCGATCACCGCCAACACCGCGATGAGCTCGGGACTCACAGGCTCAGGACTCCTTGACCGCGATGGTCTCGACGGTGTTGGCCACGTGCTCGAAGGCGTCGCAGGCGGCCTCCAGCTCGTCGGCGACCTCCTTCATCTTCAGCACGGTCAACGCGTCGTACTCGCCGGAGAAGAGGCGGACCAGCAGCATCCGGTACGCCTGGTCGCCGTCGTTCTCCAGGCGGTTGATCTCGATCCAGTAGTCCTCAAGGTCCTTCATCGACTTCAGCCGGGGCATCGCCTCGGCGGTCAGCTTCGCCTGCTGGTCGAGCACGTGCACCAGCTCGTGCATCTCCCGGGGCAGCGACGGCAGCTTGGTCAGCCCGTAGAGGTAGAGCAGGTTGCCTACCGCCTCCAGGTGGTCCATCACGTCGTCCAGCAGCGAGCCGAGACGGTAGATGTCCTCCCGGTCGAAGGGGGTGACGAAGGTGGAGTTGATCTTCTTGTACAGCTCGTGGGTGATCTGGTCGCTGTCGTGCTCGACCTCGGTGAGCCGCTCGCTGACCGACTGCACCTCGACGTCGGGCAGGGCGAGCTCGTTCAGCAGCTCGGTACCCCGGACCAGGTTCTGCGCGGCCCTGGTGAAGAGCTCGTAGAAGGCGCCCTCGTTGGGGCGGAATGAAAACCTCACAGCACGGACCTCGTCGTGTTGGTGGTAGGGGTGGCAGCCGCCGGCCGGCGCCCTGCTGAGGGAATGCTAGGGAACCCGCGGAGGGGCAATTCGGCGGCCCACCCCTGGCCAGGTGTCATTCACTGGTCGTTCACCTTCCGTTCACCTGCGCCGCCTCGTGATCCCCAGCAGCCGCTCGCGTTTCGCCTCGATCGGCGACCGAGCGAGCCAATACCCCGAGGGCGCGAGTGACGAACGCCGCAATCCGAAGGTGCCGCGCCGGGCCGGAGCGCGGGAGAACGGACCGGGCGGAGCGCGGGAGAACAGACCGGGCCGGAGTCCGGGAGGCCGGCCTCAGATGACCAGGGCGAGCCACTTCCGGTACGAGGTGGCGAAGGGTTCCGTGCCGTCACCGAGCGCACCGAACAGCCAGCCGGCCGCCGCCTCGGCCGCCACGACCAGTTCGTCCGGGTAGCCGAAGCGGGCCCGGTGCTCGGCGAACTCGTCCTCGTCGCGCAGCTCGACCAGGCGCGTTTCCCGTCGGCGGACCACGTCCAGATCGAGGTCGATCAGGTGCACGGTGTCGTCGCCCTCCCAGCGGGCCGGGGTGGTGATGTCGCAGTAGACCTCGCTGGTCCGGGGCGGCGGGTTGAACATGCCGGTCCACCAGGCGTGGTGCGGCACAAGCACGACGAACGGGATCTGCTCGACCGAGGGCCGGCCGTGGTAGACCGAGCTGGTCCCCGCCGGCACGCCGAGCCAGACGCCCAGGTCGTCCTCGGCCAGGCGACGGGCCGGGTAGTCGCGGTGGGCGCTGCCGTCGTACTTGCGGTAGATCACGCGGACCACGTCGCTCGGCATGAGTCGCACCCTAGCCGATTCCGCCCACGCCACGCCGTCGGGAAATTATCGGACAACGAGTAGGTATCCCGTCCCGTGACGCCGCAACACGGCCGATCGGTACGACACGCCGTCGGCCCCGGCCGGTACCGTGCCACCGTGACCCCGCCCCGCGCCACCACCGGCTTCGCCTCGACCAGCGCCAAGGCCCGTCGCCGGGGTGACCGGCCGGGCGGTGCCGACCTACTGGCCGCCGCCGTCGGCGCGGTGCCCGGTGGCGCGGCCCGCCCCGGCCAGCAGCAGATGGCGACGGCGATCGAGGAGTGCGTGGCCAGCGGTGAGCACCTGCTGGTGCAGGCCGGCACCGGCACCGGCAAGTCGCTGGCGTACCTCGCCCCGGCACTCACGGTCGACGGGCCGGTGGTGGTCTCCACCGCCACCCTCGCGTTGCAGTCCCAGCTCGTCGAGCACGACCTGCCCCGGCTGGCCGACGCGGTCGAGCCACTGCTCAAGCGGCGGCCCACCTTCGCGGTGCTCAAGGGCCGGCACCATTACCTCTGCCTGGCCCGGTTGGAGAACTCCTCGGAGGACGAGCCGGCGGACACCCTCTTCGACGCGCCGGCCGAGCGGCCGGCTGGCGGCACCCGCTGGCTCGGCGAGGCGGGTCGGCTCGGCAAGCAGATCCAGCGGCTGCGGGACTGGGCGCTGGAGACCGACACCGGCGATCGGGACGAGTTGGATCCCGGCGTCGACGACCAGGCGTGGCGGCTGGTCTCCATGCCGGCGCGGGAGTGCGTCGGTGCGTCCCGCTGCCCGTACGGCGCGGAGTGCTTCGCGGAGGCGTCCCGGGCCCGGGCGCGTGAGGCCGACATCGTGGTCACCAACCACAGCCTGCTCGCGGTCGACATGCTCGCCGGCCGGCACATCGTCCCACCGCACAAGCTGCTCGTCGTGGACGAGGCCCACGAACTGTCCGACCGGGTCTCCTCGGCGGCCCAGGCGGAGCTGACCCCGGAGCTGATCGACCGGTCCGCCCGCCGGGCCCGCCCGTTGCTGCGTCCGGAGACGGCCGAGGCGCTGACCGCGGCCGGCGACGCCCTCGCGGTCGGGCTGGCCGAGGCGCCGGTCGGGCGGATCACCAGCGGTCTGCCGGGCCCGCTGCGCGAGGCCTGCACCCTGCTGGACGCCGCGACCCGCGCCGCCCTGGACAGCATCGGCGACATCAAGGCCGACGATCCCGACCCGGTTCGCAAGCAGCAGGCCAAGGCCGTCCTCGACGAGCTGTCCGGCACCGCCCAGCGGCTGCTGGAGGAGGCGGAACACGACGTGGCCTGGGTGGAGCGCAACGACGCCACCGGCCGTCGGGCGCTGGTGGTGGCGCCCCTCTCGGTCGCCGGCACGCTCGCCACCCACCTCTACGACGAGCGGACCGTGGTGGCCACCTCGGCCACGCTGGCGCTCGGCGGCCGGTTCGACACGGTGGCCCGGGCCCTGGGCCTCGAAGCGCCCCCACCCGGCCCGCCGTCACCGGCCGCCGCCGCCCTCGCCGAGGCCACCCGGCGACCGGCCGGCGGTACGGCCACGGGCGACGACCGGACGGACCGCGCGGCTGGTACCGAGGCCGGAACGGTCGACGCCCGGGCGGGCGCGAGCGGCGGGGCCGCCGACTCCGGGCCGGGCTGGCGGTCGCTGGATGTCGGCTCGCCGTTCGACTACGCCCGGCAGGGGATCCTCTACGTGGCCGCGCACCTGCCCCGCCCCGGTGCCTCCGGGTTGCCCGACGCGGCCGGGGAGGAGTTGCTTTCGCTGGTCGGCGCGCTGGGTGGGCGTACGCTCGGGCTCTTCTCCTCCCGACGGGCCGCCCAGCAGGCGGCGGAGCTGTTGCGGGCGCGCACCGACCTGCCCGTGCTGTTGCAGGGCGAGGAGGCGTTGCCGCTGCTGGTCCGCCGGTTCCGGGAGGAGCGGTCGAGCTGCCTGTTCGGGGTGATGTCGCTCTGGCAGGGGGTGGATGTGCCGGGTGACTCGTGCCAGCTCGTCGTGATCGACCGGCTGCCCTTCCCCCGGCCCGACGAGCCGTTGGCCGCCGCCCGGGCGGCGGCGGTCGACGCCCAGGGCAATTCCGGCTTCGCCGCGGTCAGCGTCCCGATCGCGGCGGTCCGGCTGGCCCAGGGCGTGGGCCGGTTGATCCGGGCCACCGGCGACCGGGGCGTGGTGGCCGTGCTCGACTCCCGGCTGGAAACCGCCCGGGGCTACGGGGCGTTCCTGCGCCGCTCGCTGCCGCCGTTCTGGTACACCACCCGCCCCGAGGTGGTGCGGGGCGCGCTGACCCGGCTCGCCGACGACTGACGCCGGGTCGCGGCCCGACCGGACCGACGACAGGCCGGCTCAGGGTGCCCGGGAGGCGACGACGACCGCGTCGGGTGGGGTGTCGGGGACGGTACGCGCGGCGAGCCGGCGCACCGCCGTGTTGAGCACCGCGATCACCGGCACCGCGACCACCGCGCCGGTGATCCCGGCGAGCACCACACCGGCGGCCAGACCGATGATCACCGCGAGCGGATGGATGGCGACCGCCCGGCCCATGATCAGCGGCTGGAGGATGTGCCCCTCCACCTGCTGCACGCCGATCACCACGCCGAGGATGATCAGCGCGGTCACCGGCCCGCTGTCGACAAGCGCCACAAGCACCGCCACCCCGCCGGAGAGCGTCGCACCGACGATCGGGATGAACGCGCCGAGGAAGACCAGGGCGGCCAGCGGGAAGGCGAACGGGATGTCGAAGATGACCAGGAAGACGCCGATGCCGACGGCGTCGATGAAGGCGACAAGCACGGTTGCCCGGACGTAGGCGACCAGGGTGGCCCAGGAGGCCCGGCCGGCGTCGTCGACCTTCCACCGCGCCGCCACCGGAAGCAGCCGGACCAGGAAGCGCCAGATGATGTTGCCGTCGCGCAGGAAGAAGAAGGTGGCGAAGAGCACAAGCACCGTACCGGTCAGCACCTCGGCCAGCGTCGCGGCGGTGGAGAGGGCCCCGCTGGTGAAGCGTTCGGTGTTGTTGTTCACCCACTGCTGGAGTTCGGTGAGATAGCGGTCGAGGTCGTTGTCCGACAGGTGCAGCGGACCGGTCTTGAGCCAGTCCTGGATCTGCTGCAACCCCTGGGTCGACTTCGCGGCCAACTCCGGGACACCCTTGATGAACTCGTTCACCACCAGGGTCAGCGTGCCGATCACCGCAGCCAGCCCGGCGACCAGCACCACGGCGGTCGCCAACGACCTCGGCAGTCGCGCCCGCAACAGCCAGCCGACCGCGGGCGCGAGCAGGGCCGACAGCAGCATCGCCACCGCGAGCGGGATGATCACGATGCTGATCGTGCCGACCAGTTTCAGCAGCGCCCAGAAGACGACGCCGACGACGATCAGCCGCCACGACCAGGCGGCGGCGATCCGCAGCGCGTGCGGCACGTCCGCGTCGTCACGGCTGGAGGTGGAGTTGTGCAGGGCCGCCGGCGGAGTGTCGGTGCCGACCACGGTGGCGGCCGGTGGTGCCGCCGGGCCAGGGTGCGACGGCGAGGCCGTCCGGGCCGGTTCGGGTATGTCGGGTGGCCGGCTCCGCGCGGCCCGAACCGATTCCCGTCCCGACTCGTACGCGCGACGCAGCCGCCCCCGAATCCGCTCGAACCGGCTCAAGCGAACCTCCCCGAATGGTCGTGCCCTGCGCACAGCGTCAGGTCGGACAGGATACGCCCGAGCGCTTCACGGTAGGGCAATTCCGCCATACCTTGCCCCTACCGGTGCCCGTCCAACCCGGTGACCACCGGCGGCCGGCCGGGGACGACACGGTAGCGTCTGCGACGTGACAGCCGACCAGAACCTCGATTCCGGCCTGCCCATCCGGCTGCTGCACGACCGCGTGCTGGTGCGGGTGGAGGGGGGCGACGGCGAGCGGCGGTCCACCGCCGGCATCGTGATCCCGGCCACCGCCGCCGTGGGCAAGCGCCTGGCCTGGGCCACCGCCGTGGGAGTCGGGCCGCACGTCCGTTCCATCGTCTCCGGCGATCGGGTGCTCTTCGACCCCGACGACCGCTCCGAGGTCGAGCTGCACGGCCGTGGCTACGTGCTGCTCCGCGAGCGCGACGTGCACGCGGTGGCCGCCGAACGGGTCGAGGAGGACGCCACCGGGCTCTACCTGTGAGCCCGTCGGCGCCGTAGCGAGGTCACTCATGCCGTTGGTCGGCGTGCCAGCCGCCGGCCACGCCCAGTTGCGCGTCCCGAAGCCCGCGTCGTTTGCCGCGCTCCCCGGCGGGAAGCCAGCCGCACCACCGGCCCTGGGGAGGGACGATGCCGGTATTAGTGAAGAAGGTGCTGGCTTGGGGAAGTCTCGCGTTCCTGATCTACTTCATGGCGTTCCGGCCCGAAGGCGCCGCGGAGATGTTCCGGGCGATCGGCGCCGCCCTGCTGATGATGGCGCAGGGCCTCGGCGACTTCCTGACCAGGCTGATGGCCTGAGCGCGGTTCAGTGCTGCTGCGGCGGCCAGGGCGGCGCGGGAGGCCGCTGGCCGTACCAGCCGGGCGGGCCGTAACCGGCGGCGAACGCCGGTGGTGGCGGCGGTGGGGCGAGCACCACCGGAATCGGGACCACCGGCTCCTCGGGTGCCTCCACCGACCGCTGCGAACCGTCCGGGAACCGCAGGTGGTACCGGCGCCCGTCCCAGACGCCGACCGGCGACTGCGGGTCCCGGCCCACGAAGTACGACCGGTAGGTGCTGATCAGTTCCAGCAGCTGCTGTTCCTCCCGCGCCGTACGCTCGCGGTCGCCGGGCCGGCGATCCAGGCCCCGCAGCGAGCCGTCGCGCAGCAGCGCCAGCCGGGTCGCCGCGAACTGGTAACCGCGCATGGCGCGCAGCCCGGCGTCGCCGGCCACCCGCCGGGCCCACGTCCGGGCCGCGTGCCGCCGCCCGAGGCTGCTCAGCGCCGCGACCTCGGGCGGGGTGAGCCAGCCGGCCCGGACATAGTCCGGCAGGGTCCGCTCGGTGAGCCGCCCTTCCCAGGCACGTAGCCACACCGCCAGGCCGACCATGCCGAAGAAGATCGGCACCATCACACCGACCATGCCGACGAGCGTGATCAACACCTCGCCGGTGGCCTCGGTCAGGGTCGGCAGCAGGTTCCAGGCGCCGTGCAGCATCATCGCCAGCAGCAGGCCGGCGAGCGGAGCGAGCACCCGGACCCGGCGGTCCGCCGTACGGGCCGCGATGCCGAGGCCGACACCGGTCATCGAGGTGAACAACGGATGGGCGAACCCGAACAGCAGGATCCGGCCGATGAAGATGGCGATCACCTGTTGGGCGCCGGTGGCCGGCCCGTACTGCTCGACACCGGCGGCGTACCCGCGCCCGCCCAGGTAGAGGATGTTCTCCACCATCGCGAAGCCGATCGCGGAGAGCCCGCAGTACACCAGCCCGTCGGTGATGCCCGACCACTCCCGGCGCCGGAACAGCAGCAGCAGAATCGGACCGAGCGCCTTGGTCAACTCCTCGATGAAGGGCGCGACCAGTACCGCGGTGAGCGCGATCGGCAGCCCCCGCTTCTCGAACCAGCTGGCGGAGGCCTCGTTGACCAGCAACGACGCGGCGGTGGAGACGAACGCACCCCAGGCGAAGCAGAAGATCAGGTACTTGAGCGGCTCGGGCTCGTACCGGTCCAACCAGAGAAAACAGGCCACCAGAACCGGGACCGGCAGAATCGCGGCGGCCGTGCCGATCAGGAGCGCCTCGACGCCGAGATTGGTGCCGAGGGTGACCAGCATGAAGATCGCGCAGGCGGCGATCAGCAGGATCACCCCGGCCAGCACCAGGGCCCGCCGCCAGTTGAGCTGGCGACGTGGCAAGCCGGGTACGCCGCTGACCGTCGACGGGACAGCGGGCACGGACGGCGACGGCGGCAGCGATCCGCCGGACGGGGTGTCGGCCATGCGGCCAGCGTAGTCATCTCCGGCCCGTCGGGCCGGGCGCATCGACCGCACCGCCCGTGACCAGCGACTCAGCCCACTGGCGGTGCGGTCGGTGGCTTCGCCGTTGGTTCCGGCCCGGCCGGCGCACCGGGCCGTTCCAACGCGCCGAAACGCTGCCGTACCAGCCGGTTGGCCTCTTCCTGGCTGATCCCCGAGGCGACCATCAGGTCACTTGCGGTGGTACGCACCTGGGCGACCACGACGCTGCCGGAGAACCCGACCCCCTCGGCGTACGCCTGGCCTGCCTCGGTGACCGCGCGTAGTGACCGCTCCCGTGCCTGTTCGGGCTCCTCGCCCCGGGCGAACTCGTGCTTCAGCACGCGTACCGCCTCGGCGAGATGGCTGATTGCCGCCGGCATCGACTCCGGGATCGGCTCGCCGTCCTCGATCAGGGTCACCGCGCGCCGGATCAGCGTTCCGCTGTTACGCATCGCCCGGTCGATCGGATCGGCCGCCTCCGCGTAGTGGGTGAGTTCGCTGCGCCGGTGCCAGCGCGCCGGGGAGAGCAGGGCGGTCTCCTTGGCGCCCTCGATCGCCTCGCTCAGGGTGCTCAGCTCCTGCTTGTTGTCCCGCAACCGGTCCAACGCCTGCTGAACCTTCTCCCGGTCGCCGTCGCGCAGGCCCTCGGCGGCGTTGTCCAACTGCTCGGCGAGCAGGTCCAGGGCCGGCCGGGCGGCCCGGTTCAGCACCCGCAGCGGGTTGAGCGGTAACAGGATCGCGGTGACCAGTAGCGCGATGGTGCCCCCGACGAGCGCGTCGATGAAGCGCGGGATCTCCAGATGCTCGACCGACGGGCTGAGCGTCACGATCAGCACCGCGGTCGCGGCGGCCTGGATGACGATCGCGACGCTGCCCCCGGCGAAGATGGTAAGCACGATGGCGGCGGTGACGACCAGCCCGAGCTGCCACGGACCGGTGCCGAGGAGATAGATCAACAGGTCACCGACCGCCACGCCGACCGCCACGCCGACGATCAACTCCACGGTCCGGCGGAACCGCTGGCCCACCGAGACGGCGAGGGTGCCGACGGCGGAGATCGGGGCGAAGACCGGCTGCGGGTTGCCCAGCAGGTCGTGCGCGGCCACCCAGGACAGCCCGGCCGCCAGGCCAGCCTGCCCGGCCAGACCGAGCGACATCCGTACCCGGTGCAGCCTGTCGCGCAGGGTCGCCTTGCCCCGGTGATGCAACTGGGCCACGGTCTCGGCGATCCGGGCCGTGTCCACCTCAGACAGGCTCTCGGGCATGCGGTCGCGGCGCAGCAGCGAAAATCGTCGATTCCGGGGCACCGCCATGTCCGCGACTACCCACCCCACGCCCGGACATTCCTCCCTGCGGAGTAAGGAAGGGCCCCTTATTAACGCCTCCGGTAGAGGAAGGGCCCCCTATTAACATCACGCCGTCCGTGCGCACTCAACACGCACTCAACATCACGCCGTCCATGCGCACTCAACGCGCACTCAACATCACGCCGTCCGCGCGCACCCGCTTGGTGATCACCACTTACCGGTCGTAGCCTCGGCGCATGGCCGCCACCGCCCTCCTCGACGACCTGCGCGCCGCCCTCGGACCGGAGGCGGTGCTCACCGATCCGGACCTGCTCCGTGGGTACGAGCGGGACGAGGCTGACCTCTGCGCCGCCGGTACGCCGCTGGCCGTCACCCGGCCGCGCAGCACCGAGGAGGTGGCCGCCGTGGTCCGGGCGGCCGGACGGTACGGCGTACCCGTGGTGCCGCAGGGGGCGCGGACCGGGCTGGCCGGCGCGGCGAACGCGATCGACGGCGCGGTGCTGCTCAGCACCGTGGCGATGGACGCGGTCCTGGAGATCGACCCGGTGAGCCGGATCGCGGTGGTCCAACCCGGCGTGGTCAACGCGACGCTAAGTGCCGCAGTGGCCAAGCAGGGGCTCTGGTACCCGCCGGATCCGGGCTCCTGGGAGTCGTCCACCATCGGCGGCAACGTGGCCACCAACGCGGGCGGCATGTGCTGCGTGAAGTACGGCGTGACCAGCGAGTACGTGCTCGGCTTGGAGGTGGTGCTCGCCTCCGGTGAGGTGCTGCGCACCGGCCGGCGTACGGCGAAGGGGGTGGCCGGGTACGACCTCACCCGGCTCTTCGTGGGCTCCGAGGGCACCCTCGGCGTGATCACCGAGGTGACCGTGGCGCTGCGTCCCGCCCCGGCGGAGTCGCTGACCCTGGTGGCCGTCTTCGGCTCCACGGCGGCGGCCGGCGAGGCGGTGGCCCGGATCGCCGCCCAGGGCCTCTCCCCCAGCCTGCTCGAACTACTCGATCGCACCCATCTGGGGGCAATCGAGGCGTACCGGCCGATGGGGTTGCGCACCGACGCCGAGGCGCTGCTGCTGGCCGCGGCGGACACCGGCCCGCGAGCCGCCGCGGACCTCGCCGACCTGGCCGCCGTCTGCGAGGCCGTAGGCGCCGCGGAGGTCTACGCGGCCACCGACGCGGTGGAGGCCGCGGCGCTGTTGCAGGCCCGCCGGCTGGCGCATCCGGCGATGGAGAGGTACGCCGCCGAGGCGTACCCGGGCGGCAATGGTGGCCTGATCATCGACGACCTGGCGGTGCCCCGGGGCGCGCTGGCCGCCCTGCTCGACGGGGTGGCCCGGATCGCCGCCGAGTGCCAGGTGCCGATCGGTGTGGTCGGTCACGCCGGTGACGGCAACATGCACCCGAACATCGTGGTCGACCGGGCGGATCCGGTCAGCCTGGCACGCGGCCGGCGGGCCTTCGACGAAATCATGCGGCTCGGTCTGGACCTCGGCGGCACCTGCACCGGCGAGCACGGTGTCGGCCTGCTCAAGCGGGACTGGCTCGCCCGCGAGATCGGGCCGGTGGGCGTACGGGTGCATCAGGCGATCAAGGCGGCGCTCGACCCGACCGGATTGTTCAACCCGGGCAAGGTGCTCTGAACCAGCCCGGTCGCCCACCTGCCGCGTTGTTAAGAAGGGGCCCTTCCTATACACGAGGCGTTAATAGGGGGCCCTTCCTTGCACTACGGCGTGGTCAGTTGGGCGGGGGTGTTCTGGGTGAGGAGCAGCAGGATCTCCTCGGCCACCAGGGGACGTTCCTCGCCGGGGCAGTCCTGCGAGGTGATCAGGCCGGCCTGGGTGAGCAGGCTGGAGGTCAGGGCACCGACACAGACGACCTTGTAGCCGCGTGCCTCGTCGGTCTCCCGCGCCAGCGTCGGGTTCGCGAGCAACTCCTGCAACCGTTCCTGATGTTCCTCGCTGAGCACGCCGGTCGAGGTCACCCCGTCGCCGGCGCAGTTGACGCACTCCCACCGGCCGTCGGGCTCCACGTTGAGGGTGCGCAGCGGCCCCTCCGTGCCCTCGTTCTGCAGCAGGCTGACCCGGTGCTTCCCGGCGTTCGCGGCACCGCCGGCACCCGGCTGGGCCGAGTCCGGTGTGCCCGGCCGTGTCGCTGCTTCGTCCTGGCCCCGGAACGGGGCGCACCCGCCGAGCGCAACCGCCAGCAGTGTGGCAGCGAACAGGGAGACAAACCGTGACCTGGAGAGCGCCATCACGGGCGGAACTTACCCCACCGTAGGTAGCGAGCGTAACCCGCCGGACGGGCATCCATTGCGTGCTATCTCCAGAGTGGATCGCTCAGCGGGGCAGCCCGGCGTCGTCAGCGCCCCGATCCGCGGCGTAACCGCGCACGTCGGGCGCGCCGAGGCGCGCCGCGTCGGCGGTGGCGTCGTCCGGCATCAGCTGGGACTGCCGTTCGGCCTCCACCCGCGCCCGGTAGTGGGTCACCTCGCGGGCCCGCCGCGCGTCGTTCCAGCCAAGCACCGCGCCCATCAGCTCGGCCGCGTGCTCGACCGAATCCAGGCCGCGGTGTGTCGTCTCGAAGGAGATCCGGGTACGCCGGGTGAGCACGTCCTCCAGGTGCAACGCCCCCTCGGCCCGGGCCGCGTACGTCACCTCGGCGGCAAGGTACTCCGGCGCGCCGGCCAGCGGGGAGGCCAGCAGCGGGTCGGCGTCGATCAGCGCCAGCAGGTCGAGCGTCAGGCTGCCGTAGCGCTCCAGCAGGTGCTCCACCACCCCGACCGGCACCCCGTGCCGGCGGGCCAGGTCCGCCCGGTCACGCCACATCGACGGGTAGCCGTCCGCGCCGAGCAACGGCAGGTCGGCGGTACGCGACGGCCGCTGCCCGCCGAGCCGGTGCGCGGCCCGGTCGACCACGTCGGCGGCCATCACCCGGTACGTCGTGTACTTGCCCCCGGCGACCAGCAGCAGCCCGAGCATCGGCTCAATGACCGCGTGTTCCCGGGAGAGCTTGGAGGTGGAATCCGCCTCGCCGGCCAGCAGCGGCCGCAGCCCGGCGTAGACGCCCTCGATGTCGGCGGTGGTGAGCGGCCGGTCCAGCACCGTGTTGACCTGCCGGAGCAGGTAGTCGATGTCGCTGGCGGAGGCCGCCGGGTGGGAGCGGTCCAGCCGCCAGTCGGTGTCCGTGGTGCCGATGATCCAGTGCCCGCCCCACGGGATGACGAAGAGCACGCTGGTTGCCGTCCGCAGGATCAGCCCGGTCTCGCCGGTGATCGCCGAGCGGGGCACCACCAGGTGCACCCCCTTGGAGGCCCGGACCCGGACGCCGGGGCGCAGCCCGACGTCGTTGAGCATCCGGGACATGTCGTCGGTCCAGACGCCGGTGGCGGCGATCACGGTGCGGGCGCGTACCTCGAACTCGGCCTCCGGCGAACCGGCGGGCGCCTCCAGGTCGCGGACCCGGACCCCGGTGACCTCCCGGGCCTGCCGGATCAGCCCGACCGCGCGGGTGCTGCTCACCACGGCCGCGCCCAGGCTGGCGGCGGTACGGGCCAGCGTGACGACCAGCCGGGCGTCGTCCACCTGCCCGTCGTAGTAGCGGATGGCACCGGCCAGCGCGTCGGCGCGCAGGCTCGGGAAGATCCGCCGGGCACCCTCCCGGCTCAGGTGCCGGTGCAACGGCATCCCCCGACCGCCGCCAAAGAGACCGGCGAAGGCGTCGTACGCGGCCACTCCGGC
Source organism: Micromonospora sp. PRAS1 (assembly GCF_059553435.1). Classification (NCBI taxonomy): domain Bacteria; kingdom Bacillati; phylum Actinomycetota; class Actinomycetes; order Micromonosporales; family Micromonosporaceae; genus Micromonospora; species Micromonospora sp. PRAS1. The sequence continues at coordinate 142,238 of NZ_JCANNB010000013.1, forward strand.
GCCGTAGTAGGCGCGCCGGGCCAGGCGGGCGGGCAGGTCACGGAGACTTCGCCCAGCCGGCAGCGGCACCAGAAACGGCACCGGACGCACCAGGTGCGGCGCCAGCCGGGTGGCCAGCAACCCGCGCTCGGTCAGCGCCTCGTGCACCAGGCCGAATTCGAGCTGCTCCAGGTAGCGCAGGCCGCCGTGGATCAACTTGCTGGACCGGCTGGAGGTGCCGGCCGCGAAGTCGCGGGCCTCCACCAGGGCAACCTTCAGCCCACGTGAGGCCGCGTCGACCGCCGCACCGGCACCGGTCACGCCGCCGCCGATGACCAGCACGTCGAAGCGTTCGGACCGCAGCCGACGCAGATCGGCGGCGCGGCGGATGGGCGAGAGCTGCCCGGCGACGGACCGGGACACGTGTGGATCGCGCACCCGTCCACGGTAACCCCAGCGCCCCACGCCCCAACAACCCGTGGATCTTGCACTTCTGGTCGCTGGAATCTCACGTTTCGCGGCATATTTCCGGACCAGAGGTGCATGATCGACGGGTGCCGGTGCACCGGCAGTGGCGCTCGGGTTTTCGTAGGGTGTGCGGATGCGGGCGGAGTACTCGACATCCGGCGGTGCCGGCAGTCCCTGGGCGGTCGTCGCGGCGGTGCTGGTCGGCTGCTGGGCGGTCGCGGTCACCGTGCTGGCGCAGGGCGGCGGGTGGCTGGTCGACCAGGTGCTGCTGCTCAGTGGGCTGGACCGGCTGGTACCGCTCTGGCCGGCGCTCGGCCTGCTCACCGTGCTCGGCATCGGTACCGCCGCGCTGCCGCTGGCGATGGTGCCCCGGTCGCCGGTGATCCGGGCCACCGGCCGGTTCTGGTTGGCCGGCGCGTTCGCCCTGGGCGGGCTCGGGCTGCTGCGTGCGATTCCCCCGGTGCACCACGAGACATACCTGGCCGCGCTGGCCGCCACGGCCACGCTGCTGGCGCTTGTCGCGAAGCGGGTGCTGGCCCGCTTCGCCGGCACCGCGAGTCACCCGGCGGCGACGACCGAGCCGGTGGCGGCGACCGCGACGCCCGCGACCGGCCCACACCCGGCGACGACGACCGAGCCACCCGCGACCGACTCCCTCCCGGCGACGGCGACCGCGACGCCCGCGACCGGCCCACACCCGGCGGCGGCGATCGAGCCGCCCGCGACCGACTCCCACCCGCCGGGTGGGGCCGAGGGCCGCCGGGCGCGGCCGGGGGTCGGGACGCTGCTCGCGATGGCTGCCGGGCTGGTCCTGCTGCTGCCCTGGGTCTGGGTCGGCGCGCTCGGCGGGTTGTTGGAGACCCTCCTCGCCGGGTTGGCCGCAGCGGCCGTCGGGATACTGGCCGGGACCCTGCTGGACGCCCGGTTCTGGGGTCACTTCGAGTCCGGCGAGCCACCTCGACCGGCCCGGTTGGTGCTGGTCGGCGGCCTGGTCGCGGGGGTGGTGCTGCTGCTTGTCGGCGCCGGTGTGGGCCAGTCCGGTGCCCAGTTGCCACTGCTGGTGACGCTGCCGCCGACCGGCTTCGCGCTTGCCGCGTTGCACGTCCTCGGCCAGCGCACCGGCCAGGAGCGTGCCCACGACCCGGTCAGCGGGCGAACGCCGGTCGCCTGGCTGGTCGGGCTCGGCGTGTTCGGCCCGCTGGCCTTCACCGATCCCGAAGAGATCAGCCTGTTGCTGGCCACCACCCGGGACGTGCCGTTCTGGGTGGCGGTCGCCGCCGGTGCCGGGCTCGTCGTCGCGATCCTGCTGGCCATCGCGTACGGCCTGTGGCTGGGCCGTCGTACGGCGCGGCCACCCCGTCGGGCGGTGGCCGGGGCGACCGCCGTGGCCCTGCTGATCGCGGTCGGCACGATCGCCGTCACCGCCGGCCAGCCCGGTCTGCACGGCGAACGGCTCTTCGTGGTGCTGCGGGAGCAGGCGGACCTCAGCGGCCTGCCCATCGGGCCCGGAAAGGACGGCCGGGACGCCCGCGCCGCACAGGTCTACCAGCGGCTGGTCACGACCGCCGAGCGGAGCCAGGCCGACCTGCGGCGGGAACTGCGCCGGCTGCGGTTGGCCCACACCCCGTACTACCTGGTGAACGCGATCGAGGTGAACGGCGGCCCAGCGGTACGCGCCTGGCTGACCAGCCGACCGGAGGTGGACCGGGTCCTGGTCAGCCAGCGGCTCCGCCCGTTGCCGGCGCTGGCCGGTGCGGCCGGCGGCAGTGCGCCCGCACCGGGCGGTCCAGCCTGGAACATCACCCTGATCGGCGCGGACCGGGTCTGGTCCGAGCTCGGCGTCAACGGCACCGGGGTCACCGTGGGCAGCTCCGATTCCGGTGCGGACGGCGGACATCCGGCGCTGGCCGAGGGCTTCCGGGGCGGCGACGACTCGTGGTTCGACCCCTGGAACGGCACCCGGACGCCGACGGACCGCAGCGGGCACGGCACCCACACGGCGGGCAGCGCGGTCGGCCGGGGCGGCATCGGCGTGGCACCGGCCGCGGACTGGGTGGGCTGCGTCAACCTCGACCGCAACCTGGGCAACCCGGCGGCCTACCTCGACTGCCTCCAGTTCATGCTGGCACCCTTTCCACCGGACGGCGATCCGTTCACCGACGGACGGCCGGACCGGGCACCGGAGATCCTGACCAACTCGTGGGGTTGCCCACCGATCGAGGGCTGCGACCCCCGGGCGCTCCGGCCGGCCGCGGACGCGCTGGAGGCCGCAGGCATCCTCGTCGTCGCGGCGGCCGGCAACACCGGTCCCTTCTGCGGCTCGGTGCAGGACCCACCTGCGGCGTACCCGGACGTGCTGACCGTCGGGGCGGTGGACGAGCAACGTCGGGTGACCGACTTCTCCAGCCGGGGGCCGGCGGCCGGGCTGGCCAAGCCGGATCTGATGGCGCCGGGGGCCGACGTCCTCTCCGCGATGCCGGGTGGTGGCTACGCCCGGCTCGACGGCACCTCGATGGCCACCCCGCAGGTGGCCGGGGTGGTGGCGCTGATGTGGTCGGCCAATCCGGAACTCGTCGGCGACCTGGACCGGACCCGGCAGATCCTGCTCTCCACGGCCACCCCGATTCAGCCGGGCGACGGGAACTGTGGTGACGCGCGGAACGTGGTCGGTGCCGGGCTGGTCGACGCGTACGCGGCCGTCGAAGCCGCCATGGACTGAGCAAGAATAGCGGCGCACTGAACAAAAAGGGGCGAATGCCCTATAGACCCCGATAATGCCGTTCACCCGTTCCGGCCATCGACGGCCCCCTACCGTTTGCGTAAGGAGGCAGCCATGACCACGGACGACGATCAGACCAAGGACGTCCCGCCCGTCACCTGGGCCCACGAGCTCCCGGGCCAACTGCCGATCGACCGGCTCGACTACGGCGACGCCGAGCAGTTGGCGGAGATGACCGGGGCCGCCGAACCGCCCGAGGAACCACTCATCCTGGTGGACGAGCCGGTTCCGCACCGCCCGCCGTACGGCCGAGCACAGAAGCGGCGCAACCAGCGTCCGCTACCGACATAGCAGAAAGGGCGGACCGCTGACGCGGTCCGCCCTTTCTCGGCGTTGGAGCTGGACTCAGAAGTCCATGTCCCCGCCACCCGGGCCAGCCGGGGCGGCCGGGGCCTTCTCCGGCTTGTCCGCCACCACGGCCTCGGTGGTGAGGAACAGCGCGGCGATCGACGAGGCGTTCTGCAGCGCCGACCGGGTCACCTTGGCCGGGTCGATGATGCCTGCGGCCAGCAGGTCCACGTACTCGCCGGTCGCGGCGTTGAGGCCGTGACCCGGGTCGAGGTTGCGAACCCGCTCGACCACGACGCCGCCCTCAAGGCCGGCGTTGACGGCGATCTGCCGCAGCGGGGCGTCCAGCGCGATCTTGACGATCTGCGCGCCGGTCGCCTCGTCGCCGGCCAGGTCCAGCTTGTCGAAGGCGGTCTTGCCGGCCTGCACCAGCGCGACACCACCACCGGGGACGATGCCCTCCTCGACGGCGGCCTTGGCGTTGCGGACGGCGTCCTCGATGCGGTGCTTGCGCTCCTTGAGCTCGACCTCGGTGGCCGCGCCGACCTTGATCACCGCAACACCGCCGGCCAGCTTGGCCAGGCGCTCCTGCAGCTTCTCGCGGTCGTAGTCGGAGTCGCTCTTGTCGATCTCGGCCCGGATCTGGTTGACCCGGCCCTGGATCTGCTCGGCGTCGCCGGCACCGTCGACGATGGTGGTCTCGTCCTTGGTCACCACGACCTTGCGGGCGCGGCCCAGCATCTCGAGGCCGACGGCGTCCAGCTTGAGGCCGACCTCCTCGCTGATGACCTGGCCACCGGTGAGGATGGCGATGTCGGTAAGCATGGCCTTGCGGCGGTCACCGAAGCCCGGCGCCTTGACGGCGACCGACTTGAAGGTGCCACGGACCTTGTTGACCACCAGGGTGGCCAGGGCCTCGCCCTCCAGGTCCTCGGCGATGATCAGCAGCGGCTTGCCCGACTGCATGACCTTCTCCAGGATCGGGAGCAGGTCCTTGACCGACGAGATCTTGCTGTTGGCGATCAGGATGTACGGGTCGTCGAAGACGGCCTCCATACGCTCCGGGTCGGTCATGAAGTACGCGGAGATGTACCCCTTGTCGAAGCGCATGCCCTCGGTGAGCTCCAGCTCCAGCCCGAAGGTGTTGCTCTCCTCGACGGTGATGACGCCTTCCTTGCCGACCTTGTCCATCGCCTCGGCGATGATCTCGCCGACGCTGCTGTCACCAGCGGAGATGGAGGCGGTGGAGGCGATCTGCTCCTTGGTCTCGACGTCCTTGGCGAGCTTCAGCAGCTCCTCCGAGACGTTCGCGACCGCAGCCTCGATGCCCCGCTTCAGGGCCATCGGGTTGGCGCCGGCGGCCACGTTGCGCAGGCCCTCGCGAACGAGAGCCTGAGCCAGGACGGTCGCCGTCGTCGTGCCGTCACCGGCCACGTCGTCGGTCTTCTTGGCGACCTCCTTGACCAGCTCAGCGCCGATCTTCTCGTACGGGTCCTCGAGCTCGATCTCCTTGGCGATGCTCACACCATCGTTGGTGATGGTGGGGGCACCCCACTTCTTCTCGAGCACGACGTTGCGGCCCTTCGGGCCGAGGGTCACCTTCACGGCGTCGGCGAGCTGGTTCATGCCCCGCTCGAGGCCGCGGCGCGCCTCTTCGTCGAACGCGATCATCTTGGCCATACGGCGTTGTCCTCCTGGACACTCACGGGCCACCCGAGTGTGTGCCCCGGATGGGCCGCCTGGTGTACGCACCTTGGGACGTCGCCACCTGGCGACGACGACGTCTCCTCGGCCGGGCCGGATAGCCCGCGACGACCGGCCACGTGCCCCACCCGTGGCCTTTGCCACGAGCGCGACCGCGACCCCACCGCCCCGACCATTGGCACTCACGCCATGCGAGTGCCAATGACTTGTTTAGCACTCTGCCCTGCCGAGTGCAAGCACGACCGCCCGGATCGGCCGAGTCCGGCCGCCCGGATCAGCCGAGTTCGGCCGCCCGGATCAGCCGAGTTCGGCCGCCAGTTGGGCGCTGTTCACCGGCCCCTCGTGGGCCCGCTGCTCGGCGTACGTGACGACCAGTCCGACCAGCTGGGCGACGTGGGCCGGCAACGACAGCAGGGCCGCCGCGCTGATCACCAGCACGACGCCGACGGTCGCGCCCGGGGAGTCGTACGGCGTCACGCCGAACGGCAGCAGCCCGAGCGACTCCACCGCGCCAGCGAGGAACGAGACCGCCACCACGGCCGCAAGCACCAGCGCCACCCGGCCGAGCAGCAGACCGAGCCGATCGCGCAGCATCCGGTGCGACCGGCCGATCGGGTCACGCCGCTCGAACAGGTAGACCGGACCGGCCATGGCCAGCGCGAACCCCGCGTACACGCCGGGCAGGAAGCAGAGGCAGAAGCCGACGGCCATGATCAGCATGAAGACGAGCGTCCAACCCCAGAGGCCCGGAGCGCGGCGCAGGCCGTAACGCAGGGCGGCACCGAACTCGACCGGCTGACCGGCCGCCTGCCGGGTGATCACCCAGGTGCCGGCGGCCCAACCGACGCACTGCACCAGCCCGATGAGCAGGCTGCCGCCGATCAGCACGCTCATGAAGGTGGCCAGGTCGACCAGGAAGGTGGGCGGCAACGCGTCGGAGTCACCGGCCAGCTGGGTCTCCCAGCGGGCCGAGGGGTCCACCGCCAGCCCGAAGACCGACAGCACCACCGCCGGCAGCACCTGGGTGAGCAGCATGATCGGTAGCAGCAGTGCCCAGCCCCGGCGGACCGCCCCCGCGCAGCGGGCGAACCAGCCGCCGATGCCGACGGCCGGCGGGGTGACCAGCGGATCCGCCGGATCGAGACCGTACCCGGCCGGCTGGTACCAGCCATAGGGCGGATAACCGGGATAGCCGCCCGCTGCCTGATAACCGCCCGGTGCCGGAGAACCGCCCGGCGGCTGATAACCGCCCGGCGCTGGATAGCCGCCCGGCGGCTGATAACCGCTCGGCGCCGGAGAACCGCCCGCGCCGGGATGACCGCCCCAGGCGGGTGGGACGGCCGGCGTTCCCCAATTGCCACCGGGGGCGGGCGTGCCCGGAGGCGGTGCACCGGGAGCGGTTGGGTCAGCCGGCAGTGGATCGGGTCGACCGGTGGCGGGGTCCGGCTCGCCGGGTGACGGCGACAGCGGCGGACCCGCCGGGGGTGACTGGTCGGACATGGGCCTCCTCAGCAACGGCTGGATCGACCCATGATCTTCCCTTGTGAGGTACCCGGACCGCAGCCCCCTCCGGCCGCGATCACGTCACCCGCACCGACGGTCGGCCGATGGGGTGGGTGAGGTGTGCACTCAGGCGATGACGCGCACCCGCTCGGCCTGGGGGCCCTTCTGGCCCTGGGCGATCTCGAACTCCACCCGCTGGCCGTCGTCCAGTGCCTTGTAGCCGTCCATCTCGATCGCCGAGAAGTGAACGAAGACGTCCTGTCCGCCGTCGACGGCGATGAAGCCGTAGCCCTTTTCGGCGTTGAACCACTTCACGGTGCCCTGTGCCACGGTGTTTTCCTCACTCTGCACGGCGTTCCACTACCTCGGAGAGCCGGCTCGCCGGCAATCCGAATGCACCGTCACGGCGATCGGAGGCGACCGCTGAAACGGTGACCGAAATCGCACGGTACACGAGGAGTGACGATGGCGCACGACCACAAAACGGGCGCATTCCGTCGGGCGACATCGTCGTACGTCATTGTGATAGGTATGCGGGCATGAAAAGGGTGGCGGACGCGGCGAGCCTGCCGTGCGCAAACATCCGGCGCATCCGGCCCACGGACACCGGCCGGATGCGCGCGCTGCGACTGGAGATGCTCGCCGACACCCCGCTGGCCTTCCTGGAGACGCTCGCCGAGGCGGCGGCCCGACCGCACGCCGAGTACGCCGCCCGGATCGCCCAGGTCTCGACCGGCACCGCGAACGCCCAGTTCATCGCGGACGCGGGCGGCCGGCTGGTCGGCCACATCGGGGGCATCGTGCACCCCACCGAGCCCGGGGTCACCCTGCTCTACGCGATCTACATAACCCCGGCCTGGCGGGGCAGCGGCCTGCTCGCGGACCTGGTCGCGGCGGCGGCGACCTGGTCCCGGGAGTGCCGGCGCGACGAGCTGATGCTCGAGGTGGTGGTGGGCAACGACCGCGCCTACCGGGCCTACCAGCGGGTGGGCTTCACCGACACCGGCGTCCGCGTCCCGCACCCGACCGTGCCCGCCCTCCGCGAACTCCAGATGCGCCGCGCCGCCTGAGCGGAGCAGGGGGTTCCGGGGCCGACCCCGAAACCCCCGACCGCGACGATCAGACGTGCCGGCGGCTCTGCACGATGCGGAACCGGTTCGCCACGTACGCCCCGTCGGTCAACGCCGAGTTGGCCGCCGCGTTCGCCCCGCTGCCGTGGAAGTCGGAGAAGGCCGCCGACTGGTTCACGAAGACCCCGCCGGTGAGGTTGGCCGACAGGTGCACCCCGGCCTCGATCGCGGCATCCTCGGTGGCGTCCAGCACCGCCTCGTCGGTGGAGTAGACGCCAGCGGTGAGCGCCCCCTTCTCCCCCACCGTCGAGCGGAGGATCTCCAGGCTGTGCGCGGTGGAGTCGGTGGCGATGGCGAAGGAGATCGGCCCGAACCACTCCCGCGAGTAGGTCGCGGTGTCGCCGGCGTCCAGCTTGACGATGGTCGGCGTACGCACGACCGCGCCGGGGAAGGCCGGGTGCTCGACGGTACGCGACTCCAGCACCGGCTCGCCGACCTTGGTGACCTCGTCCAGCCGTTCCAACACCCCGTCGTTGACGATCGCGCCGGTCAGCTCGACGCCCCGAGCCGGGTCGGCGGTGAGCTTGCCGACCGCGGCGGCGATCCCGGCGGCCACCTCGTCGAAGCTCTTGTGCCCCTGGTCGGTGTCGATCCCCTCCCGGGGGATCAGGATGTTCTGCGAGGTAGTGCACATCTGGCCGCTGTAGAGCGTGAGCGTGAAGCCCAGGTTGCGGCACATCCCGGCGAAGTCGTCGGTGGAGTCCACCACCACCGTGTTCAGGCCGGCCTTCTCGGTGTAGACCGCCGCCTGCCGGGCGTTGGCCTCCAGCCAGTCGCCGTACTCGGTGGAACCGGTGAAGTCGACGATCTTCACGGTCGGGTGCAGGGCCAGGGTCGAGGCCAGCTTCTCGTCGGGCGCCTCGGGGGCGAGCAGCACCAGGTTCGGGTCGAAGCCGGCCTCGGCGAGCACCTCCCGGGCGTACCGCACGGTGATGGCCAGCGGCAGCACGGCGCGCGGGTGCGGCTTGACCACCACCGGGTTACCGGTGACCAGCGAGGCGAAGAGACCCGGGTACGAGTTCCAGGTCGGGAACGTGTTGCAGCCGATGACCAGGGCGACACCCCGGGGCACCACGTGGAAGGTCTTGGTCATCCGCAGCGGATCGCCCTTGCCGGCGGCCTTCTCCCAGCTCGCGGTCCCCGGGTGCCGGGTCATCTCCGCGTACCCGTAGGCGAGCGCCTCCAGGGCTCGGTCGAGTGCGTGTGCGCCGCCGGCCTGGAAGGCCATCACGAAGGCCTGGCCGCTTGTGAACTGCACCGCGTTGGCCAGCTCGAAGACGTTCTTGTGCAGCCGGTCGAGGATCTCCAGGCAGACGCCGACCCGGGTCTGCGGGCCGGCGTCGCGCCAGGCCGGTAGGGCTGCGGACGCGGCGGCGACGAGTTGGTCGGCGGTGGCGTGCGGGTAGCGGACGCTCAGCGCGACGCCGAACGGGCTGGTCTCGGTGGCGACCCGGTCACCGTCGGCCGGCTGGTCGAGGGGGAAGTCTCCGCCCAGGTACGCCTCGAAGGCCGCCTTGCCGTCGGCGGCGGCGGTCTCGCCGTACACCCGGGGGCTGGGTGATTCCGGGTAGGCGGACCAGTACCCGCGCTCCGTGATCGCGGTCAGCGCGCGGTTGAGGGTCTCGGCGTGCCTGTCGTACAGGGGGTGCGGGGTGTCCGTCATGCCCGCCATCATGCAACAGAAACCCTCAGGATCAGTAGGGGCCTGTCACAACTCAGATGGTGAGCTGCCAGTCCGCGCAGCTCTCGGTCACCCGATAGCCGAGCTGCTCGTTGATGCTGACCATGTGATCGTTGACCGCCGCGTTCCAGGTGTCGATCACCCGCAGCTCCGGCTCGTGCGCCAGCACCTGCCGCAGATTCTCGATCTTCACCAGCAGGCCGAGCCGGTGTCCGCGGTGCCCCGGGTCGACGATTGTGATCTCCTGTAGGGCGTACCAGTTCGTGATCGGGCCCAACTGGATCAACGTCCAGGCGACCAGCCGGCCGCTCTGCTCGTGCACCGCCCCCAGGTGGTAGCGCCGCCGGCCGCGCAACGCGTGGGACCGCTCGGACTCCCGGAGCCGCACGACGTCGATCTTCTCCGCCTCGATCGTCAGGTCACCGACCGGCGCGTCGATGTTCAGCCGGCTACCCAACCGGGCGACGTCGGCCGCGTACTCCTCGGGGACCGCGCCCTGCCACGTCACCGTGCGGTAGCCGGCCGCCCGCGACCGGGCCTGCTCGTGCAGCGCGGCCAGCGCCGCCTCGTCGAGGCGGGCGGTCTCCAGCCGGCGGCGCACCACCGGCAACGCTGCCTGCGCGCCGACCGCCGCCGCGAAGGCCGCGCCGGGCGTCGGCCGGTCGGGCTCACCCGGTGGCACCCCGCCGACCTCCGCGATCAGCCGCTTGCGGCCATGCTCGCTGGCCACCCGGCGGGCGTACCCGAGCAGTGCCTGACCCACCCCGCGCCGCCGGTGCGCCGGGTCGACGAACAACTCGACGCTGGCGTTGTCGGTGTTGTCCAGTTGCCCCAGCCGTAGCCACAGGTAACCGACGGCCTCGCCGCCGCGCCGGGCCAGCGCGCGGTGGATCAGGCTGCCGTAGGGCGGATGGGCGGCGATCAGGCCGAACTCCACGCGTTCGCCAGCCGGGACGTCGGGCGCGTCGACCTGCTGGGCCGCCGCGAAGATCCGGTACGCGTCGTCCAGCGCCGCCTCGTCTGACGGCTCGAAGGGGGTGACGGCGATGTCCATGGCCGCGAGCCTGCCCGCCACCTCCCGGCCATCGCCACCGGTTTTTCCGCCAGCGGTTCCTCCGCCTCGAAGAGCCAGCGGTTCCTTCGCCCCGGACCGTCGGCGGTCTCTTCGCCTCGGACAGCGGAACGGGCCAGCGAATATTCGCTGGCCCGTTCCGGACGTTGGTCGGGAGGGTCGATCGCACAACGCCTCCGGCGTTGGGTCGTACAGACTAAAAGTCTCCGGCGAAACGCCCTCCCGCACGGAGCATCTTGCGCCGTCCGGTTCCTGCCGTCAAGTCCCTGCCCGCGCGTTTCGCAAAATGCAAGGAAGGGCCCCTTGTTAACGCCTCGAGTATAGGAAGGGTCCCTTATTAACCGACGAGTCAGCTGAGCAAGCCGGCATCGCGGGCGGCCCGCAGCGAGGGCTTGATCCGGTGGGTCGGGCCGACCTCGCCGGCCACCGCGTCCAGGGTCTTGAGGCCCTCGCCGGTGTTGAACACCACCGTCTCAGCGGCCGGGTCGAGCCGGCCGGACTCGACAAGCTTGCGCAGCACCGCGACGGTCACCCCACCCGCGGTCTCCGCGAAGACCCCGGTGGTACGCGCCAACAGCCGCACCCCGGCGCGGATCTCGTCGTCGTCGGCGTACTCCATCCAGCCGCCGGTGCGGCGCACCGCCTCCAGTGCGTACAACCCGGCGGCCGGGTCGCCGATGTTCAGCGACTTCGCGATCCCGGTCGGCTTGACCGGGGTGATCACGTCGCTGCCCGCGTGCAGGGCGGTGGCGATCGGGTTGCAGCCGGCCGACTGCGCCCCGAAGACCCTCCAGCCACCGGCCGGCGCCTCGACCAGCCCGATCTCGACCAGCTCGCTGAACGCCTTGTCGATCTTGGTGAGCAGCTCACCGGAGGCCATCGGAATGACCACCTGGGCGGGGATGCGCCAGCCAAGCTGCTCGGCCACCTCGTAGCCGAGCGTCTTCGAGCCCTCCGCGTAGTACGGCCGGACGTTGACGTTCACGAACGCGGTGTCCTCGAACTCGTCGGTCTCCACCAGTTCGCCGCAGAGCCGGTTCACGTCGTCGTACGACCCGTCGATGGCGACCAGTTCACCGCCGTAGACCGCAGTGGTCACCACCTTGCCCTGCTCCAGGTCGCTGGGGATGAAGACCACCGACGGGGCACCCACCCGGGCCGCGTGCGCGGCGACCGAGTTGGCCAGGTTGCCGGTGGAGGCACAGGCGAAGCGGGAGAAACCGAGCGTACGGGCGGCGGTCAGCGCCACCGAGACCACCCGGTCCTTGAACGAGTGGGTCGGGTTGGCGCTGTCGTCCTTGACCCAGAGTGGGGCGGTGAGGCCCAACTCGGCGGCGAGCCGGTCGGCGGCCACCAACGGGGTGAACCCGGGGTCCAGGGTGACCCGGGTGGCCGGGTCCTGGCCGGCGGGCAGCAGGGCGGCGTAACGCCAGAGATTGCGCGGGCCGGCCTCGATCTGCTCGCGCGTGACGGTGGCGAGCGCGGCCAGGTCGTAGTCGACCTCCAGCGGGCCGAAACACTCGTAACAGGCGTGCTGCGCGGCGAGCGGGTAACGGGCCGAACAGGCGCGGCAGACCAGGGCACGGGCGGGGCTGGCGGTGGTGTCGATACCGGGAGCGGCGAGCGTCGACGTCATGTCGAAGTCCTCTCATCTTTCCCCGCATCGCACGGTACGGCGGGGACGGAATTGGCACCTGCCCCGCCGAACGCGCAACGGTGAGCGCGCGGGGTGGTTGCCGGGGCGTCGTCGGGCCGTATCCCTCAGCCCCTCTGGATGAGGTATGCAGTTGTGTCGCCGAGTCTAGGCAATCCGGCGGCGCTCGTCGCCCGTCAATCCCAGCCTGTGAGCGATTCCTCAGCGGCACCGTCACGTGCCCCGGTGCCGCTGAGCACCGCCGTCAGGCCGGCACCGACCGCCGCTCGCCGGTGTCGAGCGCCACCGCTTCGGCCGTTCGCTGCCGCAGCAGCGTGTCCAGCGCCCAGTTGCCCGGGCCGAGCACCGCGATCAGGAAGAACGACCAGCAGAACAGCACGGACAACTCGCCGTGGTTACTTAGCGGCAGCAACGCCTCGGGCTGGTGGACCACGAAGTACGCGTACGCCATCGAGCCCGACGCCAGCAGCGCGGCCGGGCGGGTGAAGAGGCCGACGAGCACCAGCGCGCCACAGAGCGCCTGGATCAGGGCGGCCCACCAGCCGGGCCACTGCCCGAGTGGGACTGGATCGCCGCTACCACGGTTGCCGCCGAAGACGCCGAACAGGGACGCCAGTCCGTGGCAGAGGAAGAGCAGGCCGATGACCATGCGGAACAGGGACAGGGCCGGCCCGCCGAACCGGTCAGTACGCATTCCGGTACCTCCAATGGAGATGGGTGGTGGGCACCCAGAATGCGAGAAGCTATAGATAGTTGTCGATGCAATCTCTTCCTTTGGGAACGCTCCCATGCTCATCCTACCGCCTGGAACTTCCGAAATCCGCTCCGCTCGGAGGTAGCCCGCCCGCATCGCCAGCCAAATCGCCTGGCCAGCGCATCCAGCGGGCCTACAACATCGACGCCCGCCATCCCCCGAGATCGACTGCCCACCATGGCCGCCGCCCCCACTCGACCACCCCGACCGCCGGCCCCGCCGCCCACTCAGTAGATCTTGGAAAGTCCCGTCCGCGACGAGCGGAACCTTTCCAGGAATTCATCCGTTCGAGGCTGCGACGACTCCTACTGCACCCGATCTGCCACGAAGACGCCCAGCCCCTGATGGCCGTACAACTCGCCAGTCTCGATCAGGATCGTGATCGCCTGCCGGACGGTCGACATGCTCCCCACCTCGTACAGGTCGGCCAGTTCCTTCGTGGACGGCAGCTTGTGACCCGGAGGCCATTCACCTTCGGCAACCCGCCTCCTGATGTCGGCGATGATCCGTCGATAGTGCGGCTCGAACTTCCGAGATGTGGACATGCGAAGACTCCCAGCTAGGCATGTCCATCTGACCACGGGCACCAGACCAACTTCAACCGCATCGTTGACTTTACCGACATTATCGGTAAAGTCGTCGCCGGAGCGCCCAGCTAGGCACTGGTCGACTCCCGGCCGGGGCAGCGAAAGAGGCTCGGATCCCCCATTGGGTCGATGCCGGCTGCCCCGGCACCCAACTCATGGCGAGGAGGTTCGGTGTGCGGCCTGCCGGCGTACCGCAGTGGGTCGACCGGAGCCGGCAACACGACGGCCTGATGTCACCACGGAAGCAGGACCGGGGCGGGTGCCGGGCTCCGGCGGCAGTCACCCGGGTGACTGCCGCACGACCCCGCCCGTCTCGGTGCCGTTCCCATTGAGCCCCAGGGAGGCGACCACATGTCCGAGGAACGTTGGATCATCCACCTACCCACGACCGCCATCAGCCGGAAGGCTGCGTTTGCGCTGGCGGTGACCTTGCGCGAATCGCTGGGGCACGTCACCACCATCGACTTCGGCGAGACCACGATCAGCGAGGAGGACCGGCAGTTCCTGCACCTGCGCGTCTGGTGCGACCACCTCCTGCCCACCGGTCGCTGCGTCCGCCGCGCCTACCACGGCGGCGAGTGCACGGCACGCTGACCACCTCTTGGGTGCGGCTGACTTTGACTGGGACCACCAGCGGCGGCGAACGGTGCGACGATGACGCGATGCGGGGGACAGCTCAGGATTCGATGCCGAGGACGACGTACCGCGCCGGAACGGTCGGCGGGCGTGACGGCAGGCCCGACAGCCTCGGCGGCAGGCTCGGCGGTCGCGGCGGCAGGCTCGGCGGTCGCGGCGGTAGAGCCGGGCGGCATCGGAGGTTCGTCGCGTTGCTCGCCACGGTTGCGCTGCTCGCCGGCTGCGCGCCGGTCGACAGGCCGGGTGACACCGGGGCGGGCGCACTCGACGTGAATCCGGGCCTGGTGTCGCCGTGGCCCACCGAGCCGGGCGGCTCGCCGGACCGTACGGAATCGCTGGCCAGCCCGGAGTCGACCGCCTGCCCCGAAGCCGGCGTACGGATCCGATACCTGGGCGTCAGCGCCGCCATGGGACTGCGTGCCATGGGGCTGGAACTGGTCAACTGCGGGACGGAACGGTATCGAGTGGACGGCTATCCGGTGCTGCGGCTGCTGGACGGCGAGGGGAAGCCGATCACGGTCCGGGTGATCCCGGGGGCGAAGGGAATCACGTCGGGCTTCGACGACCCGCCCCGACCGCTGGTGCTGGCACCCGGCGAGGCGGCGGGCGCGGCCGTGCTCTGGCGCAACCTGGTCGACGACCCGACCGTGGTCGCGACAAACGCCGAACGGCTGGAGGTCGCCCCGGCGGAGGGTCAGCCGACACAGGACATCGGCATGGAGGGGCCGATCGACCTCGGCAACACCAACCGTGTCGGCGTCAGCGCCTGGAAAAAGCGTCCCCCGACCACTCCCACCCCCACCCCGGCACCCCCCACCCCCACACCACCGCCCTCCCCCGCCCCACTCCCATAGGCGCCGATCATGCACTTGCCGTCCCCGCTAATCGGACTTAGCGGGCGCATTGCCGACCACAAGTGCATGATCGCGGCAGGTAGTGGGGGTTGCGGGGCGAGGCGGTGTCAGGAGACGACGTCTTTGCGGGTGAAGCGCCAGAAGGCCAGGCCCCAGAAGAGGGTGGCGTAGGAGATCGCGGAGATGGTGCCGCGGACGATGTCGTCGGTCTGTACGGGCGTGGAGAGCAGTCCCAGCCAGGCGTTGCTGTAGTGGGTGGGCAGGAACGAGCGGATCGCGCCGAGCGCGGTGATCTGGTCCAGGATGCTGGAGAGGATCCAGAGCAACACCGCGCCACCCACCGCACCGAGCGCCGCGTCCGTGATCACCGAGAGCAGGAACGCCAGACCGGCGACGACCAGGAGCACCACCGCCAGATAGCCGAGCACCGCGAGCAGCCGCAGCAGCCCCTCGCCCGGCTCAAGTTGGGCGGCGACCGTGCTACGCAGCGGTGACCAGCCGTACCGGAGGGTGCCGATCAGCAGGGCCGTGCCGGCGAGCAGCAGCAACGCCAACGCCGAATAGGTGAGCGCGACCAGCAGCTTGATCGCGAGCAGGCGGGCCCGGGGCACCGGCACCGCCAGCAGGTAGCGCAGGCTGCCCCAGCTCGCCTCACTGGCCACGGTGTCGCCGCAGAAGAGCGCGACCACCACGACCAGCAGGAACGAGGCGGAGACGAAAATGCTGAAGAGGGTGAAGTTCAGCCCGCCCGAGGTGGCGAACGAGACGAGGCTGCCGAACTCGCCCCGATCGTTGTCGTCGTCGCCCGAGTCGAACTGGAAGGCGATCAGGATGATCAGTGGCAGCAGCACCATGAAACCGAGCGCCAACTGGGTACGCCGCCGCGCCGCCTGCCGGCGGAACTCGGCACCGAACGGCAGCGTCCTCGACGGCCGGTAGCCGGCCGCCGCCCCCGAGGGCGCGACTCCGGTCGCCACCCCGGCCGTCCCGGACGACGGCGTCGGCTCGTCGCCGCCCCGCGTGGGTTCGACAGTCGATCCCGCCATCACCGATCCCCGCTTCCCCGAGAGTTCTCGCCGACCAGGGCGAGGAAGGCGTCCTCCAGGCGGCGCCGGGGCACCACCCGGTTCACTCCGACACCGGCCCGGACCAGCTCGGCCACCACCTCGCTGCGGGCGGTGCCGTTGGTGTCGACCACCAACTGCCCGTCGGTGTCGTCAAGCACCCGTACGCCGCCGAGACCGTCGAGCACGGTCCGGGCCGCGGTCGGGTCGCTAACCTCGAAGAGCACGCTTGGCGAGTCGCCGACGATCTCCTCGACCGGCCCGGAGGCCACGATCCGGCCCTTGTTGACCACCACGGCGTGGGTGCAGGTCTGCTCCACCTCGGCGAGCAGGTGGCTGGAGACCAGCACCGCCCGGCCGTCGGTGGCGTAACGCTGGAGCACCCGGCGCATCTCGGCGATCTGCGGCGGGTCCAGCCCGTCGGTCGGTTCGTCGAGCACCAGCAGCTCCGGCAGGCCGAGCATGGCCTGGGCGATGGCCAACCGTTGCTTCATGCCGTGGCTGTACTTGCGTACCTTCCGGTGCACCGACGAGCCCAGGCCGGCGATCTCCAGCGCCTGCTCGAAGTGGGCGTCATCCGCCGGCCGACCGGTCGCCCGCCAGTACGCCTTCAGGTTCTCCAGGCCGGACAGGTGCGGCAGGAAGCCGGGGCCCTCGACCAGTGCGCCGATCCGGGACAGCACCGGCGAGCCGGGGACCAGCCGGTGCCCGAAGACGTAGATCTCCCCGGCGGTCGGCTGGGTCAGCCCCATCAGCACCCGCAGGGTGGTGGTCTTGCCGGCACCGTTCGGCCCGAGCAGGCCGACCACCTGACCGGGGTGCACCTCGAAGTCCACCTCGGAGACGGCGACGAAGCCGTCCGCGTACTCCTTGCGCAGGTGGCGCACGGCCAGCGGGGTGTCCGCGTACTCCGGGTGGATGCTGGTGTCCTGGCGGCGGTGCCGCCAGCGGACCACGGCGACGAGCACCACGAGCCCGACCACGATCGTGGCGAGCAGCCCGACCAGCACCCAGCGCCAGAGCGCCGCCTCGGTCGGGATCGGCTCGGCGTCGACCGTCGGCAGGCTCACCGGCGCGTCGCCGACCGCCACCGTGTGGACGGTCGGCTCGATCGGGGTGGCGTACGCCTGGTCCGAGGTGGCCACGACGAGCCGGAGCCGGTGCCCGGCCTCGACCCGGTGGACGATCGCCGGCAGGGTCACGGTGACCGGCTGCGCGGCGTCGATGTTCTCCGGCAGGCCGGTCAGCCGGACCGGGGCGATCAACCCGCTGGGCAGGGTGGCCGCGCCCTCCTGGTCGACGGCGTAGAGCTTGACGAAGAGGACCGCCTCGCCGCTGGCCGAGGCGGCGCGGAGCTGCACGGTCGGCGAACCGACGATGTCGACGGCCTCGGCCAGCGGCTCCGACTCGAACCGGGCGTGCTGCCCGGGGATGTCGCCGGCCACCCCGCTCAGCAAGGAACTCAGCGAGCCGGCGAAGGGCACCGACGAGATGGCGGCCGGGTTCCGGCCGGGCGGGTTGGCCACCGGCTGCGGCGGCCCGGCCACCGCGATCTCCCGCCGGGACTCGCCGGCCAGGCCGGGGTAGTCGGCGGTGCGGTAACCGGTGGCGACCAGCCCCCGGTCCATCGCGTCGAAGCCGGCGATCCGGGAGAAGGTGAAGGTGTCGGGCGGGGTGTCCCCGGTCTGCGCGACGTAGCGGTCGAGCCACTGCACGGTCAGGAACTTCACCCGGTCGGAGTCGGTGGTCGGGCCGGCGCCGCCGTCGTGCCCGCCGGTGAACCAGGCCACCCGCACCTGGGTGCCGTTCGCGGCGATGCCCCGGGCGTTGGCGTCGGCCTCGGAGAGCGGAAAGAGGGTGTCCGCGCCGCCCTGCACCAGCAGGGTGGGTGCGGTGATCCGGTCCAGCACCTCGGACGGGCTGGAGCGCCGCAGCAGGTCGACGGCGGCCTGGTCGGCCCGGCCGGTGGCGGCGATGCGCAGGTACGTCGCGCAGACGTCGGCGGCGAACCGGCCGCACGCCGGATCGGGGCCACCGCCGGTGCTCGGCGCGCCCGGGGCGGTACCCGGACCGGTGCCCGGCGCCGGGCTGGGCGGGCCGGGGGCGGGCGCCCCCTCCGGCGCCTCGGCGGCGTTGCCGGAGATCCCGACCGGCCCGGAGCCGGCGTTGCCGCCACCGCCGAAGAAGAGACCGGCCCAGCCGGACTTGAACACGCCGTCGGTGGGCGCGGCACCGGTGTTCTCCGGCAGGAAGGAGCGGGCCAGGTCGTTCCAGGTGATCATGGGGACGATCGCGTCCACCCGCTGGTCCTGAGCGGCGAGCAGGAGCGCCAGGGCGCCGCCGTAGGAACCGCCGACCACGCCCACCCGCGGATCGCCCGCCGCGTCGGTCCGGATCTCCGGGCGCTCCGCCAGCCAGTCGAGCAACCGCTGGGCGTCGCGTACCTCGTAGTCCGGGTTGTCCAGGTGGATCTGCCCGCCGCTGCGGCCGAAGCCCCGCGCGGTCCAGGTCAGCACCGCGTAGCCCCGGTCGGCGAACTCCTCGGCGTCGCTGCGGACCGAGTCCTTGGTGCCGCCGAAGCCGTGCGCGAGCAGCACCGCCGGCACCTCGCGGCCGGCGGCGGCGTCGCGCGGCAGGTAGAGCGTGGTGTCCAGGTCGACCGGCTCGTCGCCGGCCGGTCCGGAACGGACGGTGAGCATCGCGGACTCGGTACGGAACCCGGGCCGGTCCGGCCAGACGATCCAGACCACGGCCGCCGCCAGCAGGACGAGAGCCGCCGACACGGCGACGGCCCGGCGACCGGTGGGCAGGGCACGGCGGATCCGCGCGGCCGAAAACGGCGATCTCATCTGGCACACGGTACGGCCCGAAGTCTGAGCGTTAGCTGAGATCCGCCGTACGTCCGTTCTGCTCGGCCGATCGTCATCCGGGAGGGGTCATCCGCACAACATCCACTGGGCGAATCTTGGGACGGCTTCGCATCGTGGAAATTCCTGCTTTTCGGGGGTTAGCCCTTCAAGCACGGCTAATCCCCTTCAATGAAACCACTCTCGGTAACTGCGCTGTCGGCCACCCGTCACATCGCTCGAAGTGACGCAAATCTGACCCCGCAGACTGGCACCCGACGATCCTGGTTCAGTTAGTTTTCCGGTCCGGCGCACGGGACCGGCTCGTCGACGCCGCCCGCAGAACCTGCGTCACCGCCGGAGGAGACAACCATGACCGTTCCCGCGTCGCGGGTCCGTCGCCGGCCCCGCACACCGGGTCGGCTGTTGCCGCTGCTACTCGCCACCGTGCTGCTCTTGCCGGTGGCGTTCCTCGTCATACAGGCCCACCGCTCCGTCGACGCCGACCGCGACGTACTGACGCGCGAACAGCTCGGCGTCGAGTATCTCCGGGCCCTCGGTCCGGTCACCGAGGCGCTTGTGAACGCGCAGAGCGCCGCCGTCGCCCGGCGCCCGCTGCCCAGGGAGGGCCTGGACCAGGCGGTCGAGCAGGCCGCCGCGGTGGACGCCCGGATCGGCGGCGAGTTGCGCACCAGCGAACGGTGGGCCGGGATACGCGCGAAGCTGGAGGCGCTGCCCGAGCGGTCGCTGACCGACCCGGAGGCCGCCTTCGCCGCGTACGGCGAGGTCACCGACCTGCTGCTGGCCCTGTACGGCAAGGCCCGGGAGAGCTCAGGGCTGATCCGGGACGCCGATGCCGACTCGTACTACCTCCAGGACGGCGTCGGTGAGGAGATGCCGGAGGCGTTGATCGCGGCCGGGCGACTCACCGACCTGGCCGTACTGATCGAGCGGCGTCCCGCCGCCGAGCAGGTCCGCTCCCTGATGGAGCTGGCCGCCCTCCGGTTCGCCGCGCTGCAACCGGCCCGGGACCTGGTCAACAACCTGCGGGCGGTGGTGGAGAGTTCGGAGAACGCGGAGCTGGGCGCGAACGTGCTCAACCCCTTCGACGCCTATCAGCGGGCGGTCGAGACGATGGCGCTGCTCGCACTGCCGAACCGGAGTGGCGCGGTGGACAGCGCCGCACTCACCGACGCCCGGAACCAGGCCCAGCAGGCAGCCAAGCAGCTCCAGCCGGTCCTGCTCGACGAGATCGACAGGTTGCTGGCGGACCGAATCGACCGGCTGAACCGGGATGCGCTGCTGATCCTGGGCGCGGGCGTCCTCGCGGTGCTGCTACTAATCGTCCTGGCCATGAGCAATTTGCTGTCTCGGCCACGGGACACCCCGGCCGTCGACGACCCGACCGGCCCGGAAGCCGGGCGCCCGGAGCCGGACCGGCCGGCCGGCGACCGGTGGGAACCGGCGACCCTCCGGCCGCCGGGCGAGCAGCTGCCGACGCTCCAGCCGGCCGGGCAGGTTCGCGAACCGGAGCGGTGGAGGCCCTTCGATGCTGCTCGGTAGGCTCCGGATCCGGGGCAAGCTCGCCCTGCTGGTACTCATTCCGCTGCTCTGCATGCTCGGGCTGACGCTTCCGGTGGTGGTCGAGCGCATCGGCGTGGCGCAGCGGGCCGCCGACACCGCCGACACCGTGCAGGTCGCCAGCCGGGTCGGCACCCTGTTGCAGCATCTGCAGCGCGAACGGATGCTCACCGTCGGTCTGCTCCTCGGCCAGGTCGACCGCAGCGAGCTGACCCAGGAGATCGCGGAGGTGGACGACCGGATCGTCGACCTCCGGGCCGAGTTCGGCGCCGACCTGCCGGCCGAGGTGGACAAGGCCCTCAACGAGGTCAAGCAGCTGGCCGGGCTCCGGACGGCGGCCCTGGCCGGCCGGGTCGATCCAGAACGGATCATCGGCAGCTACGGTCCGGTCCACCTCGCTCTGATCAATTCGTTGCGCCTGCCCTACGACGTGGACACCCGTACCTCGGCCGGTCGCCAGGTGCTGGCGTTGGACCGGATCCTGCGCAAGAGCGAGGGGCTGTCCAGCGGTGCCGCCCTGCTCGTCCTGCTCGCGGCGGAGCCGAACCAGCAGCTCGCCAGCGCCTTCGTGGCCAACATGGCCACCCTGCTCTCCGAGAGTGACCAGGTGCTCGGGCTGATCACCCCGGCACAGCTGGCCCTGATGGACATCGAGCAGATCGCGCTGGACGCCCGGACCGGACCCGGGTTCCTGGACCAGAGCGCCCTGGACCCGGTCACCGCCCTTGCCGACGTACCCCTCGAAGCGCTCTTCCCGAGCATCTCCTCGCTGATCACCCTGGGCCAGTTCGTGGAGAAGAAGCTGGTCGCCGACGTCACCGCCGAAGTACGCGACGAACGGCGGGCCGCCCTCGTCGCGGCGTACTGGGTGACCGGACTGGTCCTGCTCATCCTGATCGCCGTCATCCTGCTGACGGTGGTCATCGGCCGGACGGTGGCCCGACCGCTGACCCGGCTCACCCGCTCCGCCGACCGGGTCGCCCGGGTCGCCGAATCCGAGCTGGTCCGGGTCGCCGACGACGAGACGGAGAGCGCCCAACCGATCCGCCTCGACCGGGTCGACGTGCGTGCCCGGGACGAGATCGGCGACCTGGCCCGGGCCTTCGAACGGGTGCAGAACACCGCCGCCCGGCTGGTGGAACGGCAGGTGGCGAGCCGGCGCAACGTGGCGCAGATGTTCGGCCACGTCGGTCGGCGTACCCAGAACCTGGTCGGCCGGCAGATCGCCCTGATCGACCGGCTGGAGCAGCAGGAGACCGACCCGGGCCTGTTGGAGAGCCTGTACCGGCTCGACCACATCTCCAGCCGGTTGCGCCGCAACGCCGGCAACCTGGTGGTGCTCTCCGGCGCGGCCGGCGACGTCGCGCACGTCGCGCCGGTCTCGCTTACCGACGTGGTCCGGCTCGCCCTCGGTGAGATCGAGGACTACACCCGGGTCGACGTACGGGTGCCGACCGACGTCGCCGCCATGCCGGCGATCATCGGTGACCTGGTGCTGGCGCTGGCCGAGCTGATGGAGAACGCCACAGTCTTCTCGCCGCCACACACCCGGGTCGTGGTCGGCGGCGAACTCACCGACGACGGCGTCGAGTTGACAGTTGTGGACCACGGCATCGGCATGACCGAGGCGCGGCTGGCCGACGAGAACGCCCGGCTCACCCGCCGGGAACGGCTCGACCTCGCCCCGACCGAGGTGCTCGGCCTCTTCGTGGTGGGCCGGCTGGCCCGCCGGCACGGCTGGGCGGTCTCCCTACAGGCGACTCCCGGTGGCGGCGTCACCGCCACCCTGCTGATTGCCCGGTCGTCCCTGGTGATCGGGGTGCCCGGTCGGGGCGGCGCCGTGCTCGCCCCGCCCGTACCCCAGCCCGCCCTGCCGCACCGGAGCCAACCCGCGCCGGTCATCGAGCACGGCCCGGCCGTCCCGGCCCAACCGGGACCCGAGGCCGCCACCGGGGTCACCGGCGCACCGCTTGTGGTCGGCGGCCCGGCCCGGCCGGTCGCCGACCCGTCGGAACAGCCCGGCTTCGACCCCAGGCTGCTGACCCGGGCCACCGCGAGCATGGAGCTGGCCGAGTCCTGGGACGCCTTCGCCACTGCGGCGGGTACCGCTCCGCCGGCCGAGGAGAAACCGGCGGGCGGAACCCACTCGGCCCGGGCCCGGGTCCCGCAACCCCCGCCGACGCCGACCGACCCGCCGGTCCCGGTGCCCGGGATCCGGCAGCGGGTTCCCGGTGCCAGCCTGCCCAGGAACGCGCCGCCGGTGGCCCCGGTCGACGCCACGGGCGCCGACCCGATGGCCGCCCGGGCGCTCGTCGAGCAGTTCGAGTCCGGGGTACGCCGGGCCGAGCAGCGCCAGGGCGGTGCCGTCCCGCAGCCGGTCGAGCCGGCACCGTCCGGAGCGCCGGCCCAGCTGACCCGGCGGGTGCCCGGCGCGAACCTGGTCACCGCGCCGTCCCGGCAGACGATCGCGCCCAACCCCGGCGACCCCACCGAGGTACGCGATCTCATGAACGCGTTCGAGACGGGTGTCGCCCGGGCTCTGCGCGATGTCCGTCCCGACCACAGCGACGAAGAAGGAACGCCACGTTGACCAGCCCGCACGTTCACGAGAACCTCGACCACCAGGGCCACCCGGCCGGCGACCTCAGCCCCGAGGCCCGCACCTTCAACTGGCTGCTGGACTCCTTCACGTCAAGCACGGCAGGGGTCCTGGAGGCGATCGCCGTGTCCTCGGACGGCCTGCTGATGGCCATGTCCGCGATCAAGGACCGGTCCAACGCCGAGCGGCTCGCTGCGGTCGTCTCCGGCATGACGAGCCTGGCCGGCGGCGCCGCCAGCTGGTACGCGCTGGGCGGGCTGAACCGGGTCGTGGTGGACATGGCCGAGGGGTATCTGCTGATCAGCGCGATCAGCAGTGGCTCGGTGCTCGGCGTGGTAGCCGACCGGTCGGCCAACCTGGGCACCGTCGCCTACGAGATGACGCTCTTCGCTGGTCGCGCCGGTAGTGCGCTCACCCCGCGCCTGATCGCCGAACTCAAGAATTCAGTACAGCAATGAATCCCGACGCCGCCGGTGCGGAACAGGAGCCGGTGGTCCGGATCCGGCCCTACCTGCGCGAGTCCGCTCCGACCGGCACCGCCGGTCCGGCGGACGCACCGGCGGCGGCGGTCGATTCGGAGCCCGAGACGGCCGGGCCGACCGGACCGCGCCCGTTCGTGCTCACCGCCGGCCGGGTGGCCGGCGCCGACCCGACGATCGGCCTGGAAACCCAGGTGACCGCCCGGCCGACCACCGAACCGTGGCACCTCACGGCGGCCCGGCTCGCCCCGGAACTCCAGGCCATCGTGGCGCTCTGCGGTGAGCCCATCTCGGTCGCCGAGATCTCCGCCAAGACCCGGTTGCAGTTCGGTGTGACCCGGGTTCTGGTGGGCGACCTGCGCGCCGCCGGCCACCTGGACGTGCACGTCACGGACACCGACGACGCCCTCGATCCCGACATCATCCTGCGAGTGATTGATGGACTCCGTGCAATCTCCTGACTGGCCGGTCGCCCCGGCGGGCGCGCTCGCCGGCAACAGCGCCGCGGCCCGCTACGGCGGCCCGGTACCGCCCCCGCCGCCCCAGTACCCGGCGGCCCCGCCGCCGTACCGGCCGCCGGCCACCACGCCCGCCGGAACCCACCCGCCGCGCGTCAAGCCGCCGATCCCGGTCAAGATCCTGATTGCCGGCGGCTTCGGCGTCGGCAAGACGACCACCGTCGCCTCGATCTCGGAGATCGTGCCGCTGACCACCGAGGCGGAGATGACGATCGCCGGAATCGGCGTCGACGATCCGGGACAACGCTCGGACAAGACCACCACCACTGTCGCGATGGACTTCGGCTGCGTCACCATCGACCGCAGCCTGAAGCTGTACCTGTTCGGCACGCCGGGCCAGTCCCGGTTCGGCTTCATGTGGGACGACCTGGCCCGGGGCGCGCTCGGCGCGCTGGTGGTGGTCGACAGCGCCCGGCTGGACGACTGCTACGCCGCGATCGACTTCTTCGAACGCGCGGGACTTCCCTTCGTGGTCGGCGTGAACGCCTTCGACGGACGGTTGGCGCACGACCTCGGTGCGATCCGATGGGCGCTGGCCATCGGCGACCATGTACCTCTGGTGCAGTTCGACGCCCGGGACCGGCTCTCGGTGCGGGACGCCCTGTTGGTCGTCCTGGACCGCGCGCTGGACCGGGCCACCCGGGACAAACGGGCCTGAGCCGACCGGCTCACGGCCCTCGTGGGAAGGGGTGGGGCGGATGAGGGGTGGACTGGACGAGACTCTGGCCAGGATGCGCCGGCGCGAGGAGGCGCTGCGCCGGCGGGCCGGGGAGTCGACCGGGGCGACCGACGACCGGAGCGACGCGCCGACGGACCAGCTCGGTATGCCGGTGAGCCAGTTCGGCGACCCGGGCCGGGGCGACGGCACGAGCCGGGCCGATGCCGGTTTGGGCCGGGCCGATGCCGAGCTCAGCCGGACCGACGCCGGGTCGGGTCGGGTAGACAGCCGTAACGCGGGACCCGGTTGGGTTCGCGAGTCGGGCTACGACGCACCGCAGCGCCACGTACTGGAGGAGGCCGCCGAAGCGCTGCGGGCCATCGTCGCGGCGCACCCCGGGACCACCGTCGCCGCCCGGATCGATCACGACGGACAGGCGTACGACCTGCGGGTGGCCTGGTCCGGCGGTGAGGTCACGGTCAGCGGGCAGCCCGCTGCGCCGCCTCCGTCCTGGCCGATGTCGGCGAACACCGTGCCGGGCTGGCCGGCCAGCCAGGACAGCCTGGACGCGGACCCGGCGGCCCGGCTGGCCGAGCTGATCCGACGCGACCCGTCCCTGCTCACCGGCGAGCAGCCGGCGGGCTGACCACGCGCCGGATGACCGGGCCGTTTAGGGTCGGGCGGTGGGCGAACCCGAGCTGACCCTGACCGCGACCCTGCGGCCCGCCGCGCTCGACGCGCGGCGCGGCATCGTCCGGATGCACCCGGAGGCGCTCACCGCGCTCGGGCTACGGCCCGGCGATCCCGTCCGGCTCACCGGCAGGCGGACGACCGCCGGCATCGTCGCCCCGGCCGAGCCGAGCGCGGGCGCCGGGCTGCTGCACGCCGATGATCTGATCCTCGGCAACCTCGGCGTACGCGACGGCGGGCAGGTGCAGGTCAGCCCCGCCCCGGTGACCGCCGCCAGCCGCGTGCTGCTCGCCGGGCCGGCGGAGATCGTCGCGGTGGTCTCCCCGGAGATGCTCCGGTTGGCGCTGCTCGGCAAGGTGGTCACCGCCGGTGACGACGTCTCGCTGCTGCCCCAGGACGTCCTGCCGGACGCCTCGACGCGCACCCTGGTCGAGGCGGCCCGGCGCAGCCTCGCCACCCGGGTCGGCTACGCCTGGACCAGCACGCTGCTGCGGGTGGTCGCCGTCGAGCCCGACCCGGGTGCGCTGGTCACCATGGACACCGTCGTCGGCTGGGAACACGGTGCGGCCACCCACGGCGCCGCCGGCCCGGTGCCCAACCGTGCCGCGGCCCTGGCCGGCGCTGCCCCGCCGGGTGGCGGGCCGACGGAGAGCTGGGCGGGCGGCAACGCCAGCCTGGCCGAGTCGGACCGGCTGACCGGTGACCAGGCCGGGACGGATCGACTGACCGGCGACCAGGCCGAGACGCTCGCCGGAGCAGGCGACGCCGTGGACGTCCCCTCGGTGGACGAGCTGCCCGGCCTACGCTCCCAGGCCGAGGAGTTGATCGAGCTGCTCGACCTCGGCTTCCACCATCGGGAGGTGCTGGGCCGGCTGGGCACCGAGGTAGCGCTCGGAGTCCTCGTCGGTGGACCGGCCGGCTCGGGCAAGTCCGCGCTGGTCCGCGCGGTGGCCGCCCAGGTCGGCGCCCGGGTGCACCCGCTCTGGGGGCCCGAGATCGCGGCCCTGACCAACTCCTCGGCCGCCGGACGGCTGCGCGCGGCGACCGCCGAGGTGATCGCCGGCGGGCCGGCCGTGCTGCTGGTCACCGACGTGGAGGCGCTGGCCCCGGCGGACACCCCCGGCCCGGTGTCGACCGTGTTCCGCCAGTGCCTGGCCCAGATCGTCCGGGCCGGGGCCGCGGTGGTCTGCACCACCAGCCGGTCGGAGGCGGTCGACCCGACGCTGCGCGCCCCGGACCTGCTCTCGTTGCGGATCGACGTGCCGCTGCCGGACGCGGCCCTGCGCCGGGAGCAGTTGACCGTGCTGACCCGTCCGGTCCCGCTCGCCGAGGACGTCCGCCTGGACGAGGTGGCCGGGCGTACCCCCGGGTTCGTCGCCGCCGACCTGGCCGCGCTGGTCCGCGAGGCCGGCGTCCGCGCGGCGCTGCGGCAGAAGTCGGCGGAAAATCCGACGGTACGCATGGACGACTTCACCGCCGCCCTGGAGGTGGTCCGGCCGACCAGCATGGCCGCCGCCACCCTCGAACTGGCCCGGGTGACCCTCGACGACGTGGGTGACCTGGTCGAGGTCAAGCAGACGCTCACCGAGTCGGTGCTCTGGCCGCTGACCTACCCGGACACGTTCGCCCGGCTCGGCGTACAGCCGCCGCGCGGGGTGCTGCTCTACGGACCACCGGGCTGCGGCAAGACCTACCTGGTGACCGCGCTGGCCGGCACCGGCCGGGCGAACGTGCTCTCGGTCAAGGGCGCCGAACTGCTCTCCAAATGGGTCGGCGAGAGCGAACGCGCGGTCCGCGAACTCTTCCGCCGGGCCCGGGAGGCCGCACCCACCCTGGTCTTCCTGGACGAGGTGGACGCGCTTGCCCCGGTCCGCGGCCAAGCCACCGACGGCGGCACCACCGACCGGGTGGTCGCCGCGCTGCTCACCGAGCTGGACGGGGTGGAGGCGCTACGCAACGTCGTGGTGATCGGCGCGACGAACCGTCCCGACCTGGTCGATCCGGCGCTGCTGCGCCCCGGCCGGCTGGAACGCCTGGTCTACGTGCCACCGCCGGACGAGCAGGCCCGGGCCGAGATCCTGCGCGCCTCGGCGCGCAACGTGCCACTCGCCGAGGACGTCGACCTCGCCACGCTCGGCGCGGAGCTGGACGGCTTCTCCGCCGCCGACTGCGCGGCCCTGATCCGGGAGGCGGCGCTGGCCGCGATGCGCGAGTCGCTGACCGCCACCACGGTCACCGCCGAGCACGTCGCCACGGCCCGCACCCGGGTCCGCCCCTCCCTGGACCCGGCCCAGGTCGCCTGGCTCGCCGCCTACGCCGACCAACGCAGCTGACCGATTGGCTTTGTGGTGCCGCTTGGCACAACAACGGCACCGGACCGATTTCAGCCTAAGTGCGACCGGCAATAGGCCGTCCGTGGTGTCTCGCCGCCGCCCCGCGTCGCTCACCGCCGCCCACAGCTCGGCCCACTGCCGGGCAGCCCGACGCCGGCACACCCTTCCGCGGTCCCTGTCGAGCTGAGCCGTCTACGCCATCACACGACGCAACGCCCACCGTCACCCCGCCGGCAAGCCGCGATCCGTCAATGCGCTCAGCTCGACAGGACCAACACCCGTACCCTGACCCGCCCTATTGCCGGTCACACTAAGGACGACGGGGCATAGGATTTATCCGAGTCAGCAGGTGGCAGATCGGGCTTCCGGCGGTAGAGCGTGCGCTTAGGCTGCGAGCGTGCCGGCCTTGATGCCCTCGATAAAGCCGATCCACTGGTCGGCGGTGAAGGACAGCACCGGACCCTGCCGGTCCTTGCTGTCGCGGACCTTGACGACCTGAGGCGGCGTGGCAACCTCAACACAGTTAAGGTCTGCCGCAATCGCACGCAGCGTATCTCGCGTTGGCTTGGGTGCCAGCGCAAGGGCTTGCAGCTGCTCGTGTGCGGCGGCGTACGCGGCGATCTCCCCCGGGCGCTCCAGGTAGAGCGCCCCGGTCAAGGTGTCGACGTAGACCATGCGTTCCTCGGCTGCGTCCGGGTAGGGAGCGGGCATCGGCGGAAAGTCGAGAATCACGAAGCTCCCGTCGAACCCGACACCAGCCGTATAGGGCAGCAGCTGAATCTGGACGTTGCTCCGCATGGATTCCTCCATTGATGAAGGCCGGACTGCGGACCGCCATGGCACCCGCCGGGCGACAGACGCGGTTGGGCAGGGTTGACCGGGGCGCGGCGGTAGGGGTCAGTCGTGGGGAAAGTAGTGGGCCGAGGGGGCCGAGGTCGAGGTTGAGGTCCTCGGGGGCCAGGCCGAAGTACTCGCGGAGTTCGGTCATCTGTTCTTCCAGCGCCATCAGTAAGCGGATCGTCGGCGCTGTTCGGGGCGAGGGTCGTGGTCATCGCTGCTCCTCGGCAAAGGAGTACGCCGGCCAGGGGCCGGTCAGTTCGAGCCGGAGGAAATCAGAACGCGGGAGGCGGATCGTCAAGACATATTTCGGCACGCACCTTGCCGTCCGCCTCGCGCAATTCGGCGCCGCATTTACGGAGCACCGAAACGGCACCGCGATTCTCCGAAATCGTCTCTGCGACGACGCGTCGCATTCCGGCCGCCGCCGCACGATCGAGCAACTCACGCAGCGCGGCCGGACCGAGACCCTGCCCCCGGGCAGAGCGGCCGAGCCACATGCCGGTCTCCACCGTGGCCGGTTCGCCACTGTGGGTCATCCGGATCATTCCGACCACCTCGCCGCCGGCGACGATGACGTACATCTGCGTGCCGCCCGGGCCGTCGAGGCCGCCGAAGCTCGCCCGATGGAACTCCCGGAACGCCTCCCGCCGGGCGTGCGACCAGCCGGCCGGTGCCGCCACCGGCGGCATCACGTCCGCCGGTTCTGCCTCGGCTACCGCTACGGAGAGCAATGGTTCGAGGTTCTGCTCGCCCACCGGCTCCAACCGCACTGCACCCGTCACGTGCCGCAGTCTTTCGCGCTGCGCAGCCGAAGTCCACCCGGTTTGCGACCACTGGAACCTCTGGACACCCGGAGCGGCCGGTCGGACCACACTGTGCCCTTCCTCACGCTCCGCTGTCGTCCAACCGGGTGAACTCGCAGTAGACGGCGGAGGCGTCATCGGCCGGCTTGTGCCGGCGCAGCCGGTCCGGATGGTCCCGCTCGGCGGCCCGGACCCGATCGATGAGGGCACCCGGACCTTCGGCGGCCACCAGGTCGAGCAGGCCGGCCCAGTCGAAGAGCCCGAACTCCTCGACGGCGGCGGAGGCGCCGTCGCTGAGCAACACCGCGCGCCGCAGCGCGTCCGGCCCACGCAGGGGCAGGGTGCCGACCACCGCGTGGTACGCCGCGTCCGGATCGGCGGCGGCCACCCAGTAACCGTGCGTACGGTTCATCCACTGCCGCTGCACCGTGACGGCGTACCGGAACCGGGTCTCCGGGTCGCTCGACTCGGGTAGCTCGGCGGCGCTGGCCCGCAGGCTGGCCGCCGAGACCGCCAACCGGTCATCGCTGACCACGTCGATCCGACCGTCCGTCTCCAGCACCAACGGACTGTCACAGAGCACCAGGTAGTCCACCTGGTCACCGCCGTCACGCAGCAGGCAGACCGTGCTCGACGGGGTGCCCGGATGGTCCAGGTCGCACTGCCCGCCATGGTCGGCCCGGACCGCGAGGATCGCCGCGGCCAAGTTGCTCACCAGCGTCGCCGCCGGGCGGGCCGCCTCGGCCAGGCCAAGCCGCGCGGCCAGATGCCGGACGTACCACTGCGGCCCGTGTACGCAGCCGATGTCGAAGCCCTCCGGCACGGTCGCCCCGTCCAGCACCCCGACCAGCGGGCCGGCGCGGAACACCAGGTCCTCGTTGACCGTACGCCCGGGTGGCGGGGCGGACGCGGAGCGTACCCGCATGGTCGGTGCGGCACCGACCGCCGCACCCCGCCGACGCTCGGCGGACCCCGCCTCCGGCGGCCCCACGCCCCCTACCCGGCCCGAGCCCTGTCCCGCCTGCCCCGGCCCTCGAACGCCGCCCGCTCCCGCTCCGCTCATCACCCCACCTCCCCGCACCCCCGCCTACCCGAATTCCCCGCCCCCTCCCCTCCCTCGCTTCGCTATGTCGATCAAGAAGTTTACGTCCTGATCCGGGCGGATTCGATGCAAACTTCCTGGTCAACTCGGGGCAAGGGGGCGCGACGCGAGGGTGGGGCGGGTGGGGGTCAGCGGCGGCGGTTGCGGGCTCGGGAGGCGCGCAGGCGCAGTAGTCGGCCGACCAGCACCGGATCGGCGGCGAGCGCGGCCGGATTGTCCAGCAGCGCGTTGAGCAACTGGTAGTACCGGGTGGCGGAGAGTCCGAAGCGGTCCCGGATCGCCTGCTCTTTGGCCCCGGCATGCCGCCACCACTGCCGCTCGAACGCCAGGATCTCCCGCTCCCGCTCGCCGAGGGCGTCACCCGTCGGCGCGGTGCCCGGCGTGTCGGCGTCCGGCGTACCGCTGTCCGGCGCGTCGGCGTCCGGCGCGTCGGCGTCCGGCGTACCGCTGACGGGTTGGGCGGGGCGGGCGGCGCTCGACTCCGCCTCGGGCGCCGACCTCGGCGGCGGCACGGCGACGGTGTCCGGGCCGGTGCCGGCCGGCACCCGGGCGTCGGGGTTCTCCGCTGCCGGGGTGGCGTCGGCGGGCTGCATGGGGCTCCTCACGAGGGGCGGCCGGCACGGAGCGACGCCAACCGGGTTTCCCAGCCTAACCACAGGTCACACCGGCCGCACCAGGAGCACGACACAGCCGGCCCGGGTCACGGTCCGCACCACCGCCCCGGGCCGGCTGAGTCACGGCACCGCCTCGTGGGCGCGATCCGGGGAGGGATCGCGCCCACGCCCCCCTCAGGTGATGTCGCGGCGGCGCATCGTCCAGAGCGCCGCGCCGAGGAAGAGCACCACGCCGACCGTGAACAGCACCGAAGAGTGCTGCCAGGTGATGTCCAGGCTGGCCGGTTTGCACTCACCGGTATAGGTGGCCTGGCAGGACCGCCAGTCCTCAAGGGTGACCGTCTTGGTCATCCAGGCATAGGCGTACGTGGGCAGCAGCCACGCCTCGGGGAACCGGACCTGGGCCAGGTCCAGCAGGATTGCGAGACCGACCTGGCCGACCACCAGAACCGCCACCGCCCCGCCGAGCGCCATCGCGGTGTGTCGGCCGAGCGAGGCCAGGGCAAAGCCAATCGTCGCCGCGACCAGCGCCAACACGAGGCCACGTAGCCCGGCGAGCAGGAACGACTGCCAGGTCCCGGAGGTCATCCCCTCGGTGGTGCCGCGCCAGTTGGCGACCAGCCAGAGGCTGCCGAACCAGGCCACCGTGGCGGGCAGGGCCAGGGCGAGCAGCCCGGTGAGCAGCGCCCCCAGCTTGGTCAACAGGACGGTCAACCGCTTCGGACGCCACAACAGCAGGTTCATCATCCCGCCGGTGTTCCACTCGGCACCGACGAAGGAGGCGCCCACCACGAAGCCAACCATGGCCAGGATGCCCGCCAGCGGGAACAGCGTGTCCGCGAAGCTCGTCTTGAAGTTGAATGTCGACGGCAGGAACCACTCCGCCTGGATCTCCTCACGCGGCGGTGGGGTGATCTCCGCGCAGTCCGGCGGGTAGTAGTCGACGTTCTCGCCCGCCGCCTTCGCCCGCTCGCAGTTGGCCCGCTCCTGCTCGGCCCACTGGACCTGCTGCTGGTGCTGCTGGTCGGCGGAGCGCTTCGCCTCGGCCCACTGGTCGGCACCGATCTTCTGGTTGCTGAGGAACAGGCCCACCACGATGAGGGCGAGCACCAGCAGGCCACCCACGGTCATCCAGCGGGTGAAGCGCCGCTTGGCCAGCCGGCGCAGTTCGGTACGGAAGAGACTCACGCGCCCCAACCTCCCCCGGTGGGCGCGGAGGGTTCCGCCCCATCGACTCGTACGGACTGGTCGACCTGCCGGTGCTGGCCGGGAACCGGCGCGGTGTTTGTCAGTTCGAGGAAGACGCTCTCCAGGTCGACCGCGATCGGGGCGAGTTCACTGACGTAGAGGCCCTGCTCGGCCAGGAGCCGGGTGACCGTGGCCGGCTTGTCCACGTTGGCGACCATCAGGTGATCCGGATTCGAGGTCACCCGGTGACCGGCCCGCTGTAGCGCGGCGGCGGCGACCGGCAGGTCCGTGACGGCCTCCAGCCGGACCCGGAGCGCGCCGGTGGAGTGCTGCGCCAGCACCTCGTCGACCGGCCCGAAGGCGACCCGCCGGCCCAACGAGATGATGGTGACCGAGTCGCAGATCAGCTGGATCTCACCGAGGATGTGGCTGGAGAGCAGCACGGTCATCCCCGATTCGGCGAGGTTGCGCACCAGCGTACGCATCTCCCGGATGCCGCCCGGGTCGAGGCCGTTGGCCGGCTCGTCGAGGATCAGCAGCCGCGGGTTCTTCAGTAGGGCCGAGGCGACCGCGAGCCGCTGCTTCATGCCGAGCGAGTACGTCTTGACCCGCTCGCCGGCCCGGTCGCGCAGCCCGACCAGCTCCAGCACCTCGTCGACCCGCTGCTGCGGCACCTCGCCGGCACTGGCCAGCAGCGAAAGGGTGTCCCGGGCGGTGAAGTGCGGGAAGAACTGCGGGCTCTCCACGATCGCGCCGACCTGGCCGGCGATCTGGGGCAGCGCCTGCGGCACCTCGTGGCCGAGGATGGCCATCCGGCCGCCGTCCGGCCGGATCAGACCGAGCAGCGTACGCAGGGTGGTGGTCTTTCCCGACCCGTTGGGGCCGAGGAAGCCGTGCACCTGCCCCGCCTCGACCCTCATGTCGAAGCCGTCCAGGGCGTTGCGGGTCCCGCGTCGTCGGCTGCGGTACGTCTTTCGTAGACCTTCGATTTCCAGGACAGCTGGCAAGCTGCACCTCCCCCGTTGGTGTGTGGGCGACGACGACACCATACGCGGTATGCAAAGGAAGGCAATACCCGGTATGCATCGACGCGCCGCAACGGGTAGCCGAACTGTCAGACGCAGGGTCGGAGCGGGCCGTTCCGCGCGCCTCAGGCGGAGATGACGTGGACGCCTGCGGCGCGGAAGGCGGCGACCAGTTCGGGCGCGGCGCCCGAATCGGTGACCAGCGTCTCGACCCGCTCGACGGGGCAGATCCGGGCGAAGGCGTGACCGCCCAGTTTGGACGAATCGGCGATGATCACCACTCGTTTGGCCCGGGCGACCATGAGGTTGTTCATCGCCGCCTCGCCCTCGTGATGGGCGGCGGCGCCGAGCTGTGGGTCGATCGCGTCCACGCCGAGCAGCGCCACGTCCAGGGTGACCTCGCGCAGCAGCGCCCCGCCCAACGGCCCGACCAGCTCGAACGACTTGGGTCGCACCACCCCGCCGGCCACCACGACCTTCATCCGGGAGCGGACCAGCAGCTCGTTGGCGATGTTCAGCGCGTTGGTGACCACGGTGAGCTGGGCGCCCTCGGCGCTGGTGTTGAGGTCCGGGCGAACGGCCAGCGCCCGGGCCACCTCGGTGCTGGTGGTGCCGCCGTTGAGACCGACCACCGTGCCGGGTGAGACCAGGGCCGCCGCGGCGGCACCGATCCGTTGCTTCTCGGCGGAGCGCTTGGCCGTCTTGTACCGCAGCGGCAGGTCGTACGAGACGCCGTTGGCGACCGCGCCACCCCGGGTACGCGTGATCATCTGCTGTTGGGCGAGCTGGTCGAAGTCCCGGCGGATGGTGGCCTGGGAGACGTCCAGCCGCTCGGCGGCTTCCTCGACGGTGACCCGACCGGAGTCGGTGAGCATTTCGAGCAGGGCGTTCCACCTCGCGTAACGGTCCACCCCGGGGCCTCCGTGTCTGCACGTACGGTGATTGGTTGCGTGCACACTAGTGCTCGAAACTAGGATCAGGCAAAACCTCTCGCTGCGCGATCGCGCCTGCGGTTGCTATTTCCACCCGGTTTCACGCAGAATGACGCGCGAAAGATGGGACTAACGAGCCGTATTGCGCAACGGCCCGCCCGGCGAGGAGTTCTCATGGCGTACGTCCACGCGGAGATCGCGAGCCAGCCGGACTGCTGGCGCCAAGCAGCGGAAGTCGCACCCTCGGTGCTCGACCGGCTGCCCCGCCCCGGCGAACGGGTCGCCGTCGTCGGCTGCGGCACGTCCTGGTTCATGGCGACGGCATACGCGGCCCGCCGGGAAGCCGCCGGCCAGGGCGAGACGGACGCCTTCCAGGCCAGCGAGTTTCCCGCCGGCCGCCGCTACGACCGGCTGCTGGCGATCACCCGCTCCGGCACCACGACCGAGGTACTGGACCTGCTCACCGCGCTGCGTGGGCGGACCCCGACCACGGTGCTGGTCGGCGACCCCGACTCAGCTGCGGTGAGTGTCGCGGACGCCGCCGTCACCCTGCCCTTCGCCGACGAGCGTTCGGTGGTGCAGACCCGGTTCGCCACCACCGTGCTGGCCCTGCTCCGCGCCCACCTCGGCGACAACATCACCGCACTCGTCGCCGACGCGGAGGTCGCCGTGCGGGCCCCGCTGCCGATCGACCCGGGCCTGATCGAGCAGGTCACCTTCCTCGGCCGGTGCTGGACGATCGGGCTGGCCCAGGAGGCGGCGCTGAAGTGCCGCGAGGCGGCCACGTTCTGGGCCGAGGCGTACCCGGCGATGGACTACCGGCACGGCCCGATCTCCGTGGCCGCTCCCGGCCGGCTGGTCTGGGCCTTCGGCGAACTGCCCGACGGGCTACCCGAGGACGTCGCCGCCACCGGTGCCGCGTTCGCCCACAGCCGCACCCACGGGGTCCGCACCGTGCTGGGCCGGTGGGCCGCCGGACGCACCCCGGTCGACCCGATGGCCGACCTGATCCTGGCGCAGCGCTTCGCCGTCGCCCTGGCGACCAGTCGCGGGCTCGACCCGGACGCACCCCGGCACCTGAGCCGCTCCGTGGTGCTCACGTGAGTTCCTCGCCAGGAGATACCGGTACGAATCTGCCCCCGGAGGGGCGCTTCCGCGCCAGGAGCTGTTCGCGGCGGGGCACGCCGCAGGGGACGCGCTGGTGAGTGGCGGGCAGGTGGCCGTCGCGCTGGACGTGGGCGGCACCGGGATGAAGTGCGCGCTTATCGGCCCGGACGGTGCCGTGCGGCACGCCGAACGGCACCCCACCGACGCCGGCCGCGGTCCCGAGGCCGTGGTCGAGACCATCCTGACCGTCGCCGAAGGACTGGCCGGCAAGGCGCGCGCGGACGGGCTCGACCCGATCGCGCTCGGCATCGTGGTGCCGGGCGTCGTGGACGAGACACGCGGCGTCGCGGTCTGGTCGGCGAACGTCGGCTTCCGGGACGTACCCCTGCGTGAGCTGGCGTTCGCGCGGCTCGGCCTGCCCACGGCGCTCGGCCACGACGTGCGCGCCGGTGGCCTCGCCGAGGCGCGGCTGGGCGCCGGTCGCGACGCCGGGCACGTGCTCTTCGTGGCGATCGGCACCGGCATCGCCGCCGCGCACGTGGTGGCCGGCTCGGCCGCCACCGGTGCGCACGGCGCCGCCGGGGAACTCGGTCACGTCCTGGTCCGCCCGGACGGGCCGGTCTGCGGTTGCGGGCGGACGGGCTGCCTGGAGGCGGTCGCCTCCGCCTCGGCCGTCGCCCGCCGCTACGCCGAACTCACCGTCACCACCCCCACCAGCGGAATCGCCGGCACCACATCGGACGATGGGTCCGCCGCCGGAGCGGTCCCGGGGCGGACCATGGTGACCGCCGCCCAGGTGGCCGCCCGGGCGGCGGCCGGCGAGGAGGTCGCCAACCAGGTCTGGCGAGAGGCGGTAGCGGCGCTCGCCGACGGCCTCGCCACCGGCCAGGCGCTCTTCGACGTGGAGACGATCGTGCTGGGCGGCGGCCTCGCCCAGGCCGGCGCCGGGTTGTTCGACCCGCTGCGGACCGCGTTGCGGGACCGCCTGACCTTTCACCGGGAGCCACGACTGGTCCCGGCCGCCCTCGGCGACGAGGCCGGATGCCTCGGCGCCGCCCTGCTCGCCCTCGACCAGCTGGAGACGAGATGACCCTTCGGGTGAACGGCAAGGTGGTGACCCCGACCGGGGTGATCCGACAGGGCTGCGTCGAGGTCAGGGGCGACCGGATCAGCGCCGTCGCCGAATTTCCGTCGATCCGCGACGGCCACTGGATCGTGCCCGGCTTCGTGGACATGCACACCCACGGCGGGGGTGGGCACACCTTCACCACCGGCGACGCCGACTCCGCCCGCGCCGCCGCCCGGTTCCACCTGGGCCACGGCACCACAAGCATGCTGGCCAGCCTGGTCAGCGCGCCCTTCGAGCTGATGCGCTCGGCCACCACGGCCTTCGCCCCGCTGGTCCGCGAGGGAGTGCTGGCCGGCATCCACTTCGAGGGGCCGTACCTCTCCGCCGCGCGGTGCGGCGCACAGAACCCGGAGTTCCTCCGCGACCCCTCCACCGACGAGCTGACCGAGCTGCTCAAGCTCGGTGAGGGGTCGGTCCGGATGGTCACCCTCGCTCCCGAGCGGGCCGGCGCGATCGAGGCCATCGGCCTGCTCACCGAGCAGGGGGTGGTGGTCGCGGTCGGTCACACCGACGCCACGTACGAGCAGACCTGCGCCGCCATCACGGCGGGCGCCAGCGTGGGCACCCACCTGTTCAACGGGATGCGCCCGGTGCACCACCGGGACCCGGGGCCGGCGGTGGCGCTGTTGACCGCGCCGAACGTGTTCTGCGAGTTGATCGCGGACGGGGTGCACCTGCACGAGGGCACCCTCACCTTCGCCGTCGCGACCGCCGGCGCGGAGCGGTGCGCGCTGGTCACCGACGCGATGGCCGCCGCCGGAATGCCGGACGGCGAGTACGAGCTGGGCGGTCAGGCGGTGACCGTTGCCGACGGGGTGGCCCGGCTCGCCCGCGACGGCGCGATCGCCGGCAGCACCCTCACCATGGACGCGGCGCTGCGCCACGCGGTCGCCGTCGGCATGTCGGTGCCCGACGCGGTACGCATGGTCTCCACCACCCCGGCCCTGGCCGTCGGGATCGGTGACCAGGTCGGTGCCCTCCAGGCCGGTCTGCGCGCCGATCTGGTGGTGCTCGACGACGACCTGAACGTGGTGCAGGTGATGCGCGCCGGCCGGTGGGTGGAGTGACCCGCGCCAACCGGTAGGTGGAGTGATCCGGGCCGGCCGCCGGGGGCGGTGACCTGGCGGCCGATCAGCTGTTCGACATCTCGACGCCGAGGACGGCCTGCTCGTCGGGGCGGTGCACAAGCACGTCGGCCAGGTACGACTGCACCGCCTGGCGCATCCCGACGTCCCGACCGGCCCGCTCGGAGAGCAGCCACTTGTGCTCGATGATCTGGGCGAACAGCTCCTGCGGCTCCAGCTTGCGCCGCAGGTGTGCCGGTACCGCCCGGACCACCGGCTCGAAGACCTCGGTGAGCCAGCGGTGGGCGGCCTGCTGCTCGTCCACCAGGTCGCTCTCCGCCCGGTACGCGTCGAGGTCGTTGAGCAGCTTGCGGGCCTGGTTCTCCTCGGCGTCCAGGCCGGTCAGCCGGATCAGTCGCCGGTGGTGGTAACCGGCGTCGACCACCTTCGGGCGGACCAGGTACCGCCCGTTGTCGATCGTCGACATGGCCACCTCGGCCACGTCGAACCCCAGCTCGTTGAGGCGGCGGATGCGTCCCTCGATGTCGTGCCGCGCGTCCCGCTCGATTTGCTGCTCGTAGGTGATCTCGTGCCAGAGGCGCTCGTAGCGCTGCACGACCTCCTCGCAGACCACCTCGGGGTCGATCGACTCGTGCAGCAGGCCGGCGGCCTGGAGGTCCAGCGCCTCGCCGAAGATGTTGACCCGGGCGATCTCCAGGTCCTCGCCACGCTGACCGTTGGAGAGCAGGTTGCGCAGCGCCCCGGTCTCGGCGTCGACCAGGTACGCGGCAAAGGCGCCGGCGTCCCGCCGGAACAGGGTGTTGGAGAGCGAACAGTCGCCCCAGAAGAAGCCGGTCAGGTGCATCCGGACCAGCAGCGCGGCGAGCGCGTCGAGCAGCCGGCCCATCGTCTCCGGGCGCAGCGTGTGGGAGAAGAGCGCCCGGTAGGGCAGGGAGAACTGGAGGTGCCGGGTGATCAGCACCGGGTCGAGCGGCTCGCCGGTGTCGGACTCCCGGTCGGCGACGATCGCCACCGCGCGCACCGACGGGAAGTCGATCCGTTCCAGGGCACGCAGCAGGTCGTACTCCCGCTCAGCCACCCGCTCGCCGGTCTCCTTGACCGCGTAGACGTACCCGCCCAGCTGCACGAAGCGCACCACGTGCCGGGAGATGCCCTGCGGCAGGGCGACCAGGTGTTCGGCCGGCCACTCCTCCAGCGGTGTCGACCAGGGTAGGTCGAGCAGCGCCGGGTCGACGAGAGCCGAAGTGATCCGCACGTTCCCAAGTGTGACAACTTCGCCGCCGGACCGCTTCTCCAGGTGGCTCGCCCCACATCCACCGCCACCGCATCCCGCCCGACCGGCCTCCGCACCAGCGCCCAACGGAGCACCGCGCTGGCCCGGCCGGTGCCGACCGGTAGCGTGATCGGGGTGCGGGAAACGACGACGGTACGCCGCAGACTGCGCCCGGCCCCGGTCCGGCTGGCGGGCTGGTGGCTCGACGCCCTGCTGCTCGCCGGGTTCGCGGCGCTTACCGCCCTGCTCGCCGCCGGCCATCTGCTCCGCCTCGACCTGGCCGTCAGCGAATGGGCCTTCGCGCACGCCCCCGCCCCGCTGTACTGGACCGCCCGGGCGTTCAACCTGCTCGGGCAGGGCGGCGGGCTGTTGCTGCCGCTCTCCGGCGGGCTGGCGGTGGCGGTGGCCTGGCGTCGGCGTACGGTCCGGCCGTTCCTGCTTGTCGTCGGCGCGTTCCTGATCACCACGCTGACCATCGGCCCGCTGAAGCTCTGGACTGACCGGGCCGCGCCCACCGCGTCGGTGAAGGAGCCGTTCCTGCCGCTCGACGAGGCGGTGCTGATCTTCAACCAGTTGCCGTCGGACGCCTACTCGATGTCGTACCCGTCAGGGCACGTGGCCAACGCGATCGTCTGGTACGGCGTGATCGCCCTGCTGCTGGCCGCCCTGACCGGCGGCCGGCTGCCGGTGGGGCTCTACCGGTTGGTTCGGTACGCGCCACCGGCAATCCTGCTGGTCACCACCACCTACCTGAACTTCCACTGGCTCACCGACGGGCTGGCCGCCCTGCTGCTCGGGCTGCTGCTGGACCGGGCGCTGCACCGGGTGCCCTGGGACGATCTGCCACTACCCGGCGGGCTGAGGCGGTGGAACGGATCGTTCACTCCGCCCACCTAGGCTGCCGCGTGGATCAACTGGCCGCCGGTT
Organism: Micromonospora sp. PRAS1; assembly: GCF_059553435.1. Classification (NCBI taxonomy): domain Bacteria; kingdom Bacillati; phylum Actinomycetota; class Actinomycetes; order Micromonosporales; family Micromonosporaceae; genus Micromonospora; species Micromonospora sp. PRAS1. The sequence goes on from NZ_JCANNB010000013.1 coordinate 182,120, forward strand.
GGTACGTGCGCCCAACCCGCGATTGGCCGTCGGAGGTCACTCCGTCTCTCGGGGGTGGCCGGTACCGACGTACGTGAGCCAGACCGTACGGCGCTCGTCATCTATGAGGTACCAGATCCGGCCTCCGCTGGTCACCTCGTACTGCCAACGCTCCAATTCCTGCCCCTTCCAACTGGCCGAGGCGAGTGACCCCTTGAGGCGGTGCTGCCGCTCCGGCGAGGTACGCGAGCGCGGGTCCCGCCGCAAGGTTTCAAAGGCGCGCCGTAGATTGCCTGGCGCCTGCCGAACGAGGTGTTCCCAGCCGTCGGCGGCCGCCGAGTCCGCGAAGCGCAGGTCGAATTCGCCCGGTAGCGCCGGTGGTGCCGCGCGGTCGCCTCGTTTGGGACTCACCGGTCCGAACCCGGTGCCGGCACCGGTCCAAGATCGCCCGCCGGTTCGCGGGTCACCCGCTCCCACAACACCGGGTCCGCGTAGATCTCGGCGGTGTGTCGCCACTGCGCCAACAGGACAGCGACCGGCGACAGATTCTCCAACGAGGCCGCCCCCTGGGCGACCGCGACCAGTTCACGCAGCAGTTCCGTCACGTCCTCCGGGGGGAGGAAGGCCACCCAGGGCAGCGCCTCACCGAGCACCCGATGAACGACGTCGGTCGACTCCGACCGGACCAGGCCGGCCAGCAGCCGCGCAGTGAAGTCGATGACCACCGCGTCCCGTTCCATCTGGTCGGCGGAGGTCAGGGCCAGGTCGTCTGCGCCCCGACGACGCAGCCGAAGGGCCCGCACCTGACCGAGCCGCTCGGCTGCGGCTGCGGGGCGATGCAGGAACTCGCTGAACGGAAGCTCTTCATAGACTGCCGACACGACTTCCACACTAACTTGGAAGTCCGACAACCGGAGGATGGTCGCGGTCATCCTCCCCGCCCACCTAGGCTGCCACCCGTGGATCAACTCGCCCGCCGGTTGGGCGTACCGGATGCGGTGGTCATCGGTCTGGGGTCGATGCTCGGCGCGGGCATCTTCGTGGTCTTCGCCCCGGCCGCGGCGGCGGCCGGCGGGACCGGGTTGCTTGTCGCGGTGGCGGTGGCCGGTTTCGTCGCCTATTGCAACGCGACAAGCTCGGCCCGGCTGGCGGCCCGCTACCCCGAGTCCGGCGGCAGCTACGTGTACGGCCGGGAGCGACTCAACCCGTTCGCCGGCTTCCTCGCCGGCTGGGGCTTCGTGGTCGGCAAGACGGCCAGTTGCGCGGCGATGGCGCTTACCATCGGGGCGTACCTCTGGCCGGGGCAGGCCCGGGTGGTCGCGGTGCTGGCGGTGCTGGCGGTGACCGCGGTGAACCTGCGCGGCATCGGCAAGACCGCCGCCGCGACCCGGGTCCTGGTGGTCCTGGTGCTCGCCGTGCTCGCCCTGATCGCGCTGACCGGCGCCGGGCACGTCCAGCTGGACCGGCTGGCCGGGTCCGAGTCCGTCGGTCGGGGCGTGCTCACCGCCGCCGGCCTGCTCTTCTTCGCCTTCGCCGGGTACGCCCGGGTGGCCACCCTCGGCGAGGAGGTGCGCGACCCGAAACGCACCATCCCCCGGGCGATCCCGCTGGCGCTCGGCATCGTACTGGCGATCTACCTGACGCTGGCGTTTGTCGCCGTCGGCGTGCTCGGTGCCGACCGGCTGGCCGCCTCCGCCGCGCCCCTGGCCGACGTGGTGCGCGCGGCCGGGCTGCCCGGCCTGGAGTGGGTGGTCCGGGCGGGGGCGACCGTCGCGGTGACCGGGGTGCTGCTCTCCCTGCTCGCCGGGGTCGGCCGCACCACGCTGGCGATGGCCCGCCGCCACGACCTGCCCCGCCCGCTGGCCGCCGTGCACCCCCGCCACCGGGTGCCGCACCGCGCCGAACTGGCGGTGGCCGCCGTGGTGATCCTGGTGGTCGCCCTGGCCGACGTACGCGGGGCGATCGGCTTCTCCAGCGTCACGGTGCTGGTCTACTACGCGATCACAAACGCGGCGGCGCTGACCCTCGGCCGGGACCGGGAGCGCCGGTTGCCGGTGCAGTCGCTCGCGGTGGCCGGGCTGATCGGCTGCGTGCTGCTCGCGGTCAGCCTGCCGCTGGCCAACGTGCTTGCCGGCTTCGGTGTGCTCGCGCTCGGTGCCGCCTGGTACGCGCTGCGCCCCGCCCGCCGCTGACCCACCCGGACCGGTCCCGCCGGGTTACCCGCCGACCTCACTTACCTGCACGAAGGGACGGTCGTCCCACCACAGCGCATGGATGATGAAGCTGTGGTTCGGCTCGTTGAAGTAGACGGCCATGTTCTCCGGTGAGTTCTGCACCTTCTGCACCGCGTACCCGTCCGCCGGGGTGGCCGTGACCAGCTCCACCACGCCCGCGGCGGTCATCCGGATCACCGCCTGGCCGCCCTCGACCCGGAACGAGCGGACGTAGCTGCGAACCCCGTCGGCGCCAGTGGTCACCGTCCAGCCGTCCTCGACGGTGCTGGTCGGCGCGGTGGTCCGCGCCGGTCTCGGCGTCGGTCGGCTGCTTGTCGCAGTCGTTTCTGCTTCAGGTGTCGCCGAGGTGGTCGGGCGTGGACTCGGCCGGGTCGTCGCCGGCACCGGCTCGGCCGTCGACGAGGGCAGCGGCGCCGGAAGGCTGGACGCCGACGCCGACGGCAGTTGGCTCAGCGGGATGTCCGGCACAGCAGGCGTACGCAGCACGGGCAGGATCGCCATCGACGCGAGCATGATGCTCGACGCGGTGGCGATGCACCACCCCACGATCGGTGTCCACCGGGAGAACGGCACCGGGACATCGTCTCATTCAGAGAGATCGGTCTCTCTCACCCATATGGTGTACGCCATGGCGATGATCCTGTTGGTCGAGGACGACCGCAACATCGCGGCTGCCCTCACCCGCGCGCTGACCGAGGCCGGTCACGTTGTACGGCCAGCGGGCCGCGCCGCCGAGGCGCTGAAGATCGCCACCGAGGAGCGGCCGGACCTGGTCATCCTCGATCTCGGCCTGCCGGACATCGACGGTGCCGACGCGCTGCGGATGATGCGCTCGGTCTCCGACGTGCCGGTGATCGTGGCGACCGCGCGCCGCTCCGAGACCGACATCATCAGCCTGCTCAGTGCCGGTGCCGACGACTACGTGACCAAACCCTTCTCCGGCGGGCACATCCTGGCCCGGATCGACGCGGTGCTCCGGCGGGCCCGGCCCGCCACGAACGAGGCCGCCAAAGTAATCACAGTGGGCGAGCTGACGATCCGTCCCCGGCAACGCCTCGCCGAGTTGGCCGGGCGGCCGTTACAACTGACCCGGCGCGAGTTCGACGTGCTCGCGTACCTTGCCGAGCGGGTCGGCCAGGTGGTCAGCCGCCGTGAGCTGATGACCGAGGTCTGGCACCAGGCCCGGATCGGCGAGGAACAGACAATCGACGTGCACATCTCCTGGCTACGCCGCAAGCTCGGGGAGACGGCCGCGAAACCCCGGTTCCTGCGCACCGTACGCGGCGTCGGCGTGATGATGGTCGACCCCCGATGAGGTGGGCGCTGAACCGGTTGGCCCTCGCCATCACCTCGATGGTGGCGCTCGCCTTCCTCGTGCCGCTCGCCGTGGCGACCGGTCAGATCGCCGAGGACCGGGCGGTAAGCGACGCCCGCCAGCAGGCCACCTCGCTTGTCACCGTGCTGGGCATGGACGCCGACCCGACCCTGCTGACCAACGCGGTGGCGAGCACCACCGCAGGCAGTGCGGGTCGGCTCGCCGTACACCTGCCGGACCTCGTGCCGGTCGGGACCACGTACGTCACCGGCGCCCAGGTGCAGGCCGCCGCCCGGGACCGCCGGCCGACGCTGGCCCCGGCGGGCGACGGGGTGGCGTACCTCCAGCCCACCGTGCTCGCCGACGGCCGCACCGTGATCGTCGAGGTGTACGTGCCGGAGGCGGAGTTGCGGCGCGGCGTACGGACCGCCTGGATCGTGCTCGGTGCACTGGCGATCGTGCTGGTCGCGGGCTCGACGCTCCTCGCCGACCGGCTCGGCAGCCGGCTCGTACGGGCCACCCGGGAACTCTCCGGTTCGGCCCGTCGGCTCGGCGGCGGCGACCTGACCGCCCGGGTCGAGCCGAAGGGCCCGCGTGAGCTCCAGGATGCCGCCCGCTCGTTCAACACCATGGCCGACGACCTGCGACGCCTGATGGACCGGGAACGCGAACTCTCCGCCGACCTCTCCCACCGGTTACGTACGCCGCTTACCGCACTGCGCCTCGACGCCGAGGCGATGCCCCCGGGCCCGATCGGCGATCGCATGCGGCAGGCCTGTGACCTGCTCGACGAGGAGTTGGAGGCGATCATCCGCGGCGTCCGGCGCGGCACCGATGGGCAGCGCGACCAGAGCGCCGACCTGGTGGAGGTGCTGGCCGACCGGCTGGCTTTCTGGTCGGTGCTGGCCGAGGACCAGGAGCGCCCGTGGGAGGTGGCGGGCGGCGACGTACCGGTGGTCCTGCCGATGCCGCGCAGCGAGCTGATCCTGGTGGTGGACGCGATGCTCGGCAACGTCTTCTCGCACACCCCGGACGGCACCGCCTTCCGGGTCAGCATCTCGCCCGACGGGCTGTTGGTGGACGACGCCGGGCCGGGCATCGCCGATCCGAGCAGGGCGGTGCAGCGGGGCGTGAGCGAGGCTGGCTCTACCGGACTCGGCCTGGACATCGTGCGCCGGTGCGCGGAGACCGTCGGCGGCCAGCTGGTGGTCAGCCGCGGTCCGCTCGGCGGTGCCCGGGTCGGCATCCTGCTTCGGCCCGCCGATGCTGTTCCGGAGCAGCCCAGGAGCGGCCGTCGCCGGGTTTCATGATCCTTTTGGGGTTCGTTAAGGCTCCTTTATGGAACTCCGGCTTAGCGTCTCGCCATCACCGCTGGATCGAGTCGCCCGGAGTCCCCATGCGCAGAAAGATCACCTATCCACTTGCCACCCTCGGCCTGGTCGCCACGAGCCTGGCGGTGCCGTCCCCCGCCCAGGCCCACGGATACGTGTCCAACCCGCCGAGCAGGCAGGCGCTCTGCGCCGCCGGCACGGTCCGGGACTGCGGCCCGATCCAGTTCGAGCCGCAGAGTGTCGAGGCGCCGAAGGGCTCCCAGCGCTGCGACGGCGGAGTCGCGCAGTGGTCGGTGCTCTCCGACGAGTCCCGCAACTGGCCGGCCCGGAACGTGGGCAGCTCGGTGACCTTCACCTGGGTGCTTACCGCCCGGCACCGGACCGCCGACTGGCAGTACTTCATCGACGGCACCCGGATCGCCACCTTCGACGGTGGGAACGCCCAGCCGGACGCGACCGTGTCCCACACGATCAACCTGAGCAAGTTCCCGGGTCGGCAGCGGCTGCTCGCGGTCTGGAACATCGGCGACACCCCGATGGCCTTCTACAACTGCGTCGACCTGAACGTCAGCGGCGGCGGCGCCCCGCCCGCCGCAGCTCCGCCGGCAGCACCGCCCGCCGCCCCGCCCGCGGCACCGCCGGCCGCCCCGCCGGCAGCCCCGCCCGCCGCCGCACCACCGGCCGCGGCCCCGCCGGCCGCGCCGCCCGCCGCAGATCCGCCACCGGCCGCCGAGGGTGCCGCCTGGGCAGCCGGAGTCAGCTACCGGACCGGCGACGTGGTTACCTACGAAGGCAAGCGCTACCAGTGCCGGCAGGGCCACACCTCGCTGCACAGCTGGGAGCCCTCCATCTACACCCTCGCGTTGTGGCTACCGCTGTGAGGCGCCGGCTGATAGCTGCGGCCCTGCTCGCGCCGTTCCTGCTCGGCGCGTGCAGCACGCCCGACGCAGAGTCCCGCCCGGCCGCCGGCAAGACGACGGGCTCCGAGACGGTCGCCGAGATCAAGGCGAGCCAGGACTACAACGACACCGACGTGATGTTCCTCCAGATGTTCGTCCATCACCAGCGGCAGGGCCTACAGATGACCGCCACCGCGGCCGACCGGGCGCAGGACCCCGAGTTGCAGACGCTGGCCCGCGCGGTGCAGGCCACCGAGCAGGACGAACTGACGATGATCGAGGGTTGGCTCGAAGACTGGGGCAAACCCACGGAGGTCGACACCGCACCCAACCTGCACGCCGATCATGGTGGGCTGCCCGGCACCGGCCCGGCCGAGATCGCGGCGTTGACGACGGTCAAGGACGCGGAGTTCGACAGCACGTTCCTGAGCCTCTTCCTGGCCCATCAGCACAACGCGATGGAACTGGCCAACCTCGTCAAGGACGGCGGTAAGAACGCCGACACCAAGGCCTTCAGCGAGCGGGTGCGAGCCTCCCGGCAGGGCGAGATCCAACAGATGCTGAAGCTGATGAACAAGTAGCGGCCTACTCTGCCGGCTCGCGGGATTCCGGCACTTCGGGCGAGGGCTCGGGTGGGGCGGCCTGGCGGATCAGGGCGTTCAGCCCGGCCCGCCGGGCCACCACGGTCAACCGGTCCCCGGCCGCGATCGGCCGGCGCCGCTCCGGCGTCCAGTCGTACCGCTGGCCCGGCCGGGCGCCGGAATGGTGGGGATCACCGCCCGATCCAGCAGCGCGGCGGCGAACGACGGCGCAGCCGGATAGGAGACGCTGCGCGAGGTGCCGACGCCGAAGGCGCGCTGCACCCGCTCGGCTCATTGAGCGACGGCCATCGATTGACGCTTTCGCTTGACGGCAACCCTCACGGCAACGTCCACGATCCAGCACAGGCGACGACGTCGACACTGCTACGCACAGCAACGCCGCGCCAATGGAAGCTCAGCCAGTCACCAGCTTGGAGCGGGCCGCCGCGTAGCCATCAGAATTGACCGGGACAATCTCTG